>JAGIAP010000116.1 GCA_017744805.1 Chitinophagaceae bacterium | reverse complement strand
CGATAGGAGTTATCATCTATTTCTATTCCCAAACTCCTTTTTACTTGGATTGCGACTTCCTCCGCTAACAAATAATGATCATCTTGAGTTAAAATAATGCCCGTTGCTAACATAGTATTTCTCGCAACAAAATACTCTTGCTCAATATCCCAAATTGATAAAATATCCGGATGGTGGGCTAAAACAAAATGTTCACGAAGCCAAATTCCCAACTCTGTTCTAATTAACTCCAGAATACCAGATTCATTCTTATCAATACTGCCATCATTATCCCATGCCCTTCTTAATATTTTACAGTAAAGTTGATAATTTTTCTCCCCTGAAAGGTTTTTGAATTGTTCAGTCTTATGCTTCAATTCATTTACAAAGGTTACCACACTTTCCCTAAAACCCTCTGCTGGTAGCCTATAATTCGGTGCATGCAGCAAGAGGTTTAGCATCGCGTATGTAGGCGGCTTCGCATATGTTACTTTTTCAGAAATGTAAGAAAGGGAACATAAGGCTGCGGTGACCTCTTGAATGATTGCGGTTCTTGGCAACCGCAGATTTATTGTTTCATCAACTTTATCCGCGCTGATTTGATCCAGCAATACGGTTTCATAATTTTCGAGAATGGCAGAGAGTTTCATCCTTTATTGATTAATAAGCAGTTATAAAAATGCATACTAATCACCTACCCTAAATCAACTTTCAGAGTATGTTGAGCCAACCGTTAATTGAAGTAGAAGGGATGCCTTCATGGCCATTTAGACCCTGAAATGGAAAATAAACAAAAGAGAATATATATCAAAAGAAATAGTGCATTTTGACGATTTTCAAGCAAGAGGCTGCCAATTTACTTAACAATTATCAATAACTCTGCCCCCTGATCACTCCCTGCCTACCTGTATATGAATTCACTCTTCCCAACCCGATCAGCTCATCGGCCCTTCCGCCGATCGGCCTGTAATACACCAGTATCATATAATCGTTCTCTGTTTCCCAGTAATTGCCTTCGGTGAAATCGAAACTGGCCTGGCGTTTGGGATCATTTCGATCGATGGTCACGTAACAGTAATCATAATATCCCTGCTTGAGGAAGAGGCTGGTCTCATAAGCGCCTTTTTCCGCATTCCAAACCATCTTGGCGGAATCGTTCAGGTTATAGTTGTTCAACTGTCCGAACAGGTAAATATCCTTATCCGGGAATGGGATATTACCCTTAGGGACAAACGAAAAGAACACGGTGGCATAGTCTGTCTGCCAGAGTGGATTGATGCTTTCGGTGGTCTCGATAGTATACATGCCATTGGCGTCGCGGAAGAAATTGAACTTTTGTCCGCTTCTATCCCCATCCGGGTGCATGAAAATATCTGTGCTGGTAGGTTTGTTCTTCACGCTGGCGATCTGTGCGCTGAGGAAACGGATACTGCGGATATCCACCCATCTCCACTCCTTCCCTGCGGGAAAGATGGCATCATTCTCAGTATTGTATTCGAGCGTATTGCGGGAAAAGAAGGTAGGCTTAAGGTCTACATGTGCATTGTCCCAGCGATAATTCTGCAGTATCGCCACTCTCACCTGTTGCAAATGGTTGCTGACACTGAGCCCCTCGCTGAGCTGCACTTTGAACTGTATTTTCTGACCTGTGCGGAAGAACTGTCCATTGAACGGCTGCTGGATCTGCGCAGGGATGGTAGCTTTTTCATCCACCACCAGGAATCTTTTGGTGAAAATGGTCTGGGAAGTATCGGCATTCAGGAAAACGCGCAGGATATAGTTCCCGGAACGGGTAGGATAACAGTTCTGATCGGGCAGGCTGGCCTGGTAATGGGTATACCTTGTAAAAGCCAGGCTGGAAGTGCGATAGGTGCTGATCCGCTGCTGCATGAACCCACGCATATAATCGAACTGGCTGAGCAGGGCCGGCGTCCAGTCGGCATTACAGAGCTGGAAAGTGTAGGAATAGGCCTTCACTCCTCCACCGATCTCATCAAAATGCAGTTCCAGCTTTTCGCCGCTGTTGAGACGGATCACAGGATAACTAAGCTGGTCGCCGCTTTTGAAGAGCTGAACAGACTTGATATTGGACGCATACACGGCATCAGGGATCTGCGCCATGACCGTTCCGGTGACCATCATCAAACAAAGCAGGTACAAGGTTTTCATCGGTTCAACTGTTTACTTCGTAAATGTAATGTGCACAATGTTAATATAAATAAAGAAAAAACATTAGCAGTATTTGAGCCCAGCGGCTATTTTTGAGGCGCAATAAATATACCCAAGCTTGAATATCGCCGCCTATATCGCCAAACGGATCGCATTCAATACCCAGAAATCCTTTTCCAGGTTCGTGATCCGCTTATCCATAGGCGCCACCATCATCAGCGTGACCGTGATGATCCTCACCATGGCCTTCACCAATGGCTTCAAACAGACCATCAGCCAGAAAGTGTTCAGCTTCTGGGGACATATCCGCATCCAGAGCTGGGGCGGCTCACGCGTCACCATTGCCGAAGAGATCCCCATCCTGAAGAACGACTCTGTAGTAAAACTGCCCCAACTTCACCCCGGGATCAAATCGGTTCAGGCATTCGCTACCCGCAATGCCATCCTCAAATCCGAAGAGACCATCGAAGGCGTGCTCATCAAAGGCGTAGAAAAAGATTACGATTTCAGCAATCTCAAAGGATTCCTGGTAGAGGGTCGCTGGGTCAGCTTCCCGGACAGCGGATACAGCAATGAGATCAATCTCTCCCAGTACGTCGCCAATAAGCTCAATCTGAAAGTGAATGATCCGCTGCTGGTTTATTTCATCCAGCCCGGTGCTCCGCCCCGCACGCGCAAGCTCACCGTGGCAGGCATTTACAAAACAGGTATCGAGGAATACGATAAGCTGATCGCCATCGGCGATCTCCGCCTGCTCCAACGCCTCAACAACTGGCAACCCGACCAGATCGGCGGCTATGAACTGATCCTCAAAGACCTCAATAAAATGGATGATGTCAATGAAGCCATCATCCCCGATCTCCCTATCGGCATGCGAGGCACTACCATCAAAAACATTTTCCCCAATATCTTCGACTGGCTGGGACTACAGAACAAGACCATCATGATCGTGATCATCATCATGATCGTGATCGCCACCCTCAATCTCATCACCTGCCTGCTGATCCTCGTGATGGAGCGCATCCGGATGGTAGGCCTGCTGAAAGCGCTGGGCGCCAGCAACTGGACCATTCAGAAGATCTTCCTCTTCCATGGCGCAGTGATCATCTGCTCCGGCCTGTTCTTCGGCAACCTCATCGGACTGGCTGTTTGCTGGCTGCAGCAACATTATGGGCTTGTCAGTTTACCGGAAGATGCATACTATATCTCCAAAATAGAAGTGCACATCATTTGGTGGCAAATTGCGCTCGTCAATGCCGGTACATTCCTTATTTGCTTCCTGGTATTGCTGATCCCAACGATCATCGTAAAAATGATCCAGCCGGTACGTGCGATCCAATTCCGTTGAATTTCGTCTCGGGGATCTGAACGCCGTCTGATGAAACGAACCACCGCAGTTGTGGTTTTGTTGGGCTTTTGTGGGGAGAGATGAGGGGGTTGGTAATTCTATTCGGCTTCTTCGCTTACGTTTCATAGGCCGGCTTTTCATATCCCCTCGACTGATGTGCGTGGAGGTGCAGCATTTTTGGTTCAGTAATAGCCAGATGTACATTTTTTGAATAGATCATACATCTGGGCTGGAAGATCATAAACATAGTGATGAAGATTACGATGCTGGTAAGAAATGGTATATAAAGAAAGATGAGAATGATGCCATTCGAAATGATGAGAGGATGATGTAATCAGTGGCAATGATAGAGATAGTGCTGGCAAGAAGGAAATCAATAAGGATGAAAAACATACATTTAATATAACGGAATAACCAACACACCGAAAATGAGGGTTCCGAAAGTTCCCGCCAATTATTCAGCAAACAACACTCACGGCCATAGGTGCCGCACAGAGGCGGGCGCATCAGCGGAGGGATTAAGAAACCGGGCCTATGAAACGTAAGCGAAGAAGCCGAATAGCATTACCAAACCCCTCATCAAACCCATCAAAAGCCCAATAAAACCACAACTGCGGTGGTTCGTTTCATCAGACCGGTTTATTAAATCCCGGAGCGAACCCTAGAGCGAATAGAATGATCCCGGTCGCTACTGCCGCATTGAGGGACTCTGCCTTGCCGATCCGTGGGATTGTTATGCGATGCCGGCTCATTTGGAGGAGCTCTTCGCTGATACCCCGGCTTTCATTGCCGATGAGCAGGATCCCTTCTTTGATGGCGCCAAGTTTCGGAAGTGGCGTGCCATTCAACGTGGCTGCATATACGGGAATATCGGAATGCTCTTGAAGGAATTGGGGGAGATCTTCATACAGCACCCGCACCCTGGCAATGCCCGCCATGGTAGACTGCACCACTTTGGGATTGAATACATCGGCCGATTCGCGGCTACAGATCACAGTGTTGATGCCGAACCAGTCGGCACAGCGGATGATGGTGCCCAGGTTGCCTGGATCCTGGACGGTATCGAGCATTAACGAAATTTTATTTCGAAGGCTCAGGCCCGACGGGAACACCGGTTTGCGGAAAATACCCAGCACCTGGTGGGGCGTTTGCAGAAAGGATATCCTTTCCATTTCGGCCGGAGTGACCGTCTGTACTAAGTCCTGGGGCAGGGATGATTGTTTCTGTGCCCAGCCGCTCTCCGCGTAAAGTTGTACCAGGTCTGTATTTCCGGCCTCCAGTAACTCTTCCACGATCTTGGGACCCTCGGCCACAAATACGCCTTCCTCATCCCTGAATTTTTTCTGGCTTAAACTTTGAATATATTTGACCTGCGTTTTAACCAACATTGCGCTTCGATTTTTAGTGATGATATCATCCGGCCAGCAAGTTACTGCATTTGTAAAGCAAACACGGTGGGTAGTTTATTGCCTGCTGTGCATGATGCTGGTCACCTCCTGCATCCCTACCGTGAAGAAAGCCTATATCGGCAAGACTTTCGTTTACCAGACAGATATCGAGATAAAAGGCAAAATGCCGGGCTACAAAAAAAGGGAGCTCACCACCAAACTGCTCAATCAGCTCGACGATAGCCTCAAAGTTCGCGTGGTATCCTGGGCCGGCGTAGTAAAGACCTATGTGAAGCCACCTATCTTCGATACCATCAATATCGGTCGCTCCAAGGTGTTCATGACCGCATTGCTGAAGGCCAACGGTTATTTTCAATCGAATATCACCGATACCTTCTTCTATAAAATGGTCAATAGCCGTAACCGCACCTATATCAAATTCTTTGTAGATCCCGGCGTACAGCTCACTATCGATAGTATCGGTTATGCATTGACCACTCCCGAACTGCAACAACTGGCGCTGGATCACAAGAACCGGTCTACCCTCAAAAAGAAGGAGCCATACACTACGGACGCCGTTTCGGGGGAGATCGACCGGCTGCTCACCTCCTTCCGCGATAACGGATTTTACAAGATCACCCGGGAAAGCATATACGCAGAAGTGGATACCGTAGTGGCAGCCCTCATCGACCCTACCCTCGATCCCTTCGAACAGATACGATTGCTGGACTCGCTCCGCAGGAAACGCGACAAGCCCACTATCAATGTAGTATTCAAACAGAGAAAGCCCAAAGACAGTACCCACCTGCTCAAATTCTATATGGGCGATATCTCCGTTTACCCCGATCTCTATCTCCTGGAAGATTCCCTGGACACGAAAAGGGATACCGCCACGGTGGATCATTACAAATTCTATTACGCTTCCCATAAATTCAAACTGCCGTTCATCGCCAATAATATCTCATTGCAACCAGGCACCCTGTACCGGCAAAGAAGATATTACCGCACCATCAATACCTTCAACCAACTTGGCCCCTGGCAGAATGTGGACCTCGACCTCCATGAACGATACGATAGCGTGCCGCTCCTGGATGCCACCCTCAGACTCTACCCGGCAAAAAAACAAAGCATCACGATCGATTTCGAAGCCAGTCGCAACGTGAGCGACTTCCTCTCCAATGGCCGCTTCTTCGGCATTGGCCTGAACCTGCGCCTCCTGGATCGCAACGCTTATCGCGAAGCCATACAAACCAGCACCAACGCACGTTTCGGCATCGAGCTCGGAACCAACCTGGTGCAGACGCTGCAAGCCAGCTTCGCCCATAATATCTATTTCCCGAAATTCATATTACCCTGGAAACTGAATACGGAAGACCGTATCCTCAGCCCCCGTACCGTTCTCAGCCTGGAAGCCGGATACACCAACCGGCGTGAATTCTTCCAGGTACCCAGCATGAAAGCCAGTTGGGGATACGAATGGATCAGCGGCCGCGTCAGGGGTAGCAGCGAAACACCCCGCAGGAGGATCAACTGGCAATATATCCCCCTCAATTTCGAATATACCAGTGTACGCAAGACCGATAGTTTGCGCAAACTGGAGAACGATATCTCCGCCTACCGCTTCGCCTTCAACGATGGTATGATCATCAGCCAGGTGCTCAGCGCCAGCACCGTTACCACCAAAGGCAAGAACACCACCCTCCTGCGCGGGCGCGTGGAAGAGAGTGGCGCCATCTTCGGACTGATCAGGAACCTGGAACTCGGCGACCTTCGCAGGTATGTAAAAGTGGACGCAGAGGTGAAACATTATATCAACTTCAACAGGTCGTCACTGGCCTTCCGCGCTTACGGCGGCGTAGGCTTCATCTATGGAAAAACGAGGGACACCAATGGTGCCATCATCCCTGAATACAACCTGCCCTTCTTCAAAGCCTTCTCCGCTGGCGGCCCCTACAGCATGCGTGCCTGGCAGATCAGGAGGCTCGGCCCCGGAACGGCCACGCTCTATGAGCCCACAGACACCACCTCGGCCATCGACCGCTTCGGTAATATGCAACTGGAGCTGAATATGGAATATCGCTTCAACCTCACTACCATTGCAGGTATCAAGTTAGCCAGCGCCTTCTTTGTAGATATCGGGAATATCTGGAGTAAGGAATTCGATAATAAAGGAGCCAATATCCCGGAAGCCAGTTTCAAACTGAGCAGGCTTTATAAGGATATCGCCGTAGGCGGAGGAACTTCGCTTCGCCTGGATTTTGATTTCTTCCTCATCCGGCTCGACTGGGCCTATAAACTCAAGAACCCTGTGTTCGCCAACACCAATGGTGGCTGGTTCCACAAACTGGAGCTCACCAGCGGGCAATTCCAACTGGGTATCGGCTATCCGTTCTGATTGGCCTCACCACTTGTTTTCACCACATCGATATATGTGGCTACCTGTTCCATGGTCATCGCCTGATCCAGGGTATAATCGCCAATGCGCGTACGCACCAGGCTGCTGAGATAGGCGCCGCATCCAAGCTGCCGGCCAAAATCATGGGCCAAACTGCGGATATAGGTCCCCGTTGAGCATACCACGCGGAAATGCACCACCGGCAGATCCACTGCCGTGATCTCGAATGTTTTGATGGTTACAGGTCGCGGATCGAGCTTTATCTCCTGTCCCTTGCGGGCCAACTCGTACAAACGTTTGCCATCCTTTTTGATGGCGGAGTGCATGGGAGGTAATTGAAGGATATCGCCGGTAAAAGGTTGGGTGGCTTCTACCAGTGCTTCGTTGGTGAGATGATCGAATGGTTTGGGATTCTCTGGTTCGCTCTCCAGATCATAAGTGGGTGTAGTAGCGCCCAATGTGAAGGTGCCTGTGTATTCTTTTTCACGGGCCATATAATCGTTGATGCGCTTGGTGAATTTGCCGGTACAAACTATCAGCAGGCCGGTAGCCAGGGGATCCAGGGTTCCCGCATGGCCCACTTTCTTGATGCGGACCAGGTTACGCACTTTGCGCACCACATCAAAGGAGGTCCAGTCGATCGGTTTATTGATCAGCAATACCGTGCCCTGCTCAAATACATTTACCGGTGTAGATTCCATGCGGCGAAGATAAGGATCGCCTGTTAAATAGCCTGTCTTGCTTTCAGCTCCAGGTATTTGTTCACGGTCTCGATGGTCAGGTTCTGCGGAGTGGTGAGGATGGTGGTGATGCCATGCTGCTGCAGTTCCTTCACGATAAGTCTTTTCTCATGGCCGATCCGTTCTGCGATGGTGCGCATGTAAAGGTCCTCGATATTGGACACTTTCGTTTCGGTGAGCTGCTTCAGTTCCGTATTCTCGAAGAACACCACCAGCAACAGGTGGTTACGGGCAATGCTACGGATATAGGGTAACTGCCTTTGCAGGCCGCTCACTGATTCGAAATTGGAAAAAAGAACGATCAAACTGCGCTGCGTGATGCGGGTGCGCACCAGCGCATACAACTTTTCGAAATCAGATTCCAGGAACTGGGTTTGCTGATTGTACAAGGTTTCCAGCACCAGGTTCATCTGGCCGGGCCGCTTGTCTGCCGGTAGAAAATGCCCCAGGGTATCGGCAAAAGTGACCATACCCGCCTTGTCCTGGCGAAGTAAGGCTACCCTGGTGAGCACCAGCGTGGCATTGATGGCATGATCCAGCAGGCTCATTCCATCGAAAGGGCTTTTCATTACCCGCCCCTTATCGATCACGCAATAGATCTGCTGGCTGCGCTCATCGGAATAGTTGTTCACCATCAGTTGTCCGCCTTTGCGGGCAGTGGCCTTCCAGTTGAGGCTACGGATATCATCTCCCGTAACATATTCCTTGATCTGCTCAAACTCAAGGCTATGGCCGATCTTTCGGATCTTTCTGCTACCGGCATCTGCCAGGTTATTGCTCATGGCCCTTAATTCGAACTGACGAAGGGCGAAGAAAGAAGGCATCACCTTGATCACGGTCTCCCCGTCCGTTTCCTGGTAACGACGGATGATCAATCCGAATATGCTCTTTACAAAAACATTGATATGATGGAAAGTATACTCGCCGCGCTCTACAGGGCGGAGCTCGTAGTGAAGCACTGTTTCCTTATCGATGCCCAGGGAGGTCTTTATCAAAAAGTCCCTGCGCTGGAACTGAACGGGCAGCTCTTCGATCACTTTCAGGAAAACAGGAAAACCATAACGGTTCTTCAGCCAGATATTGACCGGGTTCTCATCCCCATTGCTGAACCTGTCCGACATCCTTCTTTCTGCCTGTATGCCTTTCTTTTTCGCAAAAAGGATGATATAGTCCAGTAGTGTTGCCAGTACAAAGAACAGGAGCGCATATTTGGCGATATTGTACAGGAATGCCCAGTTGTAAGACAGTACAAACAACAGTATCAACGCTGCAAATCCCCAATAGAACCTGCGGCCGAAGAACAATGGTCTTATGAAACGCTTCACCATGTAATTATCTTGGAACCTCAATTTGTTGAAGAATATCCCTGATCACATCATCTGTGTTGGCGCCTTCCATTTCTTTTTCGGGTGTCAGCACCAGGCGGTGGCGAAGCACGGCCGGAGTGATATGAACGATGTCTTCCGGGGTGATGAAGTCACGGCCACGGATAGCCGCCAATGCCTTGGCGCCGTTCAGGATACCGATACTTGCACGGGGAGAAGCTCCCAGGTAAATGGATTTATGATTCCTGGTACTACCTACGATGGCAGTGATAAAGCCGATCAGTTTGGGCTCCACATGCAGGGTGCGCACCTGCTGGCGGAGGCTGTCTATCTGGGCGCCGCTCAACACCTGTTGAACCTGGCTGATCATATCGTTCAGGTTGCTCTGGTGATGTTGCATCACCACCTGGTATTCCTGTTCCTGCGTGGGATAGGAAACGATGATCTTGAACAGGAAGCGGTCCAGTTGCGCTTCGGGCAAGTGGTAGGTTCCCTCCTGCTCTATCGGGTTTTGGGTGGCCACCACCATGAATGGGGACTCAAGCCCGTAGCTATGGCCATCCACCGTCACCTGCTTTTCTTCCATCACCTCAAAGAGGGCGGACTGTGTTTTTGCCGGGGCGCGGTTGATCTCATCTATCAGCACGATATTGCTGAAGATGGGGCCACGCTTGAAATGGAAATTACTGTCTTTCGGATTGAAGATGGAAGTACCGATCACATCGCTGGGCATCAGGTCCGGCGTGAACTGGATACGGGAGAAATCCACCGAGATGCATTTACTCAGCAGTTTAGCCGTAAGGGTCTTGGCTACGCCGGGCACCCCCTCAATGAGCACATGACCGTCTGCAAGGATGGCGGCCAGCAACAGCTCCACCATTTCTTCCTGGCCTACGATCACTTTTCCGATCTCCTGCTTTAATGTATGAACACTCTGGTGCAGGATCCCCAGATCGGTGCGGCTCTGAAAAATATTATTCGTTTCCATGTACTAGTATGCGTTTGAATAAGTGATTATGGTTTGATCAGGTGGTTTGATAGAAATGATCCAGCAGTTGCTGCAACTCCAGCAACTCGAGATCGGTAACCTCATAATGTGCCTGTGCATATTTCAACTGGTAAACCAGGTTTGCCAGCAATTCCTTATCATATCCTGATTTATGGGATAATTTTTCAATGAATTCATCATCCATGGTGGTCCGTACATTGAATTTACGACGCACATGGTCCATAAAGATAGCAGCCATTTTGTAAGCCAGGTTATTATTGTCCTTTCGCTGCAGGTACAGCCGCCCCACGGTTCTGGCAAATTCCACCGTTGCATTTTTCAATGGCGGGCGAACAGGCACTACACGCTGTTTCCGCTTCGATTCAAAAAGGTATACCAGCAAGGCCAGCAAAAGCAATAGCCACATGGCGGCCGAAAGGCCGGGCTGCTTCCTGATCCAGCTCAGCGCTGAAAACTCCTGGTCATCATTCCGTCGATGCGTGCGGAAATATTCATCCCAGTAAACGGTGCTGATATTTTCGGGCAACTGGCTCAAAACCTGGTCGTAATATTTCTTATTATCCTTATGTAACAGGAAAAAATTGGTGAGGGCCGTTGGCGCACAATGCAGGTAAAGCGCGCCGCCGTTATCGTAGGTGAACTTCACAAAATTGGGCTGTCCATTGGCATTTCGACCAAGGATAAACGTGATACCGCTGTCGATCTTGGAGAAATAGTTCTCGAATGGCTCGCCGGGGTAGTAGAAAGAATCCCTTTTGCTGGTTACCGGATCATTCACGGTAAGCCCTTTCGATTCAGCGAAATAGTCGTAAGACAATTCCAAATGGAGTGAATCGAGGATATGTTTGTTGAAATAGAAGGCGGAAATGAATACCTGCCCCCCGTTGGTGATGAAATTGCTCAATTGGATCGCTTCCTCTTCAGAGGGCGACATACTCCGGCAGATCACAATGAAGGCATCTTCCTTCCCCCCGGTCATGGAAGGCGCGCTCTTGTTCACGTCGATACTCGCTTCGGGGAAGATATGTTGCAGGTTCTCGTAAGCGAAGTAAGTACCATAGGGGATCTTATCCTTACGGTTCAGGGTAACCCGCTTATCCAATACTTTCTGGTTGGAATTACAGGAAACCATCACGGTCAACGCCATCAGCATCAGCAGTAACCATTGATATGTCAGTAACTTTTTCAATGGCTATAGGTATTAAGATATTTCTGAAAATCTTTGTACACCAGGTTGAACTGTTCTTCGGTTAGCTCGAATTCTCCATACCACACGTAATCGTACACGTTAGTGAGATAGGCGAAGGTACCATGTGGATCACGATCCTTCATCTGCCTTATATAATCATGGTTGGTGGATTTGGCGTCCAGGCGGATCCATTGTTTCTCATCCAGCCTGCGGAGCGTGAAAAGATAGCTGTAACGGATGGCCATCCTGAATTTCCCTGTACTGATGGCTTCTTTGATCTTCTGCTGCAACTCGTCCACATTCAATTCTTCTTCGTTGATGGCTTCTTCCTCATCCTTCAACCTGGCATTCTGCTCCCATGGCCAGCGATCGCCCATGAGCTTGTAGATCAGGAATCCGAGCAGGGCCAGCACCAGTAGTAATAATATGATGTTCGCGATCCCACCGAGGCCGGAGAAATCGAACATGGACCGCCTGGGCTCCCTCACCTCTTCCGCTGGTGGCTCAGGTTTCTTCTTTTTTGCTTTTATTGGTTGGTCCCAGTATGCAGGGTCATTGGCATATGCGAATTCCTTTTCGGCTTTGAATCTTTGTATAGTGGAATCAGGTACGGTTCGCAGACTGGGCTCTACGGTCAGTTCCGTTCCTTCTTCCCCATCCTCATCCTCCTGGTCAGCGGGCGCAATGATCTCCGGGCTTGCTTTTTCCGCAAAAGGCGTAGTGTCTACCTGTGCCCTGGTGACGGAACAGCAACCAATCAGTACTGCTGCCAGCAGGAACCTCAGCTTATATGATGAAATATATGAGCGATAAGAAAACATGAATAATTATGAGAGTTCAGTGGACTTTGTTCTTTTGTTCACCTGGATGGGGTAGACCACAAAGTACCAAATGATAAAAATAAAGGAGATGGCGAGAATGCAAATGCTCAGCCATTTGGGCATATGTGTAAGCCTGGTGACGAAGCCTTCCAGGAAAGCGGCTGCAATGAAGATCGGCACCAGTCCCATGATGAGCATCACGCCATGTTTGGCTCCCCGTTTGAGAGAATCGAGCCGTTTGCGGGTGCCCGGGAAAAGTATGCTGTTCCCGAGAATGAAGCCGGCTGCACCGGAGATCACGATAGCGGATATCTCCAGGGTGCCATGTATCCAGATCACCAGCACCGAGTCCCAGCCCAGTCCTTTAGCAAAGAACATATACTGGAAAGCGCCTACCATCACGCCATTGGTGAAGAGGAGCCATACGGAGCCCAGCGACAGGAAGATGCCACCCACAAATACGAAAAAGGAAACACGGATATTGTTGAGGGCGATGCGCAGGAACATATCCATCCTGTTCTCGTCCTTGTATACGCCGAAGGGGTCGCCCTGCGCAATATTGTCTTCAGTCATATCCACATATCCGTTCCCGAGAATGCCGCGTACGAAACTGTCGTCATGTGCAGCAGAGAATGCAGCCATAAGGGCCATGGAGGTGAAGATGACGAATGCCCAGAATAATTCACGGCGGTGTTTATAGGCAACGAGTGGCAGGTCGGTTTTCCAGAAACGGACGATCCTGGAACCGGATTCTCTCTTGTTCTTGTAAATATCGAGATAGATACGCGAAGCCAACCCATTCAGGTAACGGGTCACTCTGCTTTCAGGATAAAAAGTTTTTGCGTATCCAAGGTCATCCACCAGTTCTGTGAAACGCTTGGCAGTTTCATCGGGGTCTGCCTGCTGGTTGAATTGGTATTGCTTCCACTTCTCAACATTCTTTTTTAAGAAAAGGCCTTCTCTCACGGGTCAGAAGTTTATAAATTTATGCCGGAATAAATATAATAGTTAAATCTTAGAACGTTACTATAAGGGTATTCATTTTATCTTTTTATTTGTTTATCAATGGCATTGATCAAATTAGATACAGGATTCAATCTGGAAGTGGAAATTCCCGTGACTTCCTTTCCCAAACGTCTTTTGGCCTGGATTATTGATGCAGCAGCCTGTATTATTTATCTGATAGTGGTGAATATTTTCTCCATTTTCAGTGATGCGGGCTGGTTGGGCTATATTTTTATACTACCCTACCTGTTATATTACCTGCTCAGTGAGATTTTGTTGAATGGGTCCAGCCTGGGGAAACTGGCGCTGGGCATCCGGGTGATCTCCGAAGACGGCGGCACACCCACCATCAACCAGTACCTGATCCGCTGGCTGTTCCGCCTCATCGATTCCCCGTTCGGATACATGGGCCTGCTGGTGGGGCAATTACTTCCCCCCTGGTGCTTCCCGCTTTGCTTTACCGGCATTGCCGTAACCCTGTTCACGCCCAAGAGCCAGCGTATCGGGGATATCCTGGCCGGTACCATCCTCATCGATTACCGGACCAACCCCAATATCAACGATACCATCTTCACGGAAGTGGAAAGCACTTATCAACCACGCTATCCGGAAGTGATGCGATTGAGCGATAAGGATATCAATACCCTCAAGGGCATTTTGCAGAGCATCACTTCACGCGGGGATATGGCCATGGCCATGCGGATCGCAGACAGGATCAAGGCCAAGCTGAACCTGCAAAGCGAAGAGGATTCCTTCCAGTTCCTCCATACACTGATGAAGGACTACAATTACTACACAACCCGTTAAGCTTAATGCCGCATCATCATGGCTCCGCCTACAATAGCGAAAATGAAAATGAGTACATAGAGAGCAATGATGATAATGGTGAGAATGCCCCAGAACTTGGAGTATTTGCGAAGATTGTTCAGGCTCAGACTGAGCTGCACCACATCATTCCCGCGAACAGCCGCCATTGCCTGAACGGCAAATTTATACCTCCAGATATTGGGGATGAGATAGAGCGCTGTTGCAGCCAGGTAAAATACAGTAAGGAAGATACCTCCCCCTGCACTCATGAAGTTCACACCTTCCATACCAGCCATGGAGCCATACATGGCGGTGAATATCGATCCTGCAAAAATGGAAAATACAGCCATCAGCCCGCAAAGGATGAACCCTACGATAGCAAGGAATTTATTCCATTTGGCAGCTTCATACAGGTAAGTGGCCATGGGCTGGTCTAATTGAAGATCCAGCAGGCTGGTTGAGTGTTGTTCCATGTCAAAATATTAAGTGGTGAGAGAATGGTGTATGATCATTTTTACAGTGTAACTGATCATCACGATAACAAGGACCGTCCAGGCATATGGCACCAGGAATTTCCTGCTCACAATTTTCTTACTGATCAGCCAGAGCAGGGAAAGGAATATGAGCAGCAATACCGGCACCAGCGGCGGGTAGAGGGAGAAACTTTCGGCGAAATTCCCCTGAAGAGCGGCAGCCAGTGAACGTTGTGCGCCGCAGAGCGGGCAATCGATGCCGAACAGTTGCTTATACATGCAGGGCAACATATGGTTTTGCAGCCAGGAGAACATCGGAACTGATTGAAAAGAAAAGGGTGATTGAAAAATGAACGGATCTATTCTTCAATCACCCTCTTATCATTATCTTGAATTAAAGATGGTTCATATTCCACAAGCCTGCTGTTGCAGCACCCAGGATCGCTACCCAGATGATCCAGTAAATGGTATAGAGCGCTCCGAGGGCGATACCTACTATAGACATGATCCAGCCTGCATTCAGTTGGCCGTAACCATCCCAGATAGAAGGGTTCTCTTTGTACATTTTTCTGCTTTTATTTCCCAGTACCAGGCCAATGATGCCCAATACGAGGCCTACGAAAAAGCATGAACAAACAATTGAAAGGATTCCAAGAACCAAAACTGCTGTTGCGTTAGGCAGCATGGCTTTAGGT
>JAGIAP010000115.1 GCA_017744805.1 Chitinophagaceae bacterium | reverse complement strand
GCTTTGCGCCGCCTGGGAAATAGCTTTCATACCACTGGCGCAAACCTTGTTCACGGTGGTGCAATTCACTTCATTGAGAAGACCAGCAAATTTCGCTGCCTGACGGGCAGGCGCCTGCCCGAGATTGGCCTGGATCACGGATCCCATCAGCACATCCTGGACATGTTCAGGTTTCACACCTGCTTTTTCAAGCGCACCCTTGATGGCAAATGCGCCCAACTGTGTAGCTGTAAAGTCTTTGAGCTTTCCTCCGAAACTGCCTATAGGGGTGCGTACCGCTGCGATGATATATACTTCGCGTTTATTCATATACAGAGCTTTATAAATGCTTTTGAAGGTTTACGATTAAGTATGGAAGGATCAAAGATAATCATTTTTTACTAACAGTTGTTAGCGGTAAATACCGGAATATAAAGTCAGGGAATTGGCTCAATAGCCGGGCGACAAATACCAGTCGTACCGCTGTTCTTTGAGGGCTTTTCCGAATGCCGAGGAAGGCTTTTCTTCCGTGAGATTGAAGCCATAGCGCGTGTAGAGGGAAGCTGCGGCAGGTAGCTCATCGGTGGTCCAGAGATAAGAATGATCATAGCCTTTATCGTTGAGCCATTGCATATATTCCTGCATCAGTTTCTTACCGATGCCCATGCCGCGATAAGGCTTCAGCAAAATATAGTAACGAAGTTGTGCGGATCTGGCTCCCCGATGCATCAATAACAGAAAGCCCACCATCCTGCCCTCATCCTCCACTATCCAAACCCTGTCGCGCTCCGGATCATACTGCTGATAGAACTCAGCCAGGCCGGCAGCTACATAAGATTCAAATGAAAGACTGTAATCATATTCTTCGGAATACATGGCGCCATGCAGATGGATCACTGTGCCGAGATCACCCGCCCGCAGGTCGTTACGGATGCTCAGATTGGATGGGATAACAGGTTTCATGATTGAAGGATTGCAAGATGATGGATCCACCTGCAATGTATCGATTCTTTGTGTAGATTTGGTCAAAACCTTATTCAATGTACCTGGTCCTTAAACGACTCATCCCTCCAGTGCTTTTCATAGCACTGCCCTCCATGAGCATTGCTCAGCAAAATATTCAACTCAGCAGAAAATACAGAAAAAACGAGATCAGTCGCTATCGCATGACCACCAATGTGGTGCATAATGGCAAATGGCAGAGCACCATCGTAGCTATCTGCGAACTAAGAACCGTTACCGATAGCGCCAATATCCCTTACGAAGAAGTGAAATGGATTTCGAAAAAAGTGTACACCGCCAAAGACAGTACCGATAAAAGTTCCCAATTGGATCGCACGCTTCCGTATCGCATCTCGCTTCATCCTAATGGTAAACTGGAGATCCCGCCCATCAGGGATGCAGAGATGACGGGCGAGATCACGGACTTCAACACCTTCTTTGTGGCCATCAGCCCCAAGCTGGGGATTGGTTCCCTGCAGAAGCGGGGCGACAAGTTCATCAAACCTGACAATGTGCAGGGGAATTTCGCCAACGGGAAAGATATCCTCAAAGGAGAAGATTGTTTGGCCGTGACCAGCACCTTACTGGTTATCGACAAGAACAAGGCCGTGATCCAGACTGATTTTCAACCACCTTCCGTCAACTGTCTCAATTATTACAGCAAAGACATGGGCCTGCCGGTTGCCGGCGATACCATCAATAATTTCCAGATGGTGCGGGCCGCTTCCGGGAAGGTGAACCTCTTCTACGGAAAGGAGTATTTTCTGATCAACAGCACGGTGAGCACAAAGGATGGAAAATTGCAACAGGCTTCCATGACCAATGCCCTACGCCTCAACCTCAAACTCAATTGCAGTCCGGACTACACTGATTGCCAGAATACATTCCCCTTTTCCATTTACAGGACCATCAGCCTGGAGTTGCTGCCAATGGAAAACAGGGAAGATGTAACCTTGGAATGATGGGATTATGGATTTTCCATATGCCTGCATCATATCAGCATCCATCACTAAACTGAATCTATGATTAAGGCTGCCACCATCTTTACATGCATTCTGCTTACCATATTACAAACTGCCTGGAGCCAGCGCGGCCCAGGCAGTTTTTTTGTTTCGAATAATACCATGAATGGCCAGGACAGCGCTTATGCCATCCTGGAAGATGCCCTGCAACTGATGCAGAAGAGCACCGTGAGCAAACTGAGCATTTCCTGGGATTCCCTGAAGAGCGCTGCCCGCCAGCAACTCATATCTGCCAGTACAGGCAGGGATGCCTATCCGGTGATCAACTGGTGCGCAGCACAGGCCCAACTCAATCATAGCTTTTTGATGCCGAAGGCTAACGCTTCCCTCTATGCGAATGACTCCGCTGCCTTGAAAAGAAAGCCCACCCTTCGGGAAGTGGTGGGAAGGATCGATGCGGACAACGCTGCCGATGGTATCGGTTATATCAGCATTCCCCGCATGGCTACTACCGATGAAGGGTTATGCCGGCTGCTGGCCGATAGTCTTCAAAACCTGGTACGCAAACTTTCCAACGGCGGTGCTGTCAACTGGATCATCGATCTGCGCAATAATTCCGGCGGCAACTGCTGGCCCATGCTGGCAGGGATGGGGCCATTACTGGGCGAAGGCGTCTGTGGCTGGTTTGTATGGCCAAACCGTAAAAGCAGTATCCGGTATGCCGGTGGCACGGCCTTCCATAATCAAACAGCTATGTGCAGTGTGAGCTCAGTGTATGTATTACCGGAAGAAAAGAAAAAGAATATCGTGGTACTAACGGGAACCAATACCTCCAGTGCGGGAGAGATACTGGCATTGGCATTCCGGGGCATGAACAATGTACGGTTCATGGGTGAGCCTACGGCCGGGCTCACTACAGGCAATGCCACTTACACGATGATCGACGGATCGGTACTGGTACTGTCTGTATGCCGGGAAGCAGACAGAAAAGGCAACCTGCTGGAAGGAAAACTGCAGCCTGATGACAAGATCGCAAGTTCCCGCACTGAAGACGCAGCAAGGATTGCGGCTGTCATGTGGCTGCAGAGTTTGTGATCATAACCATTATCTATCATAAAGTGATACTTTCCATTTTCTCCTTGAACGATCCAATATCGTTCTCCACTATTTTTTTGAAGGCAGGATTGAGCGCATGGGCAATGGCCACACCCAGATCCCCGGCTGGTGGCCGATAGGTGATCACCACCTTCACTTGCGTGCGGCCAGGACCGTAATCCATGAATTCTACCTTACCGGCATTCTCCAATGGCGCTCCCTCAACCGATTGCCACCCGATCAGGAACCCGTTCACATCTTTCACGATCTCCGCCTCCCATTGCAGGCGTCCATAGCCCGGTAGATTGGCCGTCCAGGTGGAATGGAACAGATCATGCTCCTCCACCCTCTCCAAATGCTTCATGAATAAAGGAAGATTTTCAAGTATCCGCCAGAAAGTATACACTTCTTTCCTGGGCTTATCAACGATGATACTGGTACGCACGGTAACGGCTTCCGTTCTGGTAACGCCTTCAGTTTTACCGAGAGCCGAGTAAAGCGGACAGGTACCGGATGCGCCGCGATACAACAAGAAGCCGCCTACCAGTGTTTTGAGCAGGCCGCCCAGCGGGCTCTTTCCCAGGCTGCTGAGGCCACTGTACAGGAGCCATCCTCCGGCAATGCCTGATACCACTCTTTCTGTATCACCCACATTGATCACATGTTCTTTTCTGCTGTAATACTTATCATCATCATGCTCATGCAGTTCGGCAGACATGGATTTTACAGGATGCTTCATGATCGGGATAATTTGGTTCAATCACTGTATACCAAAATCCTGCCTGCTGCCAATTGTAAGAGAGCCCTTATCAGTTGTAGAAAATTCACAGCAAACTGGCCTCAGAAGGAGTATTAAAAAACCAGCCCCGGGCTGGTTGACATTTTTGACAATATTTAGTAACTTATGATAAAAAATGCCTACCAGCAGACATCGTCACAAACATCCGCATCACCCTCACCCCAAGCCACAACCGAAGGGAGGACATTCAGCCGCAGCCGCCAAACCAGCTCCCCGTAAAAGTGCCGTCACCATGATGGTGGTTTTACTGGCCGTTTTCGGAACAGGGATCGCTTTCCTATCAGCAGGCGCCGACACTACCTGGCTGATCGGAGGAGCATTACTGGGCGCAGTGGCCGGATATTTTATAGGACAAGGTATGGATAGAGTTGCAGCGAAAACCAAATAAGGACAACTGAGCGATCTTAGTTGTCGGTTGGGCTCAGGTAATAGCCCTCTTCGCATAGTACAAATGAATTGGGAACAACGCTCAGCAGAGAATCTCTCACCATGGCCTCTGCTGCCAATTGGTAATTGCTGCCTACCTCGGGGGTTCGCATGGCAAATTTCCAACTCTGGATCTTCAATAAAGCGATCTTACTGGAGTGTACGATATGATTCTCCAGTATCTGGAATCTTTCTGCCAGGTAGTCCTGGTCGTTCTGGGTAAACGGGCTCATAGGGTCAGTGGGTTTTCAATAGAATTGGTTTGATTACAACGAACTACTTGAAATAAAATTGTTTATCCCTGTCATCTACATAAAAAATTGTAGCTTTAACTCCCTGTCTCCCACCTCCTTCCCTCTCCCGTCAACGGACTTTTATTTCTTAACTATTAAAACCGAAAGCTATGGCAATCGTAAAAGTTATTGAAGTGATCGCCTCCTCAGACAAAAGTATCGATGATGCAGTCAGGAACTGCCTCAAAGAAGTTTCCAAAACGGTACATAATATCGATTCCATTTATGTGAAGGATATCAAGGCCCATGTAAAGGGCGACCAGATCTCTTCCTTCGGGGTCATCTGTAAAGTATCTTTCAGAGTGGACGCATGATGAATGTCCGGGTGCTGCCGTCACCCACGTCCCCGCGGGCAACGGCAGCACTCACTGTAATATCACCCACCTCTTTTTACCTGCTAAATGGATTTAGTACGCGCATTTCAGCATCTTATCCTCTTTTCCGTTATATTTACCTCCTCATGTTAGTTTAAGGACATTATACCCCCAAACAAATTGCAATATGGGAGATCTGCAGATCAAAAAAAATGCAAAGCAGTACGATGCAGTAATTGTAGGTTCCGGCGCAGGTGGAGGCATGGCAACCTATATGTTGGCCAAAGCCGGATTGAAAGTTTGCCTGATAGAGGCCGGTGCCATGTACGACCCCAAGACCAATGTTACGCAGTTCAAGAATCCCTGGGAATCTCCCAGAAGAGGTGCAGGGACCAAGTTCCGCCCTTTCGGTGATTTCGATGCCTGCTACTGCGGATGGGAGATCGATGGTGAGCCCTATACCAAAGCCAGCGGCACGCAGTGGGATTGGTTCCGTGCACGCATGATCGGTGGCCGTACCAATCACTGGGGACGTATCTCCCTTCGCTTCGGCCCCAAAGATTTCAAACGCAAAAGTATCGACGGTCTTGGAGAGGACTGGCCCATCGGGTATGAGGATATCAAACCTTATTATGATCGCGTGGATAAACTGATCGGCGTTTTCGGTACCAATGAAGGACTGGAGAATGATCCCGACGGTTTCTTCCTTCCTCCTCCCAAACCCAGGCTCCATGAGCTCTTCATGAAGAAGGCCGCCGGCAACGCGGGCGTACCCGTGATCCCCTCACGCCTTAGCATCCTTACCAAACCCATCGAAGGCAATCCGGAGCGGGGCGTCTGCATCTATTGCGGACAATGCAGCCGTGCCTGCAGCACCATGTACGCGGATTTCTCTTCCAGCTCCGTACTGGTGAAACCAGCCATCGCCACCGGTAATGTGGATGTGGTGGCCAATGCCATGGCGCGTGAAGTATTGACCAATAAAGAAGGCCTGGCAACAGGCGTTTCATATGTGAACAAGGAGGATATGCAGGAATACCAGGTCAGTGGACGGGTAGTGATACTCGCTGCCAGCGCCTGCGAATCCGCCAGGCTCCTGCTCAATTCAAAATCAGACAGGCACCCCAACGGTTTGGCCAACTCCAGCAATGTAGTGGGCAAATACCTGCACGATTCCACCGGAGTGGCCATGGGCGGCGTTCTGCCCCAGCTCTTCGGTAGAAAACGATACAACGAAGATGGCGTAGGCGGCATGCACGTATACTCGCCCTGGTGGCTCGACAATAAGAAACTCGATTTCCCCCGTGGATACCATATCGAATACTGGGGCGGCATGGGCCAGCCCGCATACGGTTTCGGCTGGGGCGTGGAAAGCCTCAACGGCAAATACCTCGTCAACGGACAAAAGAAAGAAGCCGGCGGTTACGGTAAATCACTCAAAGAGGATTTCCGTTACTTCTATGGCGCATCTGTAGGCATGGCCGGAAGAGGCGAAGCCATCTCCTTCGATCATAACAAATGCGAGATCGATCCGGATGTAGTGGACAAATACGGTATCCCCGTTCTCCGCTTCGATGTGAAATGGAGCGAGTACGAGATCAAACAGGCGAAGCATATGCAGGAGACCTTCCAGGAGATCATGCACCAGATGGGCGCCGTGGTTACCTGGGGCATTGCAGGCGCCGATACCAACTACGGTCTTGAAACACCCGGACGCATCATCCACGAAGCAGGCACCGTGCGCATGGGCAACGATCCCAAACGATTTGCGCTCAACAAATGGAGCCAGGCGCACGACTGCAAGAATGTATTCTGTGTGGATGGAGGCCAGTTCACCAGCCAGGCAGACAAGAATATCACCTGGACCATCCTGGCCCTCTCCATGCGCGCCAGCGAATACATCATGGACGAAATGAAAAAGCAGCAACTCTAAACATATCACCTAACATCTACCAACAAACGAGATAGTATGGATAGAAGAAAATCACTCAAAGCGCTGGCCATCGGCACGCTCGCTTCAAGTGTACTGCTGGAAGCCTGCAAGGATGATAAGCAGGCTAAACCTGCCCCGCTGGCTCCCACTCCTGTTGATGGGTTCACCTTCGACAGGATGAAGGAAGAAGTGGAACATTATAAAGAAGTGGTGTCCAAAACCTTCTTCACACCGCATGAAATGGCCACCATTACGGTGCTGGCGGATATCATCATCCCCAAAGACGAAGTGAGTGGCAGTGCTTCAGATGCCAAAGTGCCCGAATGGATCGAGTTCATTGTGAAAGATATGCCCCAGCACCAGACTCCCATGCGCGGCGGCCTGCGCTGGCTGGATATTCAATGCTTGAAGCGCTTCGAAAAAACCTTCGTGGACAGCACTGAGAAACAGCGGATAGAAGTGGTGGACGATATCGCCTACCCTGCCAAAGCCAAACCTGGATTTGCACAGGGCGTGGCCTTCTTCAACCTGATGCGCAATCTCACGGCCAGCGGATTCTATACCACGGAGATGGGCGTGAACGATGTAGGGTATGCAGGCAACAAACCCAATCAATGGAACGGCGTTCCCGAAGATGTCCTCAAACAATACGGGGTAGCCTATACGGAAAAGGAAATGAATGAGTGCGCCAAATACTAAGTAATTCCACGAAATATCATGTATAACCCGCTCCCTGAGCGGGTTTTGTTTTTCCCTGGTCTGACCGGTAACAGATCAACTACAGGGCAGTTATTAGGAAATTCGGTTAAATTAACTAACTTTCTGGCCACCCGACGTTAAACAACGATTCTTCCAATGGCAAAAAAGTCTTTACGCAAGTGGTTCAAGAACTTATCCATCAAAACCAAACTGTATTTCACTGTTGGGATCATGGCTACATTGATCATCTTCGAATTGATGGCCCTTGCCTTTTCTATTCATACCCTTTCTTCTGTCAGGGCTTATGTAAACGGGGAAGCCCTTTGGTCCAAAGGCCAGAAAGATGCCATGTACCAACTGGTCACCTATGTACGCACCAGTGATGAGGCGGATTATCAAAAATTCAAGAACCACCTGACAGTAAATATAGGCGATCATAAAGCACTTGTGGAGCTTGGTAAGCCCAAAGACCAGCGGAATGATGAAATCGTCAAAGCCGGATTCCTCGAAGGGCGCAATCACCCGGATGACGCACAGGGAATGATCAACCTCTTCAGCCGTTTTTATTGGAATTATTATATTTCCAATGCCATCAGTCTATGGATTAAGGCAGATAGCATGGTGCCCCAATTCATAGCCATTGGGGAAAAACTCCATACGGAGATCCAGAAACCAGACAAATCACAGGAAAGGATAAACGATATATTGAAGGAACTGGAGGCAATGAATGCCGTTGTGACCGTATTCGAGGACGAATTCAGCAAGCAATTGGGAGATGGCTCCCGCTGGCTGGAAAGACTGATACTCCGCATCCTGCTTGGAACGGCCATCACCGTTGAGCTCACCGGGCTGATCCTCGCTATCATCGTAAGCCGGGGCATTTCCAAAAGTATCGACGCCATCCTCGTTTCCACCCGGGCCGTAGCAAAAGGGGACTTCAGCACCAAGGCAAAAGTGTACTCTTCAGATGAGATCGGTACACTGGCCAACGACTTCAATGCCATGGCCCTGGAACTGGAAAAACTGCAGAACGAGATCAAGGAAGCCAATGCCGACCTGGAGAGAAAAGTGGAAATGCGTACCATGGAACTGGAACGCAAGAACAAAGAACTGGAACAGTTCGCCTATGTTGCTTCGCACGATCTGCAGGAACCACTCAAGACCGTTTCCGGATTTGTAGGTCTCCTTAATAAACAGTACAAGGGAAGACTGGATGAGAATGCAGACAAATACCTCGAGTACATTCTGCAGGCTTCGGACAGGATGAGGACCCTGATCAAGGACCTGCTGGTGTATTCACGCATCGGAAGGGCCATCGCCTTCGTCCGTTCCGATTGCAATATGCTCCTGCATGAAGTACTGGCAGATATGGACAATAATATCCGCGAGAACAAAGCCATCATCCATACGGAAACATTACCAGTGCTGTATGCATTCCCTACGGAATTGAAACTATTGTTCCAGAACCTGCTCAGCAATGCCATAAAATTCAGGAAACCCGGCGTACGGCCAGAGATCAGCATCACCTACACGCATATCCCCGGCTTTTTCAAATTTGCCGTGAGCGATAATGGTATCGGTATCGATCAGCAACATCGCGACCGGATCTTCATCATCTTTCAGCGATTGCATAACCGGAAAGATTATGAAGGATCGGGCATTGGACTGGCACATTGTAAAAAAATCGTAGAATTGCACGGCGGAGAGATCTGGGTAGAATCGATACCCGGAATAGGAAGTACCTTCTACTTCACTATTTCAGAAATGCCTCCGGGAATTCAGAACGAAAATTAAGAAGATGAAGAAAAGGATCCAGCTATCGACACTGTTCACCCATTTTTTTAACAGCGAGAAAACAGGCGGAATAGTTCTGATAGCATGTACGGTCCTTTCCATTATCATCGCCAACTCGGCCCTGGGTGAAGATTATCTTCATTTCTGGCATCAATCCATCGGCTTCACGGCAGGCAGTATCGAAATGCGTCACCCCGTTGAATATTGGGTGAATGATGGGCTGATGGCCATCTTCTTCCTCATGATCGGCCTCGAGATTGAAAGGGAACTATATGCCGGGGAATTATCCAGCCTGCGCAATGCCTTGCTACCCGTTATTGCCGCCCTCGGGGGTATGGTCACTCCTGCCCTTTTCCATTTTTTATTGAATCATGGTACGCCGGAACAGGCGGGCATCGGCATTCCCATGGCCACTGATATCGCGTTTGCCTTAGGTATCCTTTCCTTACTGGGCAACCGGGTGCCACCGGCTTTGAAGATATTCCTGGCAGCACTGGCCATTATCGACGACCTGGGAGCCATCATCGTGATAGCGATATTTTACACCAAAGGATTTTCACTCGCTTACTTTGGCGCAGCCATGGGCATCTTTGCATTGCTCATCGTTTTCAACAGGTGCAAGATCAATAACCTGCTTTTTTACCTGGTGCCCGGTATCCTGATGTGGTATTGTATGTTGAACAGTGGCGTGCATGCCACCATCTCAGGCATTTTGCTGGCCTTCGCCATTCCATTTGGGGATGGCAGTGAGCGATCCATCTCTTATAAACTACAGCATTTTTTACATAAGCCTGTCGCCTTTGTGATCCTTCCCATTTTTGCATTGGCCAATACCGGTATCCAGTTTGAGCCCGGCTGGTCCAAAGGTTTCGGTACGAAAAATACCCTGGGGATCATGAGCGGCCTGGTACTGGGCAAACCGGCCGGCATCCTGCTCTTCTGCTATGCAGCCGTAAAGAGCAGGATCAGTCGTCTGCCCGCAGAGGTAGACTGGAAGCATATTGCAGGCGCCGGCATGCTGGCGGGGATCGGGTTCACGATGAGCATTTTCATCACGCTCCTGGCGTTCAACGATGATACCACCATCGTCAATTCCAAGATAGCCGTGCTCAGCGCTTCCGTCATTGCCGGAGCGACCGGATTTATATTTCTCAAATTCCGGGCAAGAAGAAATTAGGCATGCTGGTACCCTACACTTCCTCCTTCGCCAGTTTCATATAATCTTCCTGTAATTTCTTTTGTACCTCGAAAGGTACATTGGTGTATTCCTTGAATTTCATCGCAAACTTGGCTCGCCCTTGTGTGATGGACCTCAATGATGACGAATAATCATGCATTTCTGCCAGCGGCACATTGGCGATCACTTTACTGAAATGTCCTTCAGATTCCATGCCTTCCACTATGCCCCGCCTGGTTTGCAGATCACCGATCACAGCACCGGTCAGGTCTTCCGGGCAAAGCACTTCCACCCGGTAGATAGGCTCCAGTATCTGCGGATCGGCTTCCTGGAATGCTTGTTTGAACGCCATGAGCCCGGCGATCTTGAAGGAGATATCATTGGAATCCACCGGGTGCATTTTTCCATCATACACACTCACGCGTACATCACGAACATAGGAACCAGTCAGTGGTCCCTCATGCATCTTTTCCATCACCCCTTTGAGGATGGATGGCATGAAACGCGCGTCTATGGCGCCTCCCACGATGCAATTATAGTACACGAGCTTGCCACCCCAATCCAGCGGGAACTCTTCCCGTACACGCACGTTCAGTCCTTTCGGATCCGGCATTCCATCGTGCCAGGGCTCGATGCGCATGAACACTTCGCCGAATTGTCCTGCCCCACCCGATTGTTTCTTATGACGATAATTGCTCTCGGCCATTCTGCGGATGGTCTCACGGTAAGGGATACGCGGGCGTACAAATCGCACCTCTACATTGTGCAGGTGCTCCAGCTTCCAGCGGATCACACTGAGGTGCAGCTCGCCGAGACAATGAATGATGGTCTGTTTCAGCTCCTGCGAGAATTCGATCTTTACGGTTGGATCCTCTTCCAGTAATTGATGCAATGCCACGGACAGCTTCTCCTCTTCTCCCTTCTTCACAGATTCGATGGCCATGCTCATATTGTAACCAGGGAAAACGATCGGTTCCAATTCGATATCCTTGCCTCTTTCATGGAGAGTATTGTTCACATGGGTATTCCTGAGCTTGAGGGTAGCGCCGATATCACCGGCGGCCAGTTCATTCACCTGTGTGCGTTTATTGCCTTCCACGGCAAAGAGTTGATTGAGCTTTTCGGAAACACCGGTGGTCTCGTTCACCAGTTCCATGCCGCTACGGATGGTACCCGAGTACACCTTGAAGAAACTCAGCTCCCCTACATGCGGCTCAGACACTGTTTTGTACACGAAGATGCAGGCAGGGCCTTTGGCATCGCAACTCAGGGAATTGCCGCTGCGCGTGGTTTGCGGAGGCATTTCGTTGGCAGAAGGACAAACATTATCGATAAAGCCCATCAGCCTGCCACTTCCCATATTCCGTTCTGCGGATAAGCAGAATAATGGAAAGAGATCATGGTTGATCATGGCTTTCTTCATGCCTTCCTTCATCTCGTCCTCGTCCAGTTCTCCTTTATCGAAATATTTTTCCATCAGGGTCTCATCGTTGCTGGCGATGGCTTCCACCAGTTCCCTGTGCAGTGTGTCCGCTTTCTCTTTTTCCTCTGCGGGGATGGGAAGCTTTTCCGGTTTGCCACCAGCGTCTTTGAACTTGTACATCGTCATTCTGAGTACATCGATGATGGCATGGAACCCCACGCCCTGCTGCTGCGGATATTGCACTACTACCACTTTGCTGCCGAAATGTTTTTTGGCTTCGTCAACGGTAGTGTCGAAGTCGGCATTATCATCATCGAGTTTATTGACGGCAAAGATCATCGGGGTTTTGAAATCTTCGGTATAGCTCCAGATGATATCGGTACCAACTTCCACGCCGTTGGCGGCATTCAGCAGCATGATACCGGTGTCGGCTACGCGAAGTGCCGATACTACCTCCCCGGCAAAATCGTCATATCCGGGGGTGTCGATGATATTGATCTTGTATCCTCTCCATTTGGCGTGAAGGAGTTTGGAGAAAACGGTGCTGCCTCTTTCCTGTTCCAGTTCATGGTAATCTCCGGCAGTATTGCGTTCCGAAATGGAACCGCGGCGGGTGGTGATGCCTGCTTCATAAAGCATGCACTCCGCTAATGTTGTCTTGCCGGAGCCGGCATGCCCCAGCAAGACAATATTTTTTACGTGTGAGGTATCGAATTCTGGCATAGCAATAAAATTTTATGGTGAAATGGAATGATCAGTTGGCATTATCAGGACGGGTATCCAGACAACGGTACGGCAGCGGGCAATCCGCTGCGGGGCTGATCTCAGTTTAAAAAGGTCAACTATCGGTTTCGGTCTACAAAATCGGCGAAATCATCTTTCAGATCCTTGAGAGTATGTTCCAGTTGTTGAAAATTGTCGTAGAGCCTTTCGTGATCGTTGATCGTGTCATCGTTGACCTGCCCATGATGGGACTGCATTTCGGAGTCGATCTGAATTTGATGAGAGCGGATGGCGTGTTTGAGATCGTGGATGTTCAGTTGCTGGATGTAGAACTGATTGTGAAAATGATCAATCGCAATGCGTACGTCTTCAGTGGACTGTATTCCGGCCATTTGCTGGAGACGGGTGTCTAATTCAGAGACGGAGGCTCTGTCGGAACGCAATGTCTCCCGCCAGGCATTGCATTCTCTTGAAAGCTGTGCAACATCGGTAGTAACCATGGGAGAAAAATTTAAGTGAAGAAATAAAGAACTGGCAGCCTTCTACGGATAGGATCGTTAGTTGCAGCACAATAAGGGAGAGGAGCTCATGTTGGAGTTTGCTGCGAAATTGTTTTCAGCGTTGGTAAGAATAATGGGTAAGTAAGTTGATCCTAAATTACTAAAGTTTGTGGGTATTTAGGTGATCGAACGAGATTAAATTATGCACCGGATATGCAGGTTGTGCCCTTTGCCCCTTCCGCAGACTGGCTTATATTTGCAGGCCGTCCTCTTCCTTCATACTGACGGGCTACCAACTGTCAATCAAGTGATAAGCCAACACACCATACAACAGATCCTCAGCCGCATCGATATCGTAGAGATCGTGGGCAGCTATGTGAAGCTGAAAAAACGGGGCATCAACTACCTCGGCCTCTGTCCTTTCCATAACGAGAAAACGCCCTCCTTCACCGTTTCTGCCAACAAGGAGATCTACAAATGCTTCGGCTGCGGAAAGAGTGGCAATGCCATCGGCTTTCTCATGGATCTGGAGAAATACTCCTATGTGGAAGCCCTTCGCTGGCTAGCCAACAAGTATGGCGTGGAAGTGGAGGAAACGGCCGTGAGCCCTGAAATAGCGGCACAGCGGCAGGTGGCGGACAGCCTGTACATCATCAACCAATTTGCACAGAAATACTTCGAGGATAAACTTTATAATTCGGACGAAGGCCAGGATATCGGCCTCAGCTATCTCAAAGAGCGCGGTTTCCGGGAAGAGGTACTGCGTAAGTTCCAGGTAGGTTACAGTCTGCAAGACAGCCAGAGCTTTGTGGGTACAGCCCTCAATGCCCAATACAATATCGACCTGCTGGTGAAGAGTGGCCTCGTGGCGCAGCGGGATGGAAGGAGTTATGATAACTACCGCGGCCGCATCATCTTCCCCGTTCATAACCAGAGTGGCAAGATCATCGGCTTTGGCGCCCGTGTGATCGGCAAGGCCGAGCGAGCGCCCAAGTACATCAATACGCCCGAGAACGAGCTTTATCTCAAAAGCAAGATCCTCTACGGTTCTTATCATGCCAGGCAGTCCATCGATAAAATGGACGAATGTCTGCTGGTGGAAGGCTATACCGATGTGATCTCGCTGCACCAGGCCGGTATCGAGAACGTTGTGGCTTCAGGCGGCACTTCGCTCACGCCGGATCAACTTCGTCTCATCCATAAATACACCAATAACCTCACCATCATTTACGATGGCGATGGCGCCGGTGTAAAAGCCGCTCTCAGGGGCCTGGAACTGGCCCTCACGGAAGGTTTGAACGTACAACTGGTATTGATCCCGGACAATGAGGACCCGGACAGCTATGTCAACAAAGTAGGCGCTGCCGCCTTCCAGGAATTTGTCAGGGAGAACAAAAAGGATTTCATCATTTTTCAGCTCGAAGTATTGCTGAAGGATGCAGGGAACGATACCAACAAGAAAGCCACGGTGGTGAATACGATGGCCGAGACCATCTCCAAACTCAATAAGGTGGAGGATTTCACCAAGCAACAGGATTATATCCGCCGGTGCTCCGAGCTGCTGAGGGTTGAAGAGAATGGCTTCAATAACCTGGTGAATAAATTCATTCGAGATAAGGTCACCAAAGAGAGCCAGCAACAACAGAAACAACAATCAGGCAATCCGCAACAGCGGGGACATAAAGGAGGCGCCCAGCAAGGGCCTCCGCAGACCAATAATTTCAATGCCGCTCCTACCGGCGAGGATGGCTTCTTTCCTGAAGACACCTTCTATGCGGAGGATGATTCCTGGGACCAGGGCGGGTTCCCGGATAATGGCGATCCGGCAAACGGCCCTTCGCCGGGAGATGATACCCTTGCCCTGCTCACCAAAGATGAACAAAGCGAGAAAGAAGTAGTGCGCGTGCTGCTGGAACATGGCAACAAACCCTGGCTGGAAGCCAGTACAGTAGCCAGTCATATCATTTCGGAAGTGCTCGAGAACCAGTTGCTGGATAATGCCGAGTACATGCGCATCCTGGAGATGTACAAGGCCTGGTATGAAGCAGGCCTGGAGCCGGGCGTCAAGAATTTCCTCTATCATGAGGACCAGCAATTATCAGCCCTGGTGGTGCAGATCATGGATTTCCCTTACGAAGTGAGTGGCAAATGGGCTGAAAAACTGGATCAGGCTTCCTTCAAGGAAGAAGAGGCCAAACACCTGGTATTTGTGAACTCCTGCCTGCATTACCTC
>JAGIAP010000114.1:13570-15368 GCA_017744805.1 Chitinophagaceae bacterium | reverse complement strand
GATAGCTTTCTGTGATTCAGGTCGCCACTGCCACCGAAGATGAATAATAATGCTGCCGGTGGTCTTTTATGTTGTTGCATAGTATGTAGATAAATCAGTAGTCAATATCAATGGTTCCATTCTGTGTGGAAAGATCCGGGCTCATCCACGCGTTGATAGGTATGGGCGCCGAAATAATCCCTTTGAGCCTGTAATAGGTTAATGGGCAATTGAGCGCTGGTGTATGCATCAAAATAAGTGAGTGCATTCAGCAGTCCTCCGGCAGCAAAGCGGTTGGTAACAGCAGCGGCTGCTACGGCGCGCATGCCGGCTTCTTTACCCTTCAGCATGTTTGTGATCTGTTTATCCAATAACAAATTTTCCAGATCAGGGTTCTGATCATAAATATTAGTGAACAGGTCAAGCATCGTGGAACGGATGATACAGCCGGCCCTCCAAACCCTTACTACACTGGGCATGGGGATCTGCATATCCAGCTCTGAGGAAGCGCGATGCAACATGGCCAGTCCTTGGGTATAGCTTATAAGCACTCCAAAGAAAAGGGCATCGTGCACCTGCTGAACAAAACTAGCCTTATCCGTGGTGATGGGTGTTATGGAATTACCAAATAATGAAGCTGCATTGGTACGCTCGGATCTGAGGGCAGAGATATTGCGCATGGTCACCGCCATATCGATGGTGGGGATGGGAACGCCGATATCCATGGCATCCTGGGAGGTCCATTTGCCGGTGCCCTTGGCGCCGGCTTTGTCAAGGATCATATCTACCAGGTAATTTCCTGTTTTATCGTCCTTCTGTTTGAAGATGGCTGCGGTGATCTCCACAAGGAAGGATTGCAGTTCCCCTTTATTCCATGCATCGAACGTTTGATGGAGCTCGTCATTGCTGAGGCCGGCGCCGCGATGGAGCAGGTCATAGGCCTCACTGATCATTTGCATGATGGAGTATTCGATACCGTTATGGACCATCTTAACATAATGACCGGCAGCGCCTTTTCCGAGGTGGGCCACACAGGGCTCTCCTTTGAATTTGGCGGAAATGGCTTCCAACATGGGTTGAACGTGCGGGTAAGCTTCCTGATCGCCTCCGGGCATGATACTGGGGCCTGTTCTGGCACCCTGTTCGCCACCTGAAACGCCTACACCCATGAAGTGAATACCTTTTTCAGCCAGGTATTGAACCCTTCTCAGCGTGTCAGTATAATGAGAGTTGCCGCCGTCGATGATGATATCGCCGGGTTGCACCAGGGGAAGGAGACTTTCGATCACATCGTCTACGGGTTTCCCTGCGGGAACCAGCATCATGATCCTCCTGGGAAGGGAAAGCCCGTCCGTCATGGCCTTCAGATTACTGACCCCTTTTACGGTGGTACCGCTGGTGGCGGCTTTTTCGAAGGCGGTGGTCTTTTCTTCGTCCTTATCAAATCCGATTACCTTAAATCCATGATCTGCCATGTTCAGGAGGAGGTTCCGGCCCATCACTCCAAGGCCGATCATACCGAAGTCGAATTGTTGTGCTGCCATGCTTTGGTTTATAGAGAAGCAAAATTAGGTAAATTGAGGAAGTATTTTTAGAAAGCTGTATATTTGCAGCGCAATTTGAGCGATTGAGCATTCAGTAAGTGAACGATATATTCTGCTACGCATTCCCCCTGCTATTAGTTAAGTCTTCTTTACTCTGCTTACTTCTCAGATGATTATTTAATTTAACCAGTTTTTAGTATGAACATTTATGTTTCGAATTTGAGCTACAACGTTACAGACGAAGATCTGAACGACTTTTTTGCAGACTATGGCGA
>JAGIAP010000114.1:13268-13560 GCA_017744805.1 Chitinophagaceae bacterium | reverse complement strand
GTAGAAGGAAGGGCTATCAAAGTTACCGAAGCACGTCCTCGCGAAGAGCGTAGCAACAACGGTGGCGGTGGTGGTAAGCGTTCTTTCGCTCCCCGCAACAATAACTATAACAACCGTTATTAATTTGTGCGCATAACCGATACTGAAAGCCTCGCTTCTGCGGGGCTTTTTTTATTGGGAGCCCGTTCCCTGCGTGGATGCTCATCTTGAATATCCCTGCAAGAACGATGTTGTGGCATCGTCAGCAATTTCCGCCCCCTTTTCTGTTTTTACCGAAAATTTACCGGCTTCG
>JAGIAP010000114.1:4613-13258 GCA_017744805.1 Chitinophagaceae bacterium | reverse complement strand
ATATTGATATGGTGACGCAAACTTTATGTTCTTTCTTTGCATTGCTCTTAAAACTTTAATCTTCATCTCATGAAATCAACTGGGAAAGCGGCTCTGGGATTCATCTTCGTAACTATCCTGATAGATGTGATCGGGTTTGGCATCATTATTCCGGTTCTGCCGGACCTTATCATGGAATTGGGCCATGTAGACAATAGCAAGGCTTCCACCATCGGAGGCTGGATGTTAACTGCCTATGCAGCCATGCAGTTCATCTGTGCACCCTTGCTGGGTAACCTGAGCGATAAATATGGAAGAAGGCCTATCCTCCTTTTTTCACTTTTCGGATTTGCCGTGGATTATATGCTCATGGGATTTGCACCAACGCTCGCCTGGTTATTTGTAGGTCGCATCATTGCAGGCATTACCGGCGCCAGCTTCACCACAGCCAGCGCTTATATTGCAGATATCAGTGAACCGGAAAAAAGGGCGCAGAATTTCGGCATTATCGGAGCAGCCTTCGGTGTAGGCTTCATCATCGGACCCTTTATTGGTGGTATGCTGGGTGGCCTGGGCGTTCGTGTTCCTTTCTTTGTGTGTGCAGGCCTTACCATCCTCAACTGGCTGTACGGGTATTTTATCCTTCCTGAATCCCTGAAAAAAGAGAACCGCAGGGAATTCGAATGGAAACGCGCCAATCCTGTGGGCTCCTTGCTGCACCTGAAAAAATATCCTGCCATTACCGGACTGGTGATCTCATTGGTGATCATTTACATTGCTTCCCATGCGGTGCAGACCAACTGGGCATATTATGGAAAAGAGAAATTCAATTGGGGACATTTCGAGATCGGCGTTTCACTGGGCGTGGTGGGTCTGATGGTTGGGCTGGTGCAAGGCCTGCTGATCAGAAAGACCATTCCGCTCTTTGGGCAGGAAAAAAGTATCTACTATGGTTTCCTTTTATATGGCTTAGGTATGCTCCTGTTTGCCCTTGCAACACAGGGGTGGATGATGTATGTATTTACGGTGGTGTATTGCCTGGGTGGTATCGGTAACCCTGCGTTGATGGGCGTGATCTCCAATCACGTACCTGCCAATGAACAAGGGGAGCTGCAAGGTGCATTGACCAGCCTGATGAGCGTTACGGCCATTATTGGCCCACCCATCATGACACAAATGTTCCGGTTCTTTACGGAAAAAAGCGCACCGGTTTATATGCCCGGCGCGCCTTTCTATCTGGGTGCATTGATGATCTTTGCGGCTACATGGCTTGCCTACCGTACGCTTTACAAAGAAAAGCATCCCGGTCCCGGCGTTCCACAACAAACTACCTGATATATCGCTCAAAGAATTCCCAGGTGCGCAACATCTGATCCATACGCTGGCGGTTATCGCCACTACGTGTGAGCTCATGAGTACCTCCGGGATGACGAACATATTCCACAGGACGGCCCAGTACTTTCAATGCGCGATACATCATCTCACTTTGCACAAATCCTGTTCTGCGGTCATTGTCGCCGTGGAAAATGATATAAGGGGTTTTAATATTCTGTACATAATTGAAGGGAGATTCTCTATCGAGGATCTCTCTTGCTTTTGGCTCCCATGGGTAGCCGCCGAAATAATTGGGCACCAGCCGCCAGGCATTGCCTTCTCCAAAGAAGGTGTTCAATTCGTATACACCCCGCTGTGAGCAAGCCGCTTTGAATCGCTGGTCATGGGAGATGATCCAGGCTACCAGGTATCCTGCATAGGATCCGCCAGTGACCACCAGTTTGGAAGTATCTGCCCAGCCTTCCGCTACAGTTTTGTCCAATGCTGTGAGCACATCTTTTGTGGGGCCGGTTCCCCAGTCTTCAATATTGGCACGGAGGAACTCCTGTCCGTATCCGCCGCTACCCCTGGGATTGCTGTATACCACGCCGTATCCCTTGCTGCAGAAGAATTGGTACTCGTGCCACATGCTGGCTTCGCCAGGCCCCCACATGGCAGAAGGGCCGCCATGGATCTCAAGTACTACAGGGTATTTTTTGCCTGGTTCAAAATTGGTTGGCTTCATCACCCAATATTCCACGGTGAGGCCTTTCTCGTTAACGAAGCTCTTCTTTTCGGGTAATGATATACGTTTCTTACTGATCCAATCGGTATTGAGGTCAGTGATGCGTTTTGCATTTTTGGCAGCAGCATCGGCGAGATACAGCTCAAACGGACTATTGATATCGGTCCTGGAATACACAAGTTTGTTGTTCACCAGGTCAAAATTGCCAACGCCTCCTTCGAGGTCTGTAAGCTGTTCCACTTTTTTCGTTTTCAGGTCTACGCGGTAGATGGGCGCACCGCCATTGCTCTGTGCATTGAAGTATAGATATTTCTCATCATTGCTCCAGGTGAAGCCCCCCTTCGTTCTGTCGAAAGGAATGGAGATGATATCTTTTTCATTCCCGTTGATGGGCATGATGCCGAGTGTTTGCACATTCACGAAGGAAGTAGGGCCATAAGCAAAGGCCAGCAGTTTGCCAGAGGGAGAGAGTTTGGGAGCGAAGAATGACTTTCCTTTTTCGCCAAGCACTTTCCTCAGGTTGCTACCATTGGTGCTCATGAGATAGATCTCATTTTCGAGGATGCGCTCGGGGCTTTGGCTGGCGTCTGTGTTACCGGCAACGATGAATTGTGATCCATCGGGCGTAAAATCAATAATGGCCAGGCGGTTGAAGCCTTTGGTGACCGGTACGGGTGTGGCGCCGGGTTTGACGTCGGTCAGCCAATAATGGGTGAAGCCCAGGCCGCCATTGATATTGCCCTCGTCCTGGAAGTTCAGTTTATTGAGAAGGGTGGCTTTCTTATCAGTGATATTGTTATCGAGCCAGGCCCTTACTTCTTCGATATTACCATCGGGATCGGCTTTGGCGGAATTCTTCAACCAGTTATTATTGTCGAAACCGGGCCTTTCGAGCGTATATTCGGGAACGGCTTTACCGGGATTGAGCACAGAGTCTTTGAGTAGGTCTTTGAGTGGGATGCCTGCAGCAAAGAGGATCTTTTTTCCATCGGGGCTCCATTTGGGAGAGGAGGCGCCGTACTTGTGTTTGGTAAGCTGAATGGCTTCGCCGCCATCGAGGGAGAGCAAAAAGATCTGGGGCTTCCCATCGGCTGCGCGCACAAAGGCGATGGTCTTGCCATCGGGGCTCCAGGCGGCTTGTGAGGAACTTTCCTTACTGGTGAGTTGTTTCGGCTGCGAGTTGCCATCTGTTGCTACCATCCAGAGTTGTGAAGCGTATTTGTAATCGGTTTTACTTTCGCCATCAGGCTCGATGCTGGTAACGCCGTATACCGCTTTGCTGCCATCGTTTGAAAGGTTCACGCTGCTGATTGATCTGATCTTCAGCATGTCTGTAACTTTTACCGGCTCCTGGGCAAATAGAACCGGCGCCTGCAACAGAAGCAGGAGGACCCATGTGACGTTTTTCATAAACAGTTATTTAAAGAATGAATGTACAAATTCAGTGCATTTAAGAAAGAAGGAAATGATCAGCGGCTGCAATTCTTAATGTAGCTTTAATAAATTTTAGCTATGAGCAATCTGGTTCAGGAATTCAACAACTACCGTGAGAAAATGAATGAAGTGATACTGGGAAAGAACAACCTGGTAATGAAACGTCTCTGGAATCTGGATACCAATACCTATGAGGCAGGCGCATTGGACACGCCCACCAAGGAAATGCTGGGACTGGTAGCCAGCATGGTATTGCGTTGTGATGATTGCATCAAATATCACCTGGGGAAATGCCATGAGCTGGGCATTACCACAGAACAGGTATATGAAGTATTTGCCGTAGCGAATATTGTGGGTGGCACTATCGTGATCCCGCATACGAGAAGAGCTGCGGAATATTGGGAAGAACTGGTAGCTCAAAAATGATCCATGAGCGTCTGGAATGGCCACCACTCGCGGGTGCGAGCGGCGGCATTACCATAATTATGCTAAATCCATTGAAGGCTTGTTCTGCAGAATGCTCTCGATCTGGGCAAGCACCTCAGGTGTGAGGATGGGCACTACGTCCAGTGCTTTCAGGTTATCTTCCAGTTGCGACTTTTTGGTTGCACCGAGGATGGCCGTGGTCACATGGGGATTTTTGATGGTCCAGGCAATGGCGAGAGCGGCCAAAGAAACATTGAGCTGTTTGGCCAGCACGGAGAGTTTTTTCACTTTCTCCAGCTTGGCATTTTGTATCCAGCGGTCTTTCAGCCAATCGAACCCTTCCATACCCAGGCGTGAATCTGCGGGGATGCCCTCATTATACTTTCCTGTCAGGAACCCGGCTGCAAGCGGGCTCCAGATAGTGGTGCCCAGGCCAACATTCTTGAAAACAGGCAGATAATCCTGCTCCATTTTGAAGCGCTCGAACATATTGTACTGGGGTTGTTCCATTACCGGTGCGATCAGTTTGTATTCCTGTGCCACACGATGCGCTTCCATGATCTCTGCAGCGCTCCATTGGCTGGTTCCCCAGTAAAGGATCTTGCCTTGCTGAATGAGATTGTGCATGGTCCAAACCACTTCTTCGATGGGCACATTCACATCGGGGCGGTGGCAGAAGAACAGATCGAGATAATCCACCTGCAGCCTTTGCAGGGCTTCGTTACAGGCTTCGAACAAATGTTTGCGGCTAAGGCCGGTTTGATTGGGCTTGTTCTCTTTGCCCCTCCATCCGAAATAGGCTTTTGAAGAAATGGTATAGGAGGTCCGGTCCCAGTTTTTCTTCTTCAGTACGCGTCCCATCATCTTCTCACTTTCTCCCAACGCATATACTTCAGCGTTATCAAAGAAGTTGATGCCATTGTCATAGGCTATGCCCATCAGTTCATCGGCCAGGCTATCATCGAGCTGTTTGTGAAAGGTGACCCAGCTTCCGAACGACAGAACGCTCAATTCCAGTCCTGATTTTCCAAGTCTGCGATATTCCATGATCGTTGAAATTTTAAGGCACTGAAAATACGGAGAATTTCCCCAAGCATTGCGGTGAATGCGCGGTAATACTGTTATCGATTGGCAAAGTATTGAGGCCTATGGTTGTTGAACGGGTTTCGACTTCGGGTCCTGGTTCGAAAATAATCCCATCCTGCGTTTGCGTTCTGCCCGCATGCTATCGGTTCTGCGCATGAACCCATTGGGTGGAGCAATGGTGCTGCTGCCGGGAGCGGGTACAGGTGCGGGGGTGGCAGGTGTGGGAACAGGTTGTTGTTTCACCGGTTCCTGCTTAACAGGAGTGGGTGGCGGCGGAGCGCTATGGCTGGCGGAGTCCCTGTGCAGGCTGTCGGTTGCCGGCGTCATATCATCCGGTGTTGGCAATACGCCTGAGTTGCCGTAGAGCTCATACCAGCTAAGGTCCTGTTTGGCTTTCATGCCATTGCGGGAAAAGATATCGGTACCATCACGCTTAGTGATATGCGAAGGTTTGTCTGTAAAGAATTCCTGTTTGTTCTGGTCCCACCAGAGCTCGGGCGTACGAAGAGTGTCTCCGTTCTTGATATTGATCACGATCACACTATCCCTTAGCAGTACTTTGCTTTCAGATTCCTTGTACTTGCCATATTTGGCGTTGAGGATGGTTTCTATCACGCCGGTAGTATCATAAAAATCTACATGCATCGAGCGTGGGAATTCCATGTATTGGGAGTCCTTCACCTGGCGTAGCATGTAGGGGGCCGTGAGGCGCGCCTTGGTTTTGCCGTCCTGGCTGAGGTAGCTGTCTATCTGATAAGCTTCTTCAATGCCGCTTGATTTTTTACCGAAAGCGGCATCTACTTCTTCTTTGGAATTCTCGCATGAGGCCAGAAGAAAAAAGCAGCCCATAAACAGGACTGCCCTTAAGAAAGAATATGTAAACATGAGTTGGGTCATGTATTAATCATACTTACGTTTAAGGAACCAGATATCGGTCAACGCAAGTCCAACACCCAGTCGGAAGAAATTCTCCCTGAGGCCATTGTCTTTGTTGCCGCGGTTGCCATACTCAAAAAGAACATTGATCACCGAGAACTGGTTGGTGTAGGCAGCTTTACGCATTGGTAAAGATGCACCGCCGGAAACGGACCATTTGGCGAGATCCTTATTATTCACGAACACATAATCCTGTCCCCAGGTAAAACCTGCACGCCAGCTAACATTGCTCCAGTAGTTCTTACCAAGCCTGGGTGCCAGTTGACCTCCAATGCGAACCTCCCAACTGTCTTGCAACATATCCTTGCCATTGTAGAAGCGATATGAGCTCCATTTTTCGGTGGCATAATCCATACCGATCATGAATTTGCCGGGACGGTCATAGATGAAACCAGCGCCATAACTGGCGGGATATTTCACTTTTCCTGAAACGTTCTTTTCGGAGTGAACCACATCGAGTGTATCGGTAGCTCCCGAGCTGGCGTATTCAAAAGTGTGAACGGTATAATCCTCTGAAGCATTGAGATCTCTCTGCAGGCTTCCATAAGCGCCGAGGCGAAGGTAGGAGGATTTGTTCAGTTTTACGATGTATTGCAAACCACCATTAAAATGAAGGCCGCCATAGGAAGCTCTTCTTTCGTGGTTGGATTTATAATAATAGGCCAGTGTATCCACTACATTGGTGCGGGTACTGTAATCCCTGCTGCCAAAGAGGTAGCCCACATTGAAACCCACGCTGAATCCTTTGAACACATTGAAGCCGGTTCCGATATGTGCTTCGTAAGCACCCCCATTCCCTTCATACAGGGTATTGATATTGAGGGTATCGTTGAATTCAGGGAAGGCCTTTTGAGCCGAAGAGGTCAGTTTGTAATTGATCCGTGTAATAGGGTGTAATCCCAGGTTCATACCCCATCCACCGCCTTTTTTCAGCGGGAAAGCCAATTGGAGATAGGAGATATTGGGGCTATATGAATTGAATTTCTTGTTGGGATCCGTGGAATTGTCGCCCGCCCTGAGGGTTCTGGTAGCGAACTCGAAGCCAAGATCGAGGGTGGTTGCGGAGACCTTCGAGTAAGATGCGGGGTTGACGAAGTTGATGGAACTGTAATCGAAATAAGCTGCTGATAAACCGCCCATTCCGCGACTGGCAATGGTTTGGCCGGGTAGGATATCCCCTAGCCCATAGCGGGAGTAAGGGGAGTTATCTGTTTGGGCCTGTGCCAGGGATATGAAACAGCACCAAATAAATCCGAACAGTCCAATTTTCTTATACGTCGTTGTTATTGTTGTATTCGCAGATAGCATAAAGCCCTTTATAGATTAAATTAGGGTCTGCAAATATCTTGTTTTTGAGATGATAGACAAAATACGGTGCGTCGCCCCCGGTTAAGACGGCGTTAAAGTTATGGTACTTTTGTCGATAAATTTCTATGATTCCATCGATCTCAGTAGCCATTCCAAGGATTACGCCACTCAAAATGTTGGTGCTCGTGTCGTATCCCATGAGTGGGAAGTTCCAATCTTTCTCTACCAGCGGGAGTTTGGCGGTGAAAGCATGAAGGCTTTTGAAGCGCATTTCCATTCCGGGTGAAATGCTACCGCCGATGAATTCTTTGTATTTATTTATGAAATTATACGTGATGGCGCTGCCCAGGGCTATCACCAGGGTATTCTTGCCGGGAAAGAGGTCCACGGCGGCGGACACCAGGGCCAGCCTGTCCGCTCCGATGGTTTCCGGCTTACCCACGGGGGTGGTGAAAGGCAGTCTGGACTTGTTACTGAGCTTATGGAATGAGCCAGCTCCGGCCAGGATGTCCTCTACAGCCGGGTTATGATCGATGACGGAAGATAAAATGGAGCGGTTCGGGTGATATTTACTCACCAGCTCCCTGATGGTGGCCTCACTATCGTCTGGCAGCACCAGCAGTTCCTGCATATCCCTGTCCCTGAAGATGGCGCATTTCAGGCGTGTATTTCCGAAATCGAGGCAAAGCGTTGTTATTGGCGTCAAGCTGATGGGATTTTTTACGGATATCATTCAATATCCAGGTCAAAGGCAGAAAGGTTCCTGAAATGACCGTTGAGTTTTACTTTTTCTTTGAGTTGTTCCATTTCCTGCAGCATGGGCAGTACTTTTTCCAGGTGTCTCCGGATATATTCCTGCCTATGCAATTCCTTCATCAGCATCAGCACTTCATATTCTTCTTCCAGTGAGAGGCCTGCATGGTGGGCCACATCGTAGCTCAGCAGATCTTCATCGGATTTGCGGAAGTCCTTGCTCACATTCAGCATCCTGTGCAGTTCTTTCACACCATGCACCACTTTCTGCATCAGGAGGCGGTTACCGGCATCATCATCATTGTCGGGATAGTTCACAATGGCACCGCTATACAATTTATCGGGCACTTTTTTGATCACCTCCAGGATGCGGAACACTTTGAGGCCTTTGGTACGGATATCCAGTTCTCCATTCTGGTATTCCTGAACGATCTCGGCCACCTCTACCAGGGTGCCCATATCCTGCACTTTCTCGTTCAATACAGAAGGTATACCAAAAGGTTTTCCGTTATCCTTGCACTCCCTGATCAATTGTTTGTACCTCGGCTCAAAGATATGCAGGTGCATCACTTCTCCCGGATAAACAACCACAGCCAGGGGGAATATGGGAATGAAATTTGTCATCTCCTTACAAAAATAAAAACCAAATCAGATAATATGGTCA
>JAGIAP010000114.1:0-4603 GCA_017744805.1 Chitinophagaceae bacterium | reverse complement strand
ATATTACTTTCATGCCACGAAAACCCCATGGAAAAGCTATCTGTAGTAATTATCACGTTTAATGAACAAAAGAACATTGGCAGGTGCATCGACTCTGTGCAGGGCCTTGCCGATGAGATCGTTGTTGTGGACTCTTTGTCTACGGACAACACCAAAGCCATTTGCCTGCAAAAAGGCGTACGTTTCATTGAACATGCATTTGAAGGCTACGGCAAGCAGAAGAATTTTGCCCTGAACCAGGCTTCGTATGATCATATTCTTTCATTGGATGCCGATGAGGCCCTCAGCGAGGCGCTGCGCCTGGCCATCACAAAAGTGAAAAACGATAATTACCCCCATAGCGGATACACCATGAACCGTTGCACCAACTATTGCGGACAATGGATCTATCATGGGGATTGGTATCCCGACAGGAAGATGCGCCTGTTCGATAGGCGTAAGATCCGCTGGAGCCAGGATGATGTTCATGAAAGCACCATGGCGGTTGAAGGCGCCAGTTTTGGCCATCTGAGCGGAGACCTGCTCCATTATTCCTATAATAGCCTCGAGGAACATATTGTACAAAACAACAAGTACAGCTCCATTTCTGCCGAACTTTACTACAAAAAAGGCAAACGCTCCGGCTGGCTCCGGATGCTTTTGAACCCCGCCTGGGCCTTTGTACATAGTTACCTGATCCGCCGGGGATTCCTGGATGGCTTTTCAGGATATGTGATCGCAAAGAATATTGCACATGGCACATTTATGAAATATTACAAACTATATGCATTACAACGCGGGATTCCTGTTAAACCTGTAGTCTGATTGCGCGGGCTTGTTTATTTTCGCATATTGAAAGATGATTGTTCACCCATTTGATCAAGCGTTATTATGAAGATTGCCGGTTTTACCATTATCAGGAATGCTGTTATGAACGATTACCCCATTGTGGAAGCCATCGCTTCCATATTACCAGTGGTAGACCTGATGATCGTTGCGGTAGGAGAAAGTGAAGACGAAACCCTCAAACTGATCGAGAATATTCCCTCAGAGAAGATAAGGATCGTTAAAACGGTCTGGGACCCCAAAGCCAGGATGGGCGGGGAAGTTCTGGCCATCGAAACCAATAAGGCCTTTGCAGAGATCCCGGAGGAGTACGACTGGGCCTTTTATATCCAGGGCGATGAGGTGGTGCACGAGCAGTACCATGCAGCCATCAGGAGAGGCGCAGAAAAATACAAAGACGATAAACAGGTAGAAGGCCTACTGTTCAACTACCTCCATTTTTATGGCACCTACGATTATGTTGGCGATAGCCGTCGCTGGTACCATAAAGAGGTACGCATTATCCGTAACGATAAATCCATCCAGAGTTTCAAAGATGCTCAGGGCTTCCGTCGCAACGGCCAGAAGCTGCATGTAAAGCAGATCGATGCTTATGTATATCACTATGGTTGGGTGAAGAGCCCCAAACAAATGCTTGCCAAAAAACGCAATGTAATGCAGTACTGGGCCGAGCAGGAGCAGGAAGCGGAAAAACTGCAGGAGCAGGATTTCTTCGACTTCTCCGACTTCGATTCCCTGGAAAGGTTCACCGGAACACATCCTACCGTAATGATGCCCAGAGTGGCCAGTCATAACTGGCAGGTTGATCTGGACGTATCCCGCAAAAGATTCTCGCTCAAAGGCAGGATACTGTACTGGTTCGAAAAAAGAACGGGCATCCGCTTATTCGATTTCCGCAATTACAGGACTATCTAACAGTGAAGCCTGTTCGAAAATAAGCTGAACGATATTTTTCTTCACCCGGATAAAACATTTCATTCTTGACCAACTGGCCATCAATGCTGGAAAAGATCAGAGGCGGCAACCGCAAAAGCCTGGCCAGGGCCATCTCATATGTGGAGAATGAAGTAGAAGGCTATGATCAGTTGCTGTCGGCCATTCCGGAAAACGATCATACAAAGATCATCGGCATCACCGGCCCACCCGGCGCCGGAAAATCCACCCTGGTAGATGCATTGATCGGTGTGCTCACAGCCAAAGGCCTGAAGGTGGGTGTTCTTTGTGTGGATCCCTCTTCCCCTTTCAATTTCGGCGCCTTACTGGGAGACCGTATCCGCATGAGTGAATGGTACGATCATCCCGGCGTGTATATCCGTTCCCTCGCTACCCGCGGCTCCCTAGGCGGCTTGCATCCCCGCATCATCGAGATCACAGAACTGATGAAAGCCGCAGACTTCGACTATGTGATCGTAGAAACAGTTGGGGTAGGACAAAGCGAAGTGGAGATCGTTGGCCTTGCCGATGTAACCGTAGTGGTAGTAGTGCCCGAAGCAGGGGATGAAGTGCAGACCATGAAAGCAGGCCTCATGGAGATCGCTGATATCTTTGTGGTGAACAAAGCAGACAGGCCAGGCGCAGATCTTTTTGTGAAGAACCTGCGACTAATGTTAGCGCCCGTTTTCACCACCCAGCAATATGAGATCGCGGTAGTAAAGACCATCGCTTCACAGAAAGAAGGGGTGGACCTGCTCTTCGAAAAGATCCTCGCCTTCCTCAGCCATCCTGTTCATGCATCCAAAAAGCCCTGGCTGCTCACTGAGCGGGCCTGGTTCCTGATACAGCAATACAGGATGAAAGACCTGGATAAAGACAGGCTGAAAGACGCTGTGGATGCAGCTTTGAAACAAGGCCATTTCAATCTCTACCGTTTTGTACGATCCTGGCTCTGACGGAGCCTTTAGCCCTGTGGGCTTATCTCTCGTAAACAATCGCACTGCTTAAAGATCACACCCGATCGGAGATCCCGGCGGCATTTCTTTTTGTTTGATCCCCTTTACTTTTTCCGGAGATTTGATCCTGTCGGCAGCCAGGGCCAGATGAGCCAGATAAGAACTGTCCTTGCTGATCTTCTCCTGAGCGCTGATGAAGGCGCTCAATTCCTTCACGGCTTGTTGCGCCTCTGCTCTTGCCTGGAATGAAATTGCCTCATCGATAACAGAACGAAGAAGGTAAGTGAGCAAGATTTGCTCCGTTTGTTGCTGGATCAATTTTTCCATCCCTGATCTTCTGGGCGCTTTCCATGTTTTGCCGATCAGCACGTTGATCATTTCTTTCACACCAAGCCCTTGCTGTTGTGCTTCGTATTGCACCATCCTGCTGAGCCTTTCCGGATGGAAGATAAAGCTCAAAGGTAGGTCAGCCGCGGTTTCTGCAGGTGCCAGCAGGTCGAAGGACAATCCTGTTCTCTTTTTGAAAAGTTCCCGTGTAGGCTCGATACCGGCAGGCCTGGGAGGAATGAGTTTTGCAATATCATCAGGTATCTTGAGGAATGAAGGGTCCAGGCAATCAGCCGCTGCATTGAGTGCTTTGAGTTGTTCTTCTTTGCTTATTGGACGGGTAACAGGCTGGTTGTCGCCACGAATGGCATAGGTGTAGAACATGCCGCCCACTTCTTTACACACGGCTTCCACCTGGTAACGATGATAGAGATATACTGGCACCAGTACATCTTCAAGTTGCGCCATGGCAACACCTGGCCTGATATTTTTTATGCCGAATTGTTGCAGGGCTTTCGTTCTTATTTTCACTACTTCTTTCAGTTCGGCAACAGCATCTGTTCCATTATCCCATAAATGGGCTTGAGGATGGAGCCCGGCAGGATCCCGTGCATCATTGTCTGAAATGAAGAACAGTCCTTTCTTTGCTGCTTCTTCGAGGATTTTGTCGAGCGCCTGTTTTTCATTGGTTCCCTCCGGAAAATCCTGGTAGCCCCAGGTGATGGCGATCTTATCCCATTCGCCTATCTTATTGTCATAGGCATTGCTGAGGTCTATATCTCCCTTACTGTTCAACCGGATCAGCGGGTGTGGATAATCCATCACGCTTGCGCGATCGTTCACGCTCGAACTAAAATTATGCAATAACCCCAAGGTATGCCCGATCTCATGGGCTGCCAGTTGATTCAGCCTTGCCAATGCCATCTTCAACATCTTGTCATCTGCAGGCAAGCCATTTTCAAACGGCGCGAGCAGCCCTTGTGCAATCAGATAGTCCTGCCGCACACGTAATGAACCGAGTGTGACATTTCCTTTGATGATCTCGCCTGTTCGTGGGTCTGTTACAGAAGCGCCGTAGCTCCAACCCCGTGTATCGCGGTGTACCCAGTTGATCATATTGTACCTGATGTCCATAGGATCTGCGCTGTCTGGAAGGATATATACCTGGAATGCATTTTTATAACCGGCAGCTTCAAAGGCCTGGTTCCACCATTTTGCGCCTGTAAGGAGAGCGGTGCGGATCGGCTCTGGCGTGCCGTTATCGAGATAATAAACAATGGGATTTACCGCTTCACTTACAGGAGCGGAAGGATCTTTCTTTTTCAGCCTGTGACGTTCGATGAACTGTTTCTGAATAGGCTCAGCTACCGGCGTGCTATAATCGAAGTAGGAGTTGGTGAAATAGCCGGCTCTCGGATCAAATAGGCGAGGGACATAACCATTATCCGGTAACGCCACAAAGCTATGGTGCATTCTGAGCGTGATAGCGTCATTTACTGGTATCACGGAACGAAGAAGGTCTCCTGCTTTTCCATCTGCTCCGGTTAGGGTAATGGCTGTCT
>JAGIAP010000113.1 GCA_017744805.1 Chitinophagaceae bacterium | reverse complement strand
GATGAGCACTACGCCATTGGCCCCGCGGCTGCCATAGATAGCGGCGGCAGAAGCATCTTTCAAAATTTCAATGGATGCGATATCATCAGGACTGATGGTATTGAGCGGTACATCGGTAGGCACCCCATCGATCACCAGCAGCGGATCGCTGTTATTGATGGTGCCCGTACCACGGATCCTGATGGCGGCATTGCTTCCCGGCGCTCCGGAAGAAACGATCTGCACACCCGCAGCCCGCCCCTGGATGGCATCCCCGGCATTGGTGACCGGAAGCGATTTGATGTCTTTACTGTTCACAGAACTGAGGGATCCGGTAAGATCGCCCTTTCTCTGTGTACCATATCCTACCACCACCACATCGGCCATGGTATTGTCGGCCTGCACCAACTGAATGTCCAGCGATGACAGGTCTTTGACCGCAGCTTCAAATTTCAGGTAACCGATAGAAGAAGCGATAATGGTATCGGAACTGGTGACGGTGATGGAATAATGTCCGTTCTCATCGGTGGAAGTTCCTCCATTCTTTCCTTTGATCTGGATGGATACCGATGCAACCGGCTGATTGTTCTCTTTGGTTGTTACTTTCCCTGTAAGCTTGCGCTCCTGTGAAGAAGCCACAAAGGGGAATACCAATAAGCAGAGGAGCGGGGCGAAATATCTAACCCGGTGAGTGCTACCTGGCATAATGCAATCGTTTTGGAATATGAGAGTTGATAAATGGGACCGTTAATCAATTACGAAAGAAATTATTATTTCTCCGCTTTCAGTATCTGTCCGTTCCAATTTCTGATCAAAATGTGCCATTTTAAGATACAAACAGATAAACAATTAACAAGCAAAGTGTTAGACAAATATCGCAGAATACGGTTTTTCAATTGCAATACCTACATTTGATAACTGCTGCCATGTTCTCCCGTCACATCATACAAACGATCATTGTACTGTTCCTGACTTGCGCCACGCTGTCCGGTACCTATGCACAGTCGTATTATTTCAGGAACTACCAGGCAGGCAATGGCCTTTCCAGCAATACCATCACCAGCATCTTGCAAGACAGGAAAGGATTTCTTTGGTTTGGCACGCGCAATGGCCTGAACCGTTTCGATGGCAATAGTTTTCGCATATTCAAACACGATCCGCAGGATAGCACCAGTATCGGAAGCAATTCCGTACTGAGCCTGTATGAAGATGAATCGGAGAGATTATGGATCGGCACTTACAAAGGCATCTACCAATACGATCCCCGGGAAGACCGTTTCTATTTCTTCGACCAATTGCCGGCAGGAGAAGTGCGTTATATCAAAGCTGACCATCAAAAACAGGTCTGGATCATTTGCGATTTCCATTTGTACAGATATGATCCTGTCAACCGATCCTTGCAGCGATCGGATAGCAGCGATGCCCGGGAACTGGTGCTGACCATTTCTGAAAAAGAAGAATGCTGGACAGCCAATGACAGGGGACAGATCAGAAAATCCGATGTATCTGGTAAAAAGTTCACGGAATATGCTTTGCCTTCCCAATACTCGTATACGGCCATCCAGGATATCTATCCATTCAACGATAGCCTGGTACTGTTCGGCACCATGGACAAAGTGTATCTTTTCAATACCAGGAGCGGTTCCATCCGCGATGTATTTGCCGGATCGGGCATTCCCAACGTTATACAATTGCATAAGATCATCCGGCAAGGGCCAAACACATGGTGGCTGGGCACAGAGACAGGTATCTATATCTTCGATCTCAACAAAGGCATCACCGGTGTGGTGCAAAAAGAATACGGTAACCCCTACTCCATTACAGATAATGTGATCTATTCTTTTTGCCAGGATAAAGAAGGGGGCACCTGGGTGGGCACTTTCTTTGGCGGCATCAATTATTATTCACAACAGACAAACCGCTTCCAGAAATATTTTCCGCATAACGGTCCCGACCGGCTTGGGGGCAACCTGGTACACGAGATCTGCCAGGATGATCAACAGCATATATGGATCGGCACCGAAGATGCAGGACTTCACAAACTGGATACCCGCACCGGACATATCAAACAATTTATGCCCGGCAATGGAAAAGGATCCATCAGTTACCAGAATATCCATGGACTGGTAGCCTGCGGGAACGAGCTCTGGATCGGCACTTACGAGCATGGGCTGGACGTGATGGACCTTCGTACAGAAAAAGTGATCCGTCATTACAATGCAGGGAATGGCCCCAATGATCTTCACAGTAATTTCATCGTCACCTTGTACAAGACCAGGAAAAATGAAATAATGGTCGGCACCTGGACCGGCCTTTTGCGATATAACCGGCTCACCAACGACTTCACAACGATCCCGGGTTTCGATACACAGGTGCAGGGCATCACGGAAGACGACGAGGGGAATATCTGGTTCTGCAGCTATGGCAACGGTGTATTCTTCTACAATCCCGCCACCAATGCCCGGGGCAATCTCCGCTTCGATCCCAATAACCACAATAGCCTTTGCAATAATTATGTGAACAGTCTGTATCGCGATAGCCATGGCAATTTCTGGTTCTGCACAGAGAACGGACTTTGCAGTTACGATCCGCGCTCCAAACAATTCAGGAGATACAATAACCTGCCAGACCAGGTGTTCAGGGTTTTGGAAGATGACAAAGGCCAGTTCTGGGTATCCACTTCCCGCGGGCTGTTCAATATGGACGCCACCACCGCAAATGGAAAACTGTACACCACAGCGCAGGGTTTACTCAGTGATCAGTTCAATTACAACTCAGGTTACAAAGCACCCGATGGCACCATGTTCTTCGGTTCGGTGAAAGGCATGATCAGCTTCAACCCCGCACATTTCAAAACGCCTGCCTTTGTGCCACCTGTTTACATCACGTATCTGCAGGTGAACAATAAGGACCAACTCGTGAACCGCGATGGCTCGGCGCTGGAACGATCCATCTTGTACACGAAACAGATCACCCTTCCCTACGACCGCAGCACACTGAGCCTGGATGTGGCGGCCCTCAGCTATTCCATGCCCGGCACCAACGAGTACAGTTATAAAATGGAGGGGCTGGACAAGGATTGGATCAGCATGCAAAGCAACCGCCGTATCTACTATACCAAACTTTCGCCCGGCAATTATGTATTCAAAGTGAAAGGGGCTGCCGGCGGCGATGTATGGAACCCCAAAGAGACTACCCTGGCCATCCGTATCCTTCCTCCCTGGTGGGGTAGTTGGTGGGCCTATGCATTGTATTTTTTGACCGGTGCGGGCATCCTGTTCATCATCCTTCGTTACTGGCATATGGCGGTGAAAGAAAAGAATAAACGTATGATCGATACCCTGGAAATGGAAAAAGAAAGGGAGATCTACAATGCCAAAATAGAATTCTTTACCAATATCGCGCATGAGATCCGAACGCCCCTTACGCTGATCAAATTGCCCCTGGATAAATTGATGAGGAACCAAAACAATCCTTCACTCACAGAAAGTTTGGAAATGATGAAGAAGAATACCAACCGTCTGATCGATCTCACTGATCAACTGCTGGATTTCCGCAAGGCAGAGGCCAATAAATTCAGCCTCAGTTTTATCAGAACTGATATCAGTGATGTACTGAAAGAATTGTTCCATGCCTTCAAGCCCATTGCGGAAGAAAAGAGTCTGTCCCTCAAACTGGAGATGCCCCGCATGCCACTCCAGGCCTATGTTGACGCAGAAGCCTTCCGGAAGATCATGAGCAACCTGCTCAACAATGCCATCAAATATGCCGGCAGCTCCGTGATCATCAGGCTGAAGCCTTTCAATAGCAACGACCAGGTATTCAATATCGAGATCCGCAACGATGGTATCCTGATCCCTTATGAGCTGAAGGAAAAGATATTCGAGCCATTCTATCGTTTAAGGGAAACCGAAAAACAACCGGGAACAGGTATCGGCCTTCCCCTCTCCCGCTCACTGGCAGAACTGCACAAGGGCGTCCTGGACCTACAGAAGCCGGAAGGATCTTTCAATATATTCCTTCTTTCCATTCCCATCCACCAGGAAAACGAGATCGATCTGCAGGACTATGAGACCATCGAAACAGAACAATCCCCGGTAAACGGGGATGAGCCCACACAGGACCACGACCCCGGCAAACTGCACCTGTTGCTGGTAGAGGACAATAAAGAGATCCTCAGCTTCCTGCAAAAAGAACTGCAGGCAATGTACTCCATCTCCAGGGCTGTGAACGGAGAAGAGGCCCTGGACATCCTCAGCAGGGAAAATATCCATCTCGTGATCAGCGATATCATGATGCCCGTGATGGATGGAATAGAATTGTGTAAAAGGATAAAAACAGATATACAGTACAGTCATATCCCCATCATCCTGCTTACCGCCAAAAACACGATGCACTCGCGTATCGAAGGACTGGAAGTAGGCGCAGATGCCTATATCGAGAAACCATTCGCCTTTGAACATCTGCAAGCGCAGATCAGTAACCTGCTGAGCAACCGGAACACGCTCAAGGAATATTTTGCCAGAACCCCGCTCACGCATATCAAGGGCATCGCCAGTTCCAAAGCAGACAAGGAGTTCCTGGAGCAACTGCATACGGCCATCAACGCGCATATCACCGATACGGAGCTGGATGTAGATAAATTGTCGAGGCTCATGAATATGAGCCGCACCAGTTTTTACCGGAAGATCAAAGCCCTCTCTGATCTCACGCCCAATGAACTGATCAATTTGTCCAGGTTGAAACTGGCAGCAGCACTGCTGGCGGAAGGAACTTACAAGATCAATGAAGTGGCAGGGATGGTAGGTTACAGCATCAACAGCAATTTTTCCCGGGACTTCAGCAAACAGTTCGGGAAATCACCTTCTCAATACCTCGCAGAGCTGGGCAGGAAAGTATAAAAGAGGATCAGGATGTCAGCATCAGTTCTATCCCTTCACGATAGGGCATGATCTCGAAATCAGGAAAGCGTTGTTTGAATTTATCGGAGATGAAAAGGTTATCGTGCGCATATCTTGGCAATAATTCCTGCATTTCCCGGATCATCTTATTGAAAAGACCGGCAAATTTCAAGGCAGTACGGCTCAGGATCTTGTACCCTAATTGCTCCCCGCGGATCACTTCCGCCAATTCTATCATCTCCTTGTAGGTAAAACGGTCTTCAGCGCAGGGCAGGTGCCAGGTTTGATTGAAAGCATCTGGTGTATTCCCAATGAGGGCCGTGGCGCGGCTGGCATCCGGCGACCAGATGAGTGATCGTTTGGTATCATCGCGCAGCAGGATCCTGGCAGGCTTGCCATCTTTGATACGATCGAACACCAGGGTATTGGTGTAGCTGAAAGTCCGGTCGGGCCCATAGAATTCCGGCGCCCTGCAGATGGCAGCCTCGATATTGCCGGCCTTCATCTCAGCCAGCAACACTTTAGTGATATTCGCCCGCACCCTTCCCTTCGGTCCCACCGGATCGAAGGCCGTCGCTTCCGTGAGCGGAACGCCCGATTGCGGATACATATACGTGTTATCGAAAAAAACGAGCCGGGCCTTTTGTTGTATGCAGGCATCGATGGTATTGCGCATGATCTGGGGGAATTGCAGTTCCCAGGTCTTCGTATCCAAAGGAAGCCCGACCGTGAAATACACCACTGCACTGCCTTTCACAGCCTCAGCCGTTCTTTTTGCATCCAGCAGGTCAGCAGCAAACAATTCATCCGAGCCATTCACCTGCTTCGGGTGACGGCTCACCAGCCTGATATCAGCAGTGAATTTTTGCTTCAGCTCCTTCGCCAGCTCGATGGCGATCTGTCCGTTTGCTCCGAGGATCGTTTGCATAGAAAGGTTTTTAACAGGCAAAAAGCGCCTGGGTTTTGATTGATACTTTTAAACTATGACAAAAAAAATAAATGGAAAGAGGATTTTTTCTGTATACTTGACCGATCAATCAAAGTGATGAAAATGCTGGCTGACTGGGATGAGGAAAATATCAAAGCAAGATGCTCCGCGGGCGACAGGGAAGCATTCACTTTGTTGTACTCCTACTATTACAAGCCACTCTACAGGCATATCCAGCTATTCACCCAAAGCAGGGAAACTACGGAAGAGATCATCCAAAATGTATTCGTGAAGATCTGGGAGCAACGGCAATCGCTCAGTTCCGTGCGGGACCTGAAGCCTTACCTGTACCGGGCTGCAAAGAATATGCTGCTGAACCATCTGCGCAAAATGAGCACCGAACAAAAAGTGCTTCGGATCCATAGTGTATCCGGCTCCGGATCCGAAGACCCGGTATCGGCGCATATCGACTCCAAGGATTATAAACGCCTGTTGCAGGAAGCCCTGGAACAGCTTACAGAAAAAAGAAAACGGATCTTCCTGCTAAGGATGGAAGAGAATCTGTCGCTGGATGAGATCGCCGCTCAACTCTCCATCTCCCGGAGCGTTGTGAAAAAACAATTGTATGCCGCCATCGCTTCTGTCCGTGACTATATCCATCGCCAGGGCGGCATTTCCGCAAGCCTGCTGATGCTGCTGATAAAAATATTGTGATTTTTTTTCAGCGCAGGGGTCCTTCCCTTCTTCCCATGTGTCTTACCTGTATGGACCAATCTGCAAGAAACGGGTTTCTCGAAAAATTCAATACCGGCCACTTCACCGAAGAAGAGCATGAGGCATTTGTGAACTGGGTGAAACAAGCCGGTCAGGAAGAACTGGAAGCTGTCTGGGAACAATTCTCGGCGCTGGACCAAGGCAATCCGGATCATGAAGCGCCCTCCCTTTCCTTCCGGGAAGCGCTGGAACGCAGACTGGATGAAGCAGACAGGCTGCGGCGCATTCCATATTTCAAACGGTATGCCGCAGCCTCCGTTGTGGTGCTCCTGGCAGGTGCCTCCGTATTCTATTTCCTGAACAGGAAAGACAATACCACTGAAACGAAGCCTGCCATGGCAGCAAAGATCAACCTGCCGCCCGGTGGCAATAAGGCCATCCTCACTTTGTCCGATGGAAAGACCATCACCCTGGATGATATCCAATCCGGGCAGCTCGCCCTGGAAAATGGAGTGACGGTGAAAAAAGATGCAGATGGAAAACTGAACTATACCGTTACCGGTAAAGCCGGTCATACCGGCGAAACGGTGTACAATACCCTCACCACACCAAGAGGCGGCCAGTACCAGGTAAATCTTCCCGATGGCTCGAAGGTTTGGCTAAATGCCGCATCCAGCCTAAGTTTCCCGGTCAATTTCACCGGTAAACAAAGAAAGGTGAGCATTACAGGCGAGGCCTATTTCGAGATCACGAAGAACAGGAACCAGCCTTTTATCGTGCAAACGGACAGGCAGGAAGTGGAAGTATTGGGAACAGCCTTCAATGTGAACAGTTATGATGAGGCTTCCATCAGGACCTCCCTGGTGGACGGCAGTGTAAGAGTGAGCAGCAGGGCTTCGGGACAACAGACCATCCTGCAACCCGGCAAACAATCTGTACTCGACGGGCAGCAGCTCCTTACCAATAATTTTGATATGGAGAACGTAACAGCATGGAAAAAAGGACTGTTCAGCTATACCAATGCCTCACTCAAAACAGTGATGGCCGATTTCGAAAGATGGTACGATGTGGAAGTGGTGATTGAAGGCAATATCCCTGATTTCGATTTCACCGGGCAAATACCGAGATCGTTCACCTCGGCCAGGTTCCTGGAGATCATGAGCGTGTACCAGTTGAAATTCAGGCTGGACAAGGATGGCAACAAGCAAAAGCTTATCGTTACTGCACCATAGATCATTTTTATCCTCCCATAATACAACTGCCAGTAACCAGCAGACCGTATCCGCTTTTTGTTAACCTCAAAATTCCAACACAACCCATGAGTACACCATTCGGGTAATCCCCTGAAAAAATGAAGCCGGATAGTGATGCGAACACTTCCCGGCCTCGTTTGAGCACCCTCCTTCCGCTTTACAGCGGAAAGGAACAGACTGTTATATCATTTAGTAACTCAAACTGACGCTAATTTAATGAAAATTACTGCGACTGCCATCCCTATGCCAATAAGGGAACGGCTACTAAAACTAATGCTGGTTATGAAGATGGTTACGTTATTCTTGATTGCAGGGTTGATGCACGCCAGCGCCAATACCATGGCACAAAGGATCACCCTCAATGCACAGGATCAGCCACTGGAAAAGATCCTGCAGGAGATCAAAAAACAAAGCGGACTGCTTTTCTTCTACAATGCACATGATCTTGCCAATCGCAAGGCATCCCTGCATGTGAAGGATGCGTCCCTCGAAGAAGCCCTGCAGGAATGTTTGAAAGATCAGCCTCTCACTTTTAGGAAAGTGGAGAACACGATCGTGGTGAGCAGGAAACCAGCCGCCATCCTGCAACCGCAACTCTTCCCACCCGATGACCGGATCATAGTGAAAGGAAGAGTGACGGACCTGGACGGGAAGGCCCTGCAAGGCGCATCCGTAGAGGCTTTCATGGGGAACCAAAAGACCTGTGGCACTGTTACCGATCCCCTCGGCGGCTTCTTACTGCCTAATGTGGAAGAAAAAGCCACTATCCGCATCAGCTTCACCGGCTACAAAACATTTCAGACAAAGGCGCTCCGCGAGCTCGGTATCGTACGCCTCCAGGTAGAGATCAATGAGCTCAATATCGTGAACGTGGTGGTGAATACCGGGTACCAGAGCATTTCCAAAGAAAGAAGCGCTGGCTCCTATGCCAAGCCAGATATGAAGATCGTGGCAGAACGAAGCACCAGTATGAATATCCTGCAAAGACTGGATGGATTGGTGCCGGGGCTTACCATCAACAATGCCAGCCAGAGCCGCAATCCCATCTCTATACGCGGCCTCACTACCATCGGGGTTTTCAGTACGGATGGATCCGGCAATACCAGTGGCACCAACAGGAATCCCCTGTACGTGGTGGATGGAGTGGCCATCGATGACCTCAGCAGCATCAATCCGCAGGATGTTGGAGATATTACCGTTCTCAAAGATGCCACCGCAGCTTCCATCTGGGGCTCACGAGCAGCCAACGGCGTGATCGTGATCACCACCAAAAAAGGAAATACAGGCGAGAAACTCAGGGTGCAATACGATGGCTTCATCAATCTGCAAGGCAAGCCAGACCTGGATTATGCACCTGTTCTCACCAGCAAACAATTCATAGAAACAGCCAAAGAGATCTTCTCCCCGCAATACAGCAGTTGGGCAGACGTGACAAAATTCACCAATACCGCCGGTACCGGCGTCCCGCCACATGAGCTGATCCTTTACAACCAGTATCGTGGCATTATCACTCCGGAGCAGGCCAACAAGAGCCTGGATAGCCTGGCATCCATCAATAACCTGCAACAGATAAAGGATCTCTGGTACCGCAATGCTTCCCTGATGAACCATACCCTATCCCTCACGGCAGGTGGAAAATCATATTCCATGTATGGCTCACTCGCTTATACCAATACCGTTTCGCCTCGCCCCGGGGAACAGAACAATTCTTACAAGATCAACCTGCGCCAGGACTTCAATCTTACCAACTGGTTCCAGGCCTGGCTGATCTCCGATATCACCAATACCATCAGCTCCGCTAAAAGGACCATATCCGTGGATAACCGCTTTTACCCTTACCAGCTTTTCCAGGATGAGAATGGTAAGAACCTGGACATGTCGTACATGGGGATCCTGTCCGATTCAACCCGGATGGATTACCAGGCAAGAAGCCGCGTGAACCTCAGTTACAATCCCCTCGACGAATTCAATTACGGGTATACCAGGAACGATTTTCTCTTCAACCGGCTTACTGCCGGTATAAAGATCAACCTGCCTAAAGGATTCCGCTTCGAAGGCGTATACGGGTATGTAAAAGGCAATAACAGATCTACCATTTACGATGATGCAAAAAGTTATGCTGTCAGAAGTGAACTGGTGCAGTTCACGGTAGCGCCTACCACCTCTTCCAATCCGGTTTACTATCTGCCCAATACCGGTGGTAAATACCAGGTGGCGAATATGAACCAACGCAACTGGACCATCCGCAATCAACTCGTATTCGATAAAAGCTGGGATGGTCGCGTGCACCAGGTGACCTTGCTGGCGGGGCAGGAAGCACAGGACCAACTTACCATCAACAACAGGAGCATGGTAAGGGGCTATAACGAAGAGCTGCAAACCTATGCACCGGTGGATTATGTTTCGCTCGGAGGACCAACCGGGCTACAGAATCCGGTAATGATCAATAATCTCACCAGCAGTATCCTTTCCAATAATCCATTCAATCAAACGGAACTGGAAACCCGCTACACTTCTTACTATGCAAACGGCGCCTACACCTATAACCGCCGCTATACCATCAATGGTTCCTGGAGGATCGACAAGAGCAATCTTTTCGGTCTCGATAAATCTGCCCAGAACAAAGCGGTATGGAGCGTAGGTGGGAAATGGCAACTGAGTGATGAGAACTTCATGAGATCCATCAACTGGATCAACAGGCTGGCCCTCCGCGCCACTTACGGGTTCACCGGTAACTCCCCTGCTCCCGGCACAGCCTCTTCCTACGATATCATGATTGCGCAAAGCAGCGCCTTCCTGCCCGGCAATGTTGGTCTCCGCATCGCTACCGCAGCCAATCCCAAGCTGACCTGGGAAAGCACCAGCACCATCAACCTGGGAACAGATTTCAGTATCCTCAACAACAGGATCAATGCTTCGGTTGATGTATACCGTAAGAAAACGGAAAACCTGCTCGGCAATATGACCACCAACCCATTCACCGGGTACGCTGCCATCGTGGGCAATTTCGGGGATATGGAGAATAAAGGCATCGAGCTCAGCCTGAATACCCTCAATATCGAAAGCCGCGATTTCAGTTGGAGCACTACCATTGCACTGGGTTATAACAAGAACAAGCTCACCAGGCTCAATATGCCTACGGCCATCACTACCGGCTCACAACTGGTGAATTCCATTTATGCGCCGGGCTATTCTGCATTCGCCCTGTTCGCTTATCAATATGCAGGTCTGGACCAGATGGGCGATCCACAAATCCAGCTTGCAGACAAGACCATCACCAAAACTCCGAATGTTTCCAAACCCGGGGATATCAAATACATGGGCACATTCCAACCCGTATGGAGTGGTGGCATCACCAATACCTTCCGTTACAAAGGCCTTACGCTTTCAGCCAATGCCATCTACAATCTCGGGCATGTATTGAGAAGGGATGTAGGCCCCAACTATTTCCTGGGCGGCACTTACTCCGGCAGGCTGATCAATCATGGCAATGTCCTTAGCCTGAGCGACAACTCCGGATTTTATGCGCAGTTACATCCGGACTTCCTCAACAGGTGGAAAAAGCCCGGTGATGAGGCCTTCACCAATGTACCTGCCTACGATCCCAATTCATCGGCAGCCAATGGCCGCAGGGATATTTCTTATTACCGCAAAGCAGACATCAATGTGGAAAGCGCCTCCTTCATCAAGCTGAGGGATATCACGCTCGCCTATAGCCTGCCCAATCACCTGATCAGCAGACTGAAGCTGGAAAACCTGAGCTTCCGTGTTCAGATCAGCAATATCATGCTGTGGAAGGCCAACAAGAGCGGTATCGATCCTGAATTCCATGATGCCTCCGGCGGCAGAAGGGTGCCTTCCACTCCTTCATCCACCGATCCATCCATCAACACGCAGGCCTACAGGATGGGACAGGGCACTTTGACTTTTGGCGTTCATGTGAATTTTTAATCACTCAATTCTGTGTTCATGAAAAAAGTAAAATTCTCAATTCTATATAGCCTGGGCTTCGCAGCATTGGCAGTCTCTTCCGGCTCCTGCAAAAAAAGCTTCCTCGAGATCACTCCCAAAGGGAAGCTGGTAGCCAAATCAGTGAACGATTATGAAAAATCACTTTTCAGTCTGGACCTGGTGAATATGGGAACCGATGCGCAAATAGCCATGGGCGATGAGGTAGCAGCTATCGATCCGTATTTTTCCGGTTCAAATTTTCGTACTCAATCGCTCTTCAAATGGGAAGATGTGAACTACCTGCCGGCCGACAATCCCGCTGAGATGGCGGTGCCCATGCAGAATATTTATCTTTTCAACAAAGTGATCGAAGAGGTGATGAAGGCCACCGATGGTACGGATGAAGCGAAAAGATCCCTGCAAGCGCAGGCCAGGGCGGCCAGGGCCTGGACCTATTTCATGCTGATCAATTATTTCGGCAAGCCTTACAATGCGGCTACTGCCGCATCCGATCCCGGATTCCCCATCATCGAAAAAGCGGATGTTACCCAAACCAAATTCACCCGTGCTACCGTGCAACAGGTGTATGATCTCATCCTGAACGATCTCAACACGGCCCTGCCCGATCTGCCTGCACAACTCACGCATCGCATGCGCCTTTGCAAAGCAACGGGAGAAGGCCTGCTGGGAAAAGTATATCTCTTCATGGGCAAGCCCAATGAGGCTTTACCGCATCTCAATAATTCATTCACAGCGATGGCGGCGTCTGCACTTCCAACAGGATTGTACGATTACAATATCAGGTTCGGTGCAGGGGGAAGCTTTCTTCCTATCAGCATGTTCGGGCCTACTTATCCCAGCACCATCAACAATGAAGAGAATATCCTGGCCAAACAGGTCACCAATAACTGGGGCTTCGCCAATAGCGAGCTGCTGCTTTCACAGGAAGCGGCTGCCCTCTTTGGCCCATCGGACCTTCGCATGAATTTCTTCGCGAACAGCGCCTATCCCAGCGGCAATTATCCCAATGGGATGAAAAGAAGAAGAGGCCCCGGTACGGCACAGATCGGTTTCACCGTCCCTGATCTCTATTTGCTTCGTGCTGAAACAAAGGCGCGGCTCAATGATCTGCCTGGTGCCAGAACAGACCTGGAAGCCCTCCGCGCCAAAAGGATGCCCGCTACGGATGCGCCCATCCCCAATGCCATTGCCACCGACAAGAATGCTTTGATCCGTTTCATCCTGGAAGAGCGTATCCGGGAATTTGCCGTGTCTGGCTATCGCTGGTTCGACATGCGCAGGCTCTCCGTAGATCCGGAGTTCAGCAATACCATTGGCAACACGCATAAACTGTATAACGACCAGGGCGTAGTGGCTGCCACTTACACGCTCAGACCGGAAAGGCTCACCATGCGCTTTGCGCCGAAGATCATCGACCTGAATCCCGGCCTTGACAATAACCCATAACAGTATAGCTTAAACGAAACAAAAATCATCATTCATTCCCGGCTGTCAACAGAAGACAGCCGGCCAAACATTTCAGCAAATGAAAAAAATACTTTTCGCAGCCATGGCTTCCCTGGCACTCATGCAGGTGAATGCCCAACAAAAATTCGAGATCAAAGGGAAGATCAGCCATCTCAAATACCCGGCAAAGATCTATCTCAACTATTCCGACGATGAAGGAAGAAAACAGGACTCGTTCGAAATCACCAATGGAAAATTCAATTTCAAAGGCAATCTTCCATTTCCCAGGAAAGCAAACCTGGAACTGAAGCAGAACGATGGCAACACGGATTTTCTTACAGCAGACCAACAGGATCTTTTCCTGGACAAAGGGAAAATCACGATAACAGGAGATGGGAAAATAAAGACAGCCCTGATCAAAGGAGGCAAGGCGCAGAAAGATTTCGAGGTATTGAAAGCCCAACTGAAGCCACTGGAAGAAAAGATGGCCCCACTCAGTGAAAAGATGCGCCAGTATTTCAAAGAGAAGAACGATGCAGCCCGCGACGCCCTCTTCCCCCAACTGGCTGCCATCCGCAAAGACATGACCCAGACTGAAACGGATTTCATCAAAACACATCCGGCCTCTTATGTAACCCTCAGCATGCTGAAGGACAGATCTGTTGTGGTCAACCTTCCCAGCTTCGAGCCAATGTATAATAATCTCAGTGATGAGTTGAAGAACACCTCTGATGGCAAGAAGATGGCAAACAAGCTCGCCATTGCCAGGAAATTGCAACCCGGGCAGCCTTTCATCAATTTCACCTTGAACAATACGGACAACAAGCCGGTGAACTTCGAGAGCCTGAAGGGCAAATATCTCCTGCTGGATTTCTGGGCCAGTTGGTGTGGTCCCTGCCGTGCAGAGAATCCGAATGTGCTCAAAGCCTACAACCAATTCAAGGATAAGAATTTCGATGTAGTGGCAGTTAGCCTCGACACTAAGAAAGATGCCTGGATGAAAGCGATCAAGGAAGATGGCATGCCCTGGACACAACTCAGCGATCTCATGGGCTGGAAAAGCCCTGTGGTACTGGAATATGGCATCGAAGCCATCCCACAGAATTTCCTGTTAGATCCCCAGGGGCGTATCGTAGCGCAAAATCTCAGGGGAGAAGAGCTTTCCAAACGACTGGCTGAGATCCTGAAATAAATAACAACAACATCAACAATATGATCCGCAAATCAATAAAAGCTTTCACTACAGTAACCATGATGGCAGCCGGCTTGTCCGGCCCTGCCCTCCTCGGCCAAACCAATCAGCCTGCCGTACAGGTAGCAGGCAGCAGGACCACCACTAGTGAAGGCATTCATTTCAGCAAAGGCACCTGGAAAGAGATCCGGGAACTGGCAAAGAAAGAGAACAAGATGATCTTCATAGATGTGTATACGGAATGGTGCGGCCCCTGTAAAAAAATGGCAGCCGAAGTTTTCCCGCAAGCCAGGGTAGGCGAAGTATTCAACACAGGCTTCATTAATTACAAGCTGGATGCAGAAAAAGGCGAAGGGATTGAGCTCAGCAATAAGTACAATGCCAAAGCATATCCCACCTATCTTTTTATCAACAATGACGGAGAACTGGTATACCGTACTACCGGTTATATGCCAGCGGAGAACTTTCTCAAAGAGGCCAGTATCGCCATTGCGGAAAAGAATGACCCCAAGCCCCTGGCCAAATGGATGGACGAATACAAAGCAGGAAACCGCGACAAAGAATTCCTGCTGGGCTATCTCAAAAAAAGACAGGCCACGGAATTGCCCAGTGCCGAACTGATCGATGAATTGTTCCCTGCGCTCGACGCAGCGGACCTCAAAGAGAAGGATACCTGGTCAAAACTGCTGGCCTCCTATATTTCTGTGCAGTACACTCCGGACGGAGCATTGTACAGGTACGTAGTTCAGCATCATGCTGAGATCGACAGCATCAAGGCAACAAAGGCGCCATCGCTTTACATCCTGCAGTTCGGCATGAACAACTATATCCTGAAAAATATCGTCGCCAACAAAAAAGAGGAGGCCCTGCCCACTGCAGTATCCTGCATGAAACAACTGGTAACTTTGCAGAACAACCCTGAAAAGGAAGCACAGTACCGGAAGGTGAAACTGGATTATTATTCCAAAAATTACGATCCCAAAAAATTCAATGCGGCCGTGACCGATTATGTGGATAATGGCTTGTTCAAGATGGATCCCAATAAAATGATCGCAGAGAACAAATCC
>JAGIAP010000112.1 GCA_017744805.1 Chitinophagaceae bacterium | reverse complement strand
ACACTCTCCAGCGCATCTTTTGCACTTTTGTACCGCTCATAGTAAAAGAACTTTTTGCCTTGCTCTACGCTCTGGGCAAAAAGCAGAGTGCTTCCCATGACAAACGCTACTAATAAGCTAAGGGATCGTTTCATCATTGTCACTTGCTGTTTTGAATGAATGTTTGTGTTAGTATCTGAAAAGATGAATTACTCCAAATTGGTTTTCCTGATCTCAAAATTCATACGTGCCGGCCATAGATATGCCCTGCTGAAAATCTTTTGTCCTTTCTCATAGATGAGGAAATTGGTGAACCCGTTCCCTAATCCATCATAATTTTCCTTTAAAATATACCAGAGGGTCCGGATCATCGGATACCTGTTGGTAGCGATATTATACTGTACAGGATCAACATACGTGCCATTACAGCCCCTGCACTCAATTTGTGCAATTTTTACGTTCTTCAGGAAGCTGAGTTGGGTACTATCTTCCCTGTTTCCTACCCAGCTCACCCCTACGAGGCCGATGGCATCGGTATTTTTAGATACGTAATCGATCACGGCTTCGCTGCTGCTGGCTGCCACCACATTTTTCCCCATAGGTTGTCCCTTGAGGAGAGAGTCTGTCAGGAAACGGACAGTGGAAGTGCTGGTAGTTCCGTCCAGTAAAACCTTGTATTTAAAGCCACTGATCCCTTTGGCCATGCCGCGGATATCCTGCATGGTAAAGAGTGTGTCCTTGCTTTTGCCATTCACCAGTACAGCGATAGCATCGAAAGCCAGGGGGCCCCAGCCCGGTTTGAAGCTGTAACGGTCGGTCATGGTCTTGGCCTCGGCCTCGGTCAGCCCTCTCGTTACAATCACCATCCGGATGCTGTCTACGTTGAGATCACGAAGACATTCCGCTTCCGGTTTGTAGTGTACAATTATTTTCGCTTCAGGGTTTTGGGACTCAAACACCTGGATCTGTGAATCGATCACTGGTTTGAAACTTTCGTCTGCACTTATATGTATGGTTCCTGTTGTAGTTGTATCGCCTGCTCCTTTCTTCTTTTCTGCCGTACTGCATCCACTCATGATCAACGTGCCCGGCACAAATACCATCCACAACATCCTGTTCAAGTATTGAAGGAATTGTCTTTTCATTGTCGTTTTCTCAGGCTATTGATAATAATTTTTTTTGATACCTCTGTAAATCCGGAAACCGCCATACAGCAGGCACAATCCACCGAATATGTAGGAAAAAGGTGCAGGTGGAAACTCAAGAGCGAAACCAAGTTGCTGGCTAAAGGCCAGAATGCAGCCGATCACCGCATAAATGAAACCCATCCCAATATCCATTATCGATCTGCGCGTGATATACGCTTTCATTTTTTTATCGTCAAACTCTGTAGCCATCCTTAATTATATGGGTTCGGGCAAGATAAGAAATAACCAGCAAAACAAGCCCTCAATTGTTAATTTACTCAAAATTTAATCGACACCTGCAAATCCCTTTCCGTTGCATTTAATCCCTTATTGATCAGTTACCTGGAAAACGATCGGAATATTGAAATACACCGCAACCGGTTTTCCATTTTGCGATCCGGGTATCCATTTCGGCATCTTGTTCATCACCCTTCGGATCTCGGTTTTGAATGCTTCATCCGGAGCGCCGGGAAACTGAACATCCGTTAGTTTTCCTTCCTTGTCCACCACAAATTTTACCGGCACTTTCACCAACTGCCCCGGTTCGATCTTTTCCTCGGGCACCCGGAGGTTCTTGCTGAGGAACCGGATCAGGGCCTGGGTACCACCGGGGAACTCTGGCATCCTTTCCGCAAACTCCACGATCTTCTCTGGCTCTGGTTCAGGCACTGGCTGGGGCTGAACCGGCCCGGTCCCGTTTCCGGAAGAAGCAGATACAGGCATATTCCCATCCGGTTTAGCCCCATCCACAGTCTTGTCACTGATGAGCGCATCATCTTTATCCAACTGATCAACCGGTGGCGGTGGATCAGTAGCCATATCATTCGGGACTATCACCAGTGTGGTGGATTTGATGGTAGCTACAGGCGGCTGCGGCTTCACATCTTGCGGAGGCGGCGGAGGTGGCGGCAAAGGATCTTTGGGTATATCGATTACTTTTATCGTTATTGAATCCTGATCGGATAGTACGATCTGGCCATTATCCCTGTTACGATTATTATTGAAAAAGAACCAGCTAAAGAACAGGATCACTATAGAGAACATGGCCGCCAGCGCCAACATCAGCCTGTGGTTGTACTCTTTACGTAATGTATATGCGCCATATTCCTTATTGCGGTGCTCAAACAAAATGTCGAGAAGGTCCGATTGCATAACTATATCTGCTCTCATCGTGCATCAATTAGGGGATGAAGAAATCGGTTTTGAACAACGCGCGTTACCTCTATGATGCAGCCACTCAATCGATTCCATATTCATATTCATGAACGGAGTTCATTATTCTCATTCTTGAACACAGTATCTTTGCGGCCATGAAGATCCTGATGGTTTGTTTGGGAAATATCTGTAGAAGCCCACTGGCCGAAGGCATTCTGCAACAAAAAGTGCAGGAAGCGGGCCTCGACTGGACTGTAGACAGCGCCGGAACCAATAGCTATCATACCGGCGAAGCACCGCATCCGCTCAGCCAGAAAGTGGCGAAACTGCATGGCATCGATATCAGTTGCCAACGCGCCAGGCGCTTTACCGCTGCCGACTTTCAACATTACGATATGATCTATGCCCTGGCAGGAGATGTGCTCCGCGAGATCAAGCATATGGCTGGCAAATATTTCGACGCCTCCAAAGTGCAACTGCTCATGGATCCCCTGCATCCGGGCCAACAGATGGATGTGCCCGATCCATACTACGGCGCAGAGCCCGGATACCATGAAGTTTTCGACATGATCGATGCTGCCTGCGACCAGATCATCCAACAGTATGCACCCATTCAACGCAACCAGTAACAAAGTAAACAATGGCAAAACCTTCAATTCCCCGGGGAACAAGAGATTTCGGACCGGAAGTAGTACGCAAGAGACAATATATCCTCAATATCATCCGTAACGTTTTTGAGCTCTATGGCTTTCAACCACTGGAAACACCGGCCATGGAGAATATCGAAACGCTCATGGGCAAGTACGGAGAAGAAGGCGACAAGCTGATCTTCAAGATCCTCAATAACGGATTGAACGAAGACAGCAATAAGGAGAAGGCCAGCGCTGCATTTGAAAAAGCGCTTCTAGGCAAAACAGATAAGGACCTTACCTCACGGGCCCTGAAATATGACCTCACCATTCCTTTCGCCCGCTATGTGGCGATGAACCATAATCAACTCACGTTCCCGTTCAAACGATACCAGATACAACCGGTATGGAGAGCCGACAACCCTCAACATGGCCGTTACCGTGAGTTCACCCAATGCGATGCCGACGTGGTAGGCAGCAAATCGCTGATCAACGAAGTGGAACTGGTGAATATCTATCACAATGTATTCACGCAACTCGGTCTGAAAGGGTATCAACTTCGTATCAATAGCCGTAAAGTATTGGCAGCACTCGCCGAGAGCTGTGGTGGCGCCGATCAGATGATCAATATCACCATCGCCATCGACAAGCTGGACAAGATCGGCCTGGATGGGGTGAAGAAAGAATTGGCAGAGCGCGGCTTGCAACCAGAACAAATAGAAAAGATCGAAAAATACTTAGCTATCGATGGCAGCAATGACGAAAAGCTGAAAGCCATCGAAGCATTGCTGGGCTCGTTTGACCAAGGCAGGCTCGGTATGGAAGAATTGCGCACAGTAACGGAGGCGGCCAACCTGCAAGAGCTGATGATCGATCTCACCCTTGCCAGGGGCCTCAATTATTACACTGGTATCATCTTTGAAGCCAAAGCACCGGCCCATGTGAAAATGGGCAGCATCGGCGGCGGCGGCCGTTACGACGATCTTACAGGGTTATTTGGCGTGCCCAATATCCCCGGCGTTGGCATCAGCTTTGGTGTAGACAGGATCTATGATGTACTTGAACAAATGAATCTTTTCCCTCCTGATGTTCAGGTGGGCACGCAGGTGCTCTTCTTCAACCTGGGAGACGCTGAAAGCAAAGCAGCTTACAAGCTCATGCAGGAAATGCGACTGGCAGGTGTGCGTTGTGAGCTCTTCCACGAGAACCTGAAATTCGATAAGCAATTCAAATACGCGGAGAAGAAAAGCATCCCCTATGTGGTGATCATCGGTTCGCAGGAGCTGGCGGCCAGTGAGGCAGTGATCAAGGACCTTCGTAAGAGCTCACAGGTGAAAGCCAGCTTTGCAGAAGCAGCCTCTTACGTTTTTGAATAAACGAATATCATCTTTCTACCATAAAAAAGCAGCGATATCCAACCGCTGCTTTTTTATTTGCTATGATTTCTTTTTACCCGAAGATCTGCCGGAGATGATGCTCCATATGATCAGCGTAATCATCAATCCACCATCCCAGCGTTTTTACTTCGCCGGAAGGGATGATCACCTGGTAATTCAGCTTATCGGAAGGCAGGTTGGCGATCACATACAGGATCTGCTGGTTCAATGCCACCCACATTTGCAGGATATGATCGAAAGGCAGATGCTGATACGCGTTGATGCTGACGAGATCATCCTGTTGATAAGGTGCGATCCTGTAGGGTTGCGGTTGGTACTGTGCGTCGGTAAAGCGTTTGAGGTTGTTAATGGCAGAGTCCACCAGGTGTCCGAGAATTTCAAGCTTCGACCATTTGTTGGGATTTGGTTTTGCAAGCCATTCATCCAACTCCAGATCGCGCGCCCGTAACGGCATGTCCAGCACATGGCTGGTCAACCGGGTAACGGTTGTGGCAACTTTGGGTGTGAGTAATCCTTCCTGCATAACAACAAATTTTAAGGACATTCAAGTTACTCAAAATAATTGAAGAATCCGCGGCATTACAGCACCATCCGCCACGCGCGGCTTACACTTTTTCGTACACAATAGCAGCTCCCTGCCCTACTCCCACACACATGGTGGCCAGTCCGTAGCGCATATCCCTTCTCTGCATTTCATGAACCAGGGTGGTAGTGATACGAACGCCGCTGCAACCCAGGGGATGCCCGATGGCAATAGCGCCTCCATTCACATTCACCTTGCTCTGATCCAGTCCCAGGTCACGCATACAGGCCAGCGACTGGGAAGCGAACGCCTCATTCAGTTCTACCAGGTCGAGGTCTTTCACGGTGAGGCCGGCGCGCTGCAAGGCTTTCTGAGAGGCAGGTACAGGCCCGATGCCCATGATGGCAGGGTCTACACCGGCCACGCCCATGCTTACAATTCTGGCCATTGGCGTAAGATCATATTTTTTCAGGGCCTCTTCACTGGCCAACAGAACGGCCGCAGCGCCATCATTGATGCCTGATGAATTGCCCGCTGTTACAGTTCCGTCCTTCGCAAAGGCAGGACGAAGCGTTTGCAGTTTCTCCAACGTGGATTTGCGGGGATGCTCATCAGTTTCGAAGAGGATCTTTTCATTCTTTCCTCCCAGTATTTCCACTCCTGCGATCTCGATGGGCCAGATACCTCTTTCGAGCGCTGCAAAATATTTATCCTGGCTCGCCAGGGCAAAAGCGTCCTGTTCTTCGCGACCGATATTCCATTGTTTGGCTACATTCTCGGCAGTTTCTCCCATTGAGTAAGGATGGTGCATCTCAGCCAGTTTCTTGTTGGTAAAGCGCCATCCGATGGTGGTATCGAACACTTCGGTATTGCGGCTCCAGGCACCTGATGATTTGGCCATCACGAAAGGAGCGCGTGTCATACTTTCCACACCACCGGCAAGATAGAGCTCCCCTTCGCCGCACATAACGGCGCGGTCCGCATCCATAATGGCCTGCAGTCCGGAAGCGCAAAGGCGGTTAACGGTATTGCCTCCCACAGAAACCGGCAGTCCGGCCAGGAGGGCGGCCATACGGGCCACATCGCGATTGTCTTCCCCCGCCTGATTGGCATCGCCGGCAATCACATCTTCAATGGCATTCACATCAATGGAAGGGTTACGCTGAATGAGGGCCCGGAGCACATGAGCAAGGAGGTCGTCAGGTCTGATACTGCTGAGCGCGCCACCATATTTTCCGATGGGCGTTCTCACCGCATCAACGATATAAACTTTCTTCATATAGCGAATTAAGGCAGCAAATATAGCGGATTGCCCCATCTTCAGGCATGCACCTGCCATTACCAAAAACAATGCTACCTTTGCAGAATGGCAAATACAGGGAAGAAGAACATAAGGCACTTGAGCCTCAGTGAGTTGGAGCATTATTTCGAAGAGATCGGCGAAAAGAAATTCCGCACAAAGCAGGTCTATGAATGGCTTTGGCAGAAACATGCCCATAGCTTCGACGCCATGACCAACCTCAGCAAGGAGCTCCGCGTGAAACTCGCAGAGCACTTCATTCTCCCTGCCCTCAAAGTGGATGCCACCCAGTATTCTGCAGACGGAACAGTGAAATCCCGGTTCAGATCCACCGATGGTCATATGGTGGAAGGCGTACTGATCCCCACCGACGAGCGCAAAACAGCCTGCGTCAGCTCCCAGATCGGGTGCTCACTCAGTTGCAAATTCTGCGCTACCGGGTATATGGAACGCAAGCGTAACCTGGATTTTGATGAGATCTACGATGAAGTAGTCCTGATCAACCAGCAAAGCGAGCGCGTGTACAGCAAGAAGCTCACCAATATCGTGTTCATGGGAATGGGCGAGCCGCTGCTGAATTACAAGAACGTTCTCAAAGCCATCGAGAAGATCACTTCTCCCGAAGGCCTGGGCATGAGCCCACGCCGTATCACCGTGTCCACTGCCGGTGTTGCCAAAATGATCCGCCAGTTGGGCGATGACCAGGTCCGTTTCAAACTGGCCCTTTCATTGCACGCTGCCAACGATCAGAAAAGGAATGAGATCATGCCAATCAATGAGACCAACAATCTCAAAGCCCTGATCGATGCCATGAACCATTTCTACAAAGCCACCGGCAACGAGATCACTTTCGAGTACATCCTCTTCAAAGACTTCAATGATTCCCTGAAAGATGCGGATGAGCTGATCAAGATCTACAGGCAGGTTCCGGCCGACCTGGTGAATATCATCGAGTACAATCCCATCGATAAAGCTGCATTCATGAAACCCGAAGAAGGCGCGGTACAAGCTTTCATGGCATACCTTGAAAAACATCGCGTGAATGCAAGACTGCGCCGCAGTCGTGGCAAGGATATCGATGCAGCTTGCGGACAACTGGCCAACAAGGAAGTTCAGGTAGGTTAATCAATGCTCTCAATATTTTTTAATTACTGTTGAAAAACAGCAATGCATTTTTATGAAGAAACAACCACACGGTTTCAAGAAATTCATTCAGACAGAAGAGAAAGGATCGCAGAAAAAAGAGCGTATCCGCCAGGAAAAGAAAGCCATGCGCAAAGAAACGCAGGCATACTTCGAGAAGAAAAAAGAAGAAGCCAAACAATCCAGGGCCGCTGGCAATACTGCCGGCAAAGCCAAATGGGGCTCCCGCGGCAATGAAGGCGCAGACAGGATAGAGAAAAAGAAAGCAGCCCAATCAGAAGAACGCAGCGATCGCTCTTTCAAAGGCAAACGCCCTTTCAAAAGCAATGATCGTGATCAACGCGGCCACCAAAACGAAGAACGTGGTGGTTTCAAAAAGAAAGGCGGATTCAAGAAGAGTAGCGGCCTCGGCCCCCGCGCTTTCAAGAAAGCCGGAGGTTACAAAGCCATGGGCCGCGATGCCAGCGCTTTTGAAGAAAAGACAAAGGCATACAAAAAAGAAATACCCGCCGCACCAAAGGACCAGGAGCAACAGACCTCAAGATTCAAGAACTCCCGCTTCAACAATACAGACAAGAAACCTTTCAGGGACAATCAGTCCGGGCAGGACGCTAAGCCAGCCCGCTTGGATAAACCTGAAAAGCCTGCCCCCAAACGTGAAGGCAGTGCAGATAAATCAGTCAAATCAAAATCGAGCTTCTCCAGCCGTATCGAAGGCGCAGGTCCCCAGGCAGCAAAAGGTGCCACCAAACCCGCTCCCGGAACTGCACGCAAGAAGGTCGCAGTAGAGAAAGAAGTGGAAGAAAAAGTAAACCCGGTTGTAGTGAATACAGGCAATATGCCGCTCAATAAATTCATTGCACATGCAGGTGTTTGTTCAAGAAGGGATGCAGCCGATATTGTGCGGTCAGGAAAAGTAGTGGTGAATGGCACCGTGATCACCGAGCCAGGTTTCAAAGTATCAGGCAAGGACGAGATCAAAGTGAATGGAAAGAAGATAGCTGTAAGAAAGAACCTGGTGTACATCCTGCTCAATAAGCCCAAGGATTATATCACTACTACCGATGATCCCCAGGGTCGCAAGACCGTTCTGGACATTATCCGCAATGCCACTACAGAGCGCGTGTATCCCATCGGAAGGCTCGACCGCAATACCACTGGTGTGCTGCTACTGACCAACGACGGAGAACTGGCGCAGAAATTATCCCACCCCAGTTACGAGATCAAAAAGATCTATGAAGTAACGCTCGATAAGCCACTCACTAAAAAAGATTTCGATACCATCATGGGTGGCCTCACACTCGAAGATGGTTTTGTTCAGCCAGATGCGCTTGCATATGCAGACAGCAAGGACAAAACGATCATCGGCATCGAGATCCATAGCGGTCGCAACCGCATCGTACGCCGCATCTTTGAACATATGGGCTATGATGTTCGCAACCTGGACCGCGTGATGTATGCCAATCTCACCAAGAAGAATGTAGACCGCGGCAAATGGCGCCTGCTCTCAGAAAAGGAAGTTCGCCTGCTCAAGTATCTCAACGCTTCTTACACTAACAAAAACAAACCTGCTCGCCGTGGCTAAGCATGAACTGGACATCATCGAAGAGAACGATCATTTTATCGCTATCAATAAACCCGCAGGATTACTCAGTATCCCCGACCGCGAAGGAAAAGAGCCCTCGCTCAAACAGATCCTCCGCGAGAAATACGGGAATATTTTTGTTGTACACCGGTTAGACAGGGATACCAGCGGGGTGATCATCTTTGCCAAGAACGAGGAAGCACACCAGTTCCTTTCCATCGCCTTTGAAGACAGGACGGTAGAGAAATTTTACCAGGGCATCGTCACCGGCACACTTCCCTACCCTGAAGGCACCATCGATCAACCGATCGCGGAAAACATGGCCAAACGCGGTGAAATGCTGATCCATAAAAGAGGAAAGCAGAGCATCACCGATTATAAAGTGGAAGAAGCATTTGGCAAGTTCAGCCTGGTAAGATTCCAGATCCATACCGGTCGCACCCACCAGATCCGCGTGCATATGCAGTTCCTGGGGCATCCGCTGATCTGCGATGAATTGTATGGAGATGGAAAACCCGTGCTCATTTCTTCCCTCAAAAAAGATTACAAACTCTCGAAGAATGAATTGGAAGAGAAACCGATCGTCAGCAGGATAGCGTTACACGCAGCAGAGCTGAGGTTCACTTCTCCCAATGGAACGCCGTATGTATTGAAAGCTGAGATGCCAAAGGATATGCGTGCTTTGTTACAGCAGTTGAGGAAGAGAGCGAAATAATTCATTATGGGGCTGACCTTAACAGTTGGATCCATCCAAGACAAAATATACGGCCCGTTCTGACGGGTCGTATTTTTTTAAGGGACTCATCTACCAAATCTCAATATTTCTTCCCCAGATCAGGTGCAGATCGTCTCCAAACCAAGTCCAACTTAAGTCCAGCCGGATAGTTCGATCATTGTTAGGCTACAGTGCCGCTACTGCGTCATTACAGCGCTGCCATAGCGACCTGCAAGCACAAACTATGTTCATCACCTCTATTAGGTCAGCTTGTAGATATTCTTACTTCTTATATACCACCCCATCCTTCATCACAAAGATCACTTTTCCCATCACCGTAGCATCCTGCTCCGGATCCCCATCCACAGCAATGATATCGGCCAGCTTGCCTTTTTCGATACTTCCCAACTGATCATACACGCCTATCAGATCTGCCGCACTTACCGTTGCGGCCTGAATGGCCTTCATCATGGGCATGCCCGCTTCCGTCATGTACACAAATTCCAGCCAGTTCTTACCATGCGCATACACGCCGGCATCCGTGCCGAAAGCGATCTTCACGCCTTCTTTGTATGCCTTCGCAAATGTGCCCTGGATCTTAGGGCCGATGGCCAGCGCCTTGGGGGTTACCAGGTCAGGATAAAAGCCCGGCTTCTTTGCAGAGTCAGCCACTGATTTACCAGCAATGATCGTAGGTACCAAATAAGTGCCGTATTGTTTCATCAGGCTGATCACCTCATCATCCATATAGGTGCCGTGCTCGATACTGTTGACGCCTCCGCGAACGGCCCGCTTCATAGCTTCCGCGCCATGGCAGTGGGCCGCTACTTTGAAACCATAATCCTTTGCCGTTTCAACGATCGCCTTTATTTCATCTTCCGTGAACTGAGGGTTCTCGCCGCTTTTGGCTACGCTCAACACGCCGCCCGAAGCGGTGATCTTGATCAGGTCCGAGCCATCTTTGTACCGCTGACGAACGGCTTTCCTGCATTCATCAGGCCCATTGGCTACGCCTGCTGCCGGACCGGGATCACCCTGCAGATCTTTACGGAATCCATTCGTAGGATCGGCATGCCCACCCGTAGTGGCTATCGATTTTCCGGCAGTGAACACCCGTGGCCCTACTATCATCTTCTTATTGATGGCATTGCGCAACGAAATATTCACTCCACTTCCACCAAGATCACGAACGGACGTAAAACCCGCCATCAGCGTACGGTTGCTAAACACTACAGATTGAAAGGCATAATCAGCCGGGTTCAGGGTGAAAGCTTCCAGGTAACGGTTGGGACCGGTTTCATGTTCCATATGAACATGACAATCGATCAGCCCCGGCATCACAGTCAGGTTCTTCAGATCGATCACTTTGTCGTTGGCTTTTGCATTGATATAACCCTTTTGTATATCCGAGATCTTGTTCCCTTCGATGATGATGCTTTGCTCCGTTAGCACGGTGCCTTTGACCACATCGATCAATCTTCCGCAATGCAGGATGGTCCGTTGGGCTGTGAGCAATAGAGGAATGAATAAGAGAAAAAGGAGTATGGGCTTTCTCATGTAACAGTAGTTTTGATCTCTTAAGATACAAATTGAAAAGAAGAATCCTATCCCGCTCAAACAAAAAATCCCCCGCATGACTGCGGAGGATCCTGAATATTAAAAACTACTGAACAACAGCCGTATTGCTGTTACAGGTATTTCAATTACAAATTAGGCTGAGGCGTATAACGCAGGTAGGGCTTAACCACCTCTACTCCCTTGGGGAATTTCTTGATGGCATCTTCAGTGGAAACTGCCGGAACAACGATCACATTCTCACCATGTTTCCAATCAGCGGGAGTGGCCACACTGTAATTGGCGGTCAGTTGCAGTGAATCAACCACACGCAGCACTTCGTAAAAATTCCTTCCGGTAGAGGCAGGGTAAGTGATCATCAGTTTCACCTTCTTGTCAGGTCCGATCACGAAGAGGGAACGAACTGTGAAAGTTTCCGATGCATTGGGATGGATCATATCGTAAAGGCCAGCCACTTCGCGGCTTTCATCCGCGATGATGGGAAAGCCCACATTACAATGCTGAGTTTCGTTGATATCGTTCACCCAGCCAAAATGTTTTTCCAGTGGATCCACACTTACGGCCAGTACTTTTACATTACGCTTTGCAAATTCCTCCTGCAAGAGAGCCGTCTTTCCCAGTTCGGTTGTACATACGGGTGTATAGTCTGCGGGGTGAGAGAACAAGATGCCCCAGCCATTGCCGAGGTATTCATAGAAGTCAATGTCACCGGCAGTGGTCTTTGCCTTGAAGTTGGGAGCTATGTCTCCTAATCTTAGACTCATAATTCAAACATTTATGGTTATTAAATTCTGTTAGCAGAAGGGTAACGAAGATACTAATATCCTACTGAAAAAGTAGACTAATTTGTTAATTCTCTCATTTGTCAATAGTGGTGCCGGTAACTGGGTTATTCTGAACGGCCGGGGAGGTGTGGGTCAGGGCGTTGGGATTTGCCGCCACCGGTACCGGCAGCTTTGGAAATAGCATTCTTCCCAAACCGGTTCTTGACATCGTCGATGGCCTTGTAAAGCTCGGTCTTTCGTTCCACATTACTGAAAAGATTGGTCTGTACGGCCTCGCCGGTCAGCTCGCTGAGGCGCACGCCCAGCAGTCGCACCGGTGTGCCCTTTCGCCAGAGTTTGTGGAAGAGGTCCCTGGCCTGGGGCAGCAGCTCATCATCGTAAAAAGTGTAATCTATACTGGTCTGACGGGAAGTGGTCTCAAAGTCGGGATACCTGATCTTCACCGTAATGCAACCGGCCATTTTATTATCCTGCCGGAGCTCATGGGCTACTTTCTCGGTCATATGCACCAGTTCGGTCTCCAGGCGGCCCACATCCGTGATATTCTCCTCAAAGGTGTTTTCGGTGGAAATGGACTTGGCCTCGTGGTAAGGGGTGACCTCGCCGTTATGAATCCCTTGCGATCTCTGCCAGAGATCGGTGCCATATTTGCCGAAGCGCTTTTCCATAAGCTCTACCGGCGTTTCGCTGAGGTCTTTGATGGTGGTGATGCCCATGGCCTGGAGCGATTGCCAGGTCTGCTTTCCCACGCCATGGATCTTATTGACGGCCAGTGGCGCCAGGAAGTCTTTTTCCCTTCCGAAGGGGATGAAAAGATAGCCATTCGGCTTGGCGGCATCCGTGGCGATCTTGGCGATCATTTTGTTGGAACCGAGCCCAAATGAAATGGGGAGGCCGGTCTTATCGATGATCTCCTGCCTGAGATCGATGGTCCATTGATAGGGCTGGAAATATTTATCCATGCCGGTAAGGTCCAGGTAGAATTCATCGATACTGGCTTTCTCGAAGAGAGGGGCCTTTTCGGCAATGATATTGGTAACGATCCGGGAATATTTGCTGTATTCGCCCCGCTGCCCTTTCACCACAAGAGCCTGGGGACAGAGCCGCATAGCGGTCTTCATGGGCATGGCAGAATGGATGCCGAATTTGCGGGCCTCATAGGAACAGGCGGCCACCACGCCCCGCTCCCGTCCGCCCACCAGGATGGGCTTGCCTTTGAGCGAGGGATCGTTCAAACATTCCACGGATACGAAGAAAGCATCCAGGTCGAAATGCGCAATGATCCTTTGAGGTGATTTTCCCATTCAAGATGCAAGTTACGCAATAGTGAAATGTTTATTTTTGTTGAATTGGAAAACAGTATCGAGATACTCAAACAGCATGTTTTTGCCATGCAAGCCCTGCCAGACCATGTTTGGGAGCCCTTCTCCCAGATCTGGCAAATCGTGGAATTCAAACGCAAGACCGTGCTCACCGTTTCCGGTGAAACTGAAAGGCATCTGTACTTTGTACTGGATGGCGTTCAACGGGCATTCCATGTTGACGATCAACACCCCGATGCCACCATCGTTTTCACCTATCCCTATTCCTTTGCAGGCGTAGCAGACTCCTTTCTAACGCAAACACCCAGTCGGTTTTTCTTTGAGACCCTCACCAGCAGTAAACTACTGAGAACAAGCTACCAGCAGGTAAGAGCGCTTGCCGATAAGCACCCTGAACTGATGGCCTGGGTAATGAAAGCCACCGCTTTTGCTTTATCCGGTGTACTGGAAAGGCAGGTAGAGTTACTGAAATACAGTGCAGAAGAAAAGTTCCGGATATTGTTGAAGCGAAGCCCGCATGTATTGCAGATGATCCCGCACAAATACCTGGCCTCCTATCTCGGCATCGACGCCAGCACCTTCAGCAAATTGCTCAGCTCCGTTCGTATTGAATAATAGCGTGCCCAATCCCAAAATCTTGGCGTACACCAAGATTTTCCAATCCTGCCCCCGCTAGCTTTGTTGTCAAATAAGAGAAAAATGAAAAAGCTCAATAGCACCAACACACTGGAACTGTTGGAGAACGACACCAGGCAGGTGATCCTGCAACTGCGCCAAATACAACAGCAGGACCCTGAGGTGCTGCTGCAAGTTCCGGCGCCCGGCAAATGGAGTGTGGTCCAGAACATAGAGCACCTGAACACTTACGGCAGATATTACCTGCCCAGGATCAAAAAGCTCATTGCCGGATCCAATAAGGGTTATGAGCCTTCGTATACACCCGGTTGGTTAGGCAACTACTTCACCAATGCCATGTTGCCGGGCAAGAACGGAATGATCAAAAACAAAATGAAGGCATTCAAAAACCATATACCTCCAACTGACCTTGACAGTCATACCGTTCTGAATGAGTTCCTGAAACAGGAAGAAGAACTGCTGGACCTGCTGAATAAAGCAAAGAAAGTTCCCATCGGTAAGCTTCGCATCCCCATCTCCATCGCCTCTTTCATTACACTCAAACTGGGAGATACTTTCAGGTTCTTTATCGCCCATCATCAAAGACATTTCATACAGATCCATAATATCATTTCAGCCGTGAAGAATTAGGGACCAATTAAGCCGTGCACACCAGGTGCACGGCAATTTTATGGTACCTACTCTCCCATCCTTCTCGATTCAGCTTCCACTCCGCCCCTGCGGTTGCTGTTCACTTTTACATTTTTATTGCCGAACCTCCAGGTGAAATTGAGTTTGATGAAACGGCTCTCCTGCTTGTTGCGATTCCAGGAATTCACCCCAAATCCTTTCACATCGAAACGGGAAATATTGGTATTGAGAACATCTGAAACACTCAATGCTATGGTAGCCTGGTTGCTGAACAATGATTTGCTCAAACCTGCATCCATGGTGAATACCGACCTGATCCGGTAGGCGCCGATGATCATGGGACTGGTATAGGATCCAAAGAGCTCTGCCTTGAAGCCCTTTGGCAACAGGATCGTTTGCTGACTGGTGATATTGGCTGTCCACATTCCCTGGTTCTGATCAGGGTCAGGCGTATTGTATTTGCAGAACATTCCATTTACCGTATTGGTCATATTCCATTTGTTGCGCAACCAGGAAACGGTATGTGATACAGTAGCTGAGAGCATATCGCCTGTGCCCAAATTCTCGGACCTGCTGATCACTGAACCAGGTGTTTTACCAGGACGGTACACTTCGGACAACGCATCTGCATAATGAGTGAAACCGATAGAGCTGAACAATTCATTCTTCCAGCTATGTGCTACTTCAAAGGCATGCGCAATGCTGGGCCTGATATCGGGATTGCCTTCATAATAGCTGTATTGGGAACGGAACACGATGAAAGGATTCACCACATCGAATTTGAAGCGCTGGATGCTCTTGCGATAGCTGATGCTGAGCTCATTGTTATCGTTGGGAGAATAAGCAATATTCAGGTTAGGAAAGACATTGAAATAATCCCTTTGGGTTTGTTT
>JAGIAP010000111.1:3605-15530 GCA_017744805.1 Chitinophagaceae bacterium | reverse complement strand
ATTTAGCGTTGGTCAACTGCATATTCACCATCTTGTTGTCCTCTACCCTGCCGAGCTGTATCATGAGCGAGGTGGAAATCATGTTAAGCACCAGTTTTTGTGCGGTGCCGCTTTTCATGCGGGTGCTGCCGGTAACAATTTCGGGGCCAACCACTACTTCAATGGGAAACTCCGCAGCAGCGGCCAGCGGGGTGCCGGCATTGTTAGTGATGCAACCCGTAACGATCCCGCGCAAACGCGCTTCTTTGAGGGCCCCGATCACATAGGGGGTGGTGCCACTGGCGGCGATACCCACTACTACATCGTTGGTATTGACCTGGTGTGCTTCCAGGTCGCGCCAGCCTTGTTCCCAATTGTCTTCGGCATTTTCTATAGGTTTCTGGATGGCGAGCTGACCACCGGCAATGATGCCGATCACCAGCCCCTGCGGGAGGCCGTAGGTAGGCGGTATCTCGCTGGCATCCAGCACGCCGAGGCGGCCGCTGGTTCCGGCCCCGATATAAAAAAGGCGACCTCCGGTCAGCATCTTGTCGCTGATAACCGTCACCAGTTGCTCTATCTGGGGAATGGCCCTTGCCACTACCAGGGGAACCTGCTGGTCTTCTGAATTGATATTGGTGAGCAGCTCACGGATAGACATTTTCTCCAGGTTCCTGTATGGACCGGATTGTTCCGTGACCTTATTGAAAGCCGCTGACATGGTAGAAGGTTTCTTTTCTAAAAACGGGCCGGTTCCTAAAAAATTATCCGATATGGTATTTGATGAGGCCAGCCATCGGCGTTTTCAGCACCTTGCCCAGCTCAAACTCATATGCATGACAAAGGTCGGCCAAAACTTCCTTGAAAGCAAAACCTACGCTTCCAACAAAATGGATCGGCATTTTCCAGCTTTCACCCAGTTTGCAGAGATGGGTGAAAAAGAAATCATTCAGTCCGTCCTCGATGATATTCCCGATCATATAATGGTCCCGGTTCTCGGACAGGAACATGGAAAAAGAGGCCAGGTACCTGTTGGGGAAGGGCTTTTTGTATACGTTATCGAGTATCTCGGAGGCGTTCGTATTATATTTCTGGTCGAATTTATAGCGTAATTCCTCGTCGAATGTGCCGTAGAGGTAGTACTGGATCACTTTCTTGCCGAGATAGGCGCCACTGCCTTCATCTCCCAGGGCATAACCCAGGCCCGGGCTTATCTTCACGATATTCTTGCCATTGTAGTAGCAGGTATTGCTCCCCGTGCCCAGGATACAGGCGATACCCTTCTCGTGTTGGCAGGAAGCGCGGGCAATCCCCATCAGGTCATGGGTCACTTCAATAGGCTTCACTCCCTTGAAAATACGGCCCAGCGCCGTTTTAACACTCTTCACATTGGCAGGGTTACTGCAACCGGTACCATAATAATAGATAGCGGTGATGGATTCCAGCTCCGCCTTTTTGAAACCAGGCAATAATTCTTTTCTGATCACTTCTTCTATCTGATCGGTATTCAGGAAATAGGGGCTGATGCCCTGGGTGAATACCGTTTTCGTTTTCTTGCCTTTGCCAGTCAGCGCCCATTCCGCTTTCGTAGATCCACTATCTGCTATCAATATTGCCATAAAACTTCATTTTATCTTCGGCCCGGGAGATGCACTCCTACCATTTAACAACCGTTCAACGAAGGTAAAGCGCGGAATTGAGAATTAATTATGAACTTCGCCCCGAAATTTGGAAAATTTAATATTTAAGCGACCCTTGCATGAAGAAATTACAGGTATGGCTCCCACTGCTCTTTTCACTGGTTCTGATCGGTGGGATGTGGATCGGATCCAAACTCAGGATGAATATCCCTTTCTCCCGTGGCATCTTTGAATCCGCCCGCCCTTCTACCGTTCAGGAAGTAATGGACCTGATCAACCTGCGTTATGTAGACTCCGTGAATAAGGACAGTCTCAGTGATGACGCCGTTCAGGCCATGCTTGGCCACCTGGACCCCCATTCCATCTATATTCCGGCCAACCGCCTGGCAGAAGTGAATGAAGACCTGCAGGGCAATTTCGAAGGCATCGGCGTAGAATATTTTATCCTCAACGATACCGTGTATGCCAGCAATGTACTGGCTGACGGGCCCAGTGATAAGGCAGGTATCAAAACCGGCGACCGCTTCCTGAAAGTGGGCGACTCCTCCGTCACCGGAAAGGATGTCAATGGCGATAAGATCCGGAAGCTCCTCCGCGGCCCTTCAGGCTCCAAAGTGAATGTGATCCTGCTCCGCGATGGAAAACAGATCGCCACCACGGTAACCCGGGGCACCATTCCCCTCTACTCCGTGGATGCCTCCTATATGATCGGCGACTCTACCGGTTATATTCACCTGAACAAGTTCTCCGGCACCACTTACGAAGAGTTCATGGCCGCCCTGGAAGACCTTCAGAAGAAAGGCCTCAAAAAGCTCATGCTCGATCTCCGCGATAATGGCGGTGGCATCCTTGGCGAAGCCATCGATATTGCCGATGAGTTCCTGGACGATGATAAACTGATCGTATACACCCAGGGCAGCCATTCCAAAAAAACGGAATACCGCTGCAAACGCCCGGGCCTCTTCGAGAAAGGAGAACTGGTGGTGCTGGTGGACGAGAATTCAGCCTCCGCCAGCGAGGTGCTGGCAGGCGCTCTCCAGGATTGGGATCGTGCCACCATCGTTGGCCGCCGCACATTCGGGAAAGGCCTGGTACAGGAACAATATGAGCTGAACAACGGATCGGCGCTTCGCCTCACCGTTGCCCGTTACTATACACCACTGGGCCGCAATATCCAGAAACCCTATGACCATGGCAGGGCCGCATATCGCGAAGAACTGGATAACCGCTATCATAACGGTGAGATGATCCACGGAGATTCCGCCACTACCCATACCGGCCCACAATTCAAAACAAAGAAAGGAAAGATCGTTTATGGCGGCGGCGGCATCACGCCCGATGTTTTCGTTCCGCTGGATACCACTTCCCTATCGAAAGAAACGTACCAACTGCTGGCCACCCCCACATTCGGTAAGTTCATCTTTACATATTTCATTCAACACAGGGATTATTTCAAACAATTCAAATCCCCCACTGAACTCGCCAAAGGGTTCAAACCGGAAAACGGCGCTTATGCCAACCTGGTAGAGTTCGCCGCAAAGAACAATATCAATATCCAGAATATCCCCGCAAAGGATAAGGAAGACCTGATGCGCCGGATCCAAACAGCAATGGCCAGACAGATCTGGAGAATGCCAGGCTTCTATGAAGTGAACAATCTCTATGATAATGAAGTGAAGAAAGGCACAGAGATCCTGAATAAATAAAAACTATGGTTCTTCCTGAAGCGATCAGGCTCGCAAAAATACTCTGGGACTATCACCGGATGGATCAACCGCTCCAAAAAGCGGATTGCATCCTGGCATTGGGAACCCAGGATACCCGCGTGGCAGAACGTGCTGCAGAACTGTACCTTCAGGGCTATGCGCCATGGATCGTTTTTTCAGGAGGATTGGGAAAGATCACAAAGGATATCTGGACAGTTCCCGAAGCGGACCGGTTTGCCGCCATCGCCATCAGTTTGGGAGTGCCTGAGCACGCGATCCTGATCGAGAACAAAAGCACCAATACGGGAGAGAATATTCTTTTCACCCAGCAACTTTTACAGCAGAAGCAGTTGCAGGTGAACAGCTTCATCGTAGTGCAGAAACCGTATATGGAGCGGCGCAGCTTTGCTACTTTCAAAGTGCATTGGCCCGATAAGAAACTGATGGTCACCTCTCCTGCGGTTCCATTTGAGGACTACCCTACAAAGGATATTCCGATGGAACTTCTCATCAACAGCCTCACGGGCGATCTGCAAAGGATAAAAGAATATCCGGCGAAAGGCTTTCAGATCTACCAGGAAATACCGGCAGAAGTTTGGGACGCTTATGAACATCTGTGCTCCATGGGATTCACCAGGTTCCTGATCAAATAAATACATTATCAATTTCGTACCATGAGATATTTACCCTTACTCGCCATGCCATTGATACTGGCTTCCTGTTTTACATTACCGGATAAGAAGAAAATAGAAGAACAACTTGAAAAAACCAAGACGGTAAACGATCATACCTATACCGATTCCAGGGATACGTATATGGTTACCCGAACAACTAAAGCCAACGGCCCGATAGAAGAGGACGGGGCTGTAAGCCTGATCGCAACTACAGACCAACTGAAAACGGCATCCGGCAGTTATTTGGATCATTTCAAGGAAGGGACCTGGATATACAATAACAATATCAAGAATATCACTACCGTTACCTGGAGCAAATACGAGATCGGACAATTCGGTATCGAAACCAATCTCTCTACCAAAGGAAGCACCCGAACCATCGATGATCATACAGAACTTTATCATCTTCCCGTAAAAGAAGATTCCATCCTGATCCGGTTCTATGCAGATACCTTGGCAGCACGCGCCAAGCGCAGGCCATATGAAGATATCCTCACAGACCTGATGGAACAGAAAGGGCTCAAGCTCACTCAAACCACCAACAAGATCCTGGAAGACAGTAACAACGTGATCTCCATCACTTCTCTCATATTCACAGACAGCACCGGTAAATCGAAAGAAGTATCTATGGAAGTGGCCTCCGCACAATTGCCAACCGGCTTCCTCGCTTTCGCCACCATGTATCACGAAAAGGATCAGCCATCGGCCAGGATCATGTTCGATGGCGTATTGACCAATCTCTACCTGAATAAAGCCCGCTTCTACAACCCCTACAAGAGAATTGAAAGGACTAAGATCGGCCGCAGGAATTAAGTATGGGGAATAAAATATTTTAAAGAGGCTGTCTTCTGCATCGAGAACAGCCTCTTTTTCTTTAGATTATCTCGCGTACTGTATCTGCCAGTTTCAATACTTCGATCTGAGGTTCGCCGATCAGAAATACTTTTGAGCGCCGATATTTCGTCTACTTTTTTTCAGACTACTAACGGTGAGCTGCACCCCGTCATATCAAACATGCACTACAGGGTATATTAACAATTGACACCATTTCATGAGGTTAGTTTTGGGGTTCAAAACAACTAGTCTACACCATGAAAAGATTCTATGCTTTGTTACTGGCAGGCGCAATATTGGGTGCCCAGGCCTGCAAAAAAAGTGACAACGATCCACAAACAGAGAAAAAAGAGCTGACCATGCTTGGCGTGGTAGGTTTTGAAACCGAATTCCCCATCAGTTCTTCCGGCAGATGGTCCATTGAGATACTTTCCGGCATCGACTGGCTGCAATTGGACAAGCATAATGGAACAGGCGATGCTATCCTCAAATTCACCACAGCAAAATCCGTTACAAGTCCACAACAAACTACCGTGAAACTGATAGTGAATGGAAGCCCCATCGATCTGGTTGTAAAGATTGATCCATTCTATACCAATACCGACACTAAAACCCTGGGAGGAGAGGCCCTGGATCAGGTGCTTGCAACCATTGCAACGGCAGATGGCGGTTATTTGCTGGCCGGTACTACCATCAGCAAAACAGGAGACTTCAATGACAACACTGCAACGCCCGGCGACGCACAAGCTGTTGTGGCTAAATATGATCAGGCAGGTGCCATTCAATGGAAAAAGTATTTGGGCGGTAATCAAAATGACCAATATACCGGGGTAGCGCAAACGACAGATGGAGGGTATATCCTTGTTGGTAGCACGCTCAGCACCGATGGCGTATTTGCAGGGAACAAAGGCGGCTTCGACATCTTTGTACAAAAACTCAATAAGGATGGCGCACAGCAATGGCTGAAATTCTTTGGAAGCACCAAAGATGATTATGGTGGCGATGTAGCTTTGACACAGGACGGGACCATTTTCGTTACCGGCATCAGCGAAGGCATCAATGGCGACTTCAACTCACATGGCCATTCCGACGCCTGGATGGCTTGCCTCGACAATACCGGAACCGTAAAATGGAAGAGATCTTACGGAGGCACCCAGGAGGAGACCGGCAAAGCCAGGGTCGCCATTACTGCCGATGGTAACCTGGTTTTCTGTGCTAGCACCAATAGCATGGACGGAGATCTTTCCAATAATGTATTTGAAGGATTCACTGACGCATGGTTATGCAAAGTGAAAGCAAGCAATGGAGATCTGATCTGGTCAAAAACTTTCGGAGGAGCGAGTATGGAAAATATCAATTCTATTATCCCCATTGAAGACGGAGGTGTCATAGCAGCGGGGCAGACTTACAGCAGGCCCATTTATGGTCAACAAATAACGGGGATCAGCGATGGCTTTGTTCTGAAAGTAAATGCCAACGGCGAAAAGCAATGGCTCACGCTGATCGATCACGACGGAGGTCTGGAAGCATTGTTCAGCATTTCCAAATTCAAGAATACAGGTTTCATCGCAAGTGGTACCCGGTTCAACTCTGCAGGCGTTTCAGATGGATTCCTTTGTCTGCTGGATGGATCCGGCAAAAAGGCCTGGACCAAAGTGATCGGGGGCAGCAAAGCAGATCATTTCACCAATTTGAGCATCACCAAAGATAATACCGTTATCGCCAGCGGTATTAGCGCCAGCAATGATGAGGACATCCCCGGCAATGCAGGTGATTTCGATATTTTCATGCATTCTTTCAAATAAGATCATCGCATCAAAACAAGAACAGGCTGTCATCAAATAGATACAGCCTGTTCCTGTTTCATCATTCATGGCTTAATGCTGTGTTGTATTGTTTTTCATATGGGATCCGGAAAATATCTCTTTGGTGATCCGTTGAGAACCGGAAAATTTATCGGTCAGTAATAACAGATACCTGATATCGGCACAGATCACCCGGTGCAGGTCTTTTTCAAAATTGAATTCCCGGGTCATCGATTCCCAGTTACAATCGAATACCAACCCGATCAGTTCGCCATCGCCATTCATCATCGGGCTACCGGAATTACCACCGGTCACATCGCCTTCTGCAATGAAGCATACCGGCATATCGCCGTCCTTCCCGTAGCTTTCAAAATCCTTTTCTTTCCAGATAGCTTCCAGTTTTGGATGCAGGTAGAAATCTTTTTTTACAGGATCAGCTTTGGCGATCAACCCGCTGAGGGTTGTATAATAAGGCTTCACCATTCCATCTGTTTGCAAACTGGCGATCTTACCATAAGAAAGCCTGATGGTGCGATCGGCATCCGGATACCAGGCATTGCCGGAATAATCGGACAGTGTGGATTTATAAGCGATCACATCCCGCGAAATGACGCCTGCCCTGTCTATCGCCTCCCTGAAAATCACTTTCTGTTTATCATCGATGGACATGGCCAACTGAAAGCCGGGATCATCTTCCAACCTGCTATGCGGCGATACCATCCATTTGAAAAGCTTTGAAGAATCGGCAAAGATGGATCGTTCAAATACTTTGTTCACATATCGATCGATGGCTGCATGGGAGCTCAGTTGATTTTGCTCGTATACAACCGGTAACATGGAGGCCGGAACACTATCCAGGAGCAGCGACATCATGGCTTTGGTGATCCGCTTGTCGGTGGCCGGATCGAAACGCTGATAATAATACACTGCATTCCTGCGATTGTCTTTCCAGCGACTATCCGTTGGCTTGCCCATATTGATAAAGCTCTTACCAAATCCATTCACATACCTGATCATATCACAGGTCGAGCTAAAACATTCCGTGTAATAGGTCAATGATCTTTGGTAAGGAGCATTCTCCCTGATACCTGCATCTATCTTTTTCGGCAGACTGGTGTATTGTTGCCATTGACCGCCTTTATTGCCGGCCCATTTCATCCAGTCCTGTTCAAACTGTTGCTTCTTTGGGATGATCTGCAATTTCTCTGCCCATTGGTTCATGCCCACAGCGTTCTTGTAATAGTTGGCCATGCTGGCCGCTTTTTCAGCATAGAGCATTCGGATCCTTTCGCTGGCGCTCATTTCTTCATCCAGGAGATCGAGCGCCTGTTTGCGCACTGCGATCATGGGCGGGTTCATCACATTCACTTTCTCCCATACCTGCGCTCCTGTAGCATGACGGTCCGATTGGGAAGGATAGCCCATGGACATGGCAAAGTCGCCCTCTTTGTATCCTTTGGTAGAAATTTTCAACCAGGTAGCGGCTTTCAAGGGAATATTGGTTGCCTGATAAGCGGCAGGCTTACCATTCTTTCCTGCATACACCCTGAAGTAGGCAAAATCTCCGCTATGGCGGGGCCACATCCAGTTATCGGTCTCTCCTCCAAACTTGGCTACAGGTTTAGGCACCAGCCCTACCATGCGTACATCATTGTACTCCAATTGCAGAAAGAGCACAAACAAGCTGTTATTGAGATAAGAGCGAACGATCACTTTATAGCCGGGCCAAAATTTACGATACCTGTTCTCCACCTGTGCAAGAGCGTCTTTGAGGGAAGCAGTGCTTTGCTGTTGTTTCTTCACTTCACCAGAAATATCCAGGATCTTCTTATTGATGGTGACAGAAAGGCCACTCACCGGCAGTTCACCACGGTTGTCTTTAGCCCAGTACCCTTTATTCCAGATATCCATCGAGGGATTATCCAATTGCTGGATGGCGCTGTAAGAACAATGATAATTGGTAATGATCAATCCTTCCGGGGATATCATGGCGCCTGTACACCCTGAGCCGAAATTCACTACCGCTTCACTGAGGCTGCCTTCTTTCTCTCCCGATAAGGCATCCACAGGCAGGTTCAGCCCCATGGATCTCAGCTCTGCCGCATTGTATTTTTTCAGTAATGCCAGCAGCCACATGCCGCCGTCATTGGCCTGTACAGGCCATGCGCATACGATCAATACACAACAGAACAGTAGCTTCTGTATCTTTTTTGTCATCACAGATTATTTATTGAAAAGGGATGCAATGAATTTTTCCAGTTTTTCGCCACGCAATCCTTCTGCAATGATCACACCATCCGGGTTGATGATCCAGATGGCGGGGATACCATCGATGCCGTACTCTTTGGCCACAGGCGATAATTTTCCACCCACGAGGTCGGAGGCGTGTTTCCAGGGGAGCTCATCTTTTTCGATGGCTTTCTGCCAGGCGCCCAGATCGGAGTCGAGGGAGAATGAAAGCACTTCCAAACCTTTGGCGTGGTATTGCTCATACAATACTTTGGTATGTTTATTCTCTTCCCTGCAAGGCATACACCAGGATGCCCAAAAATCGAGCAATACATATTTGCCGCGAAGATCAGCCAGGCTGATAGGTGTTTTCCCGTCTGCCTGCTTTGCATTGAAACCAGGGGCCACAGCGCCCGGAGCCACTTTGCGAAGGATATCCGCACGCTCCTTCATTTCGAGATAATAAGGATGGTTCGAAAAATAAGGTTTGAAATTACTGAGCACCGAATCGATCTGGGTATGTTTCATCATGGGCAGGGGGATCTTCGAGAGAAACAATGCTACTATCGATCCGGGACAATTCTTCGCCAAAGAATCTGTATATTTTTTTACCTGCATGCCAAGCTCATTGTATTGCGCTTTCGCTTCATCATTGAAGTTACCGCCGGCGCGCAGTTGATTCATCTTCACATTCATCTGACGCTGGTAAAGCTGATAATCATTCCAGCGTTTGTTCTCAGGGGTTCCTTTCACGGTGGCCAGGTGCATGGTCTTTTTATTGGCTTCCAGCCATACGGTTCCGTTCTCGGCCACAAATTGCGCCCCGCTACGCCCACCCTCCAGCCGAAGCTCTAGGAATTCATTGTAAGAAGAAGATGGCAGGTCGATAGAAAACTCTCCTTTCTCATTCATTCTTCCCGTAGCTACAGTATCGATTGTGAACTCGCCGGTCCTTTTCACCACCAGAACGCCTTTCACTCCTTCAGCATTTGTGATCTTACCTTTTACTGTACGATGTTTTTTCTTGAATGCAAATACATGTACATTCACGGCCAGCAACAAGAGCAGCAGGCCGGGCCATTTCATTTTGATCATGTTCTACTTTTATTTTTGATTACAGGAATATCATTTCACCTTGTACCCCATGCCTGTGATCTTTCCGAAGCCCGGGTAGGCTTTGATGGAATCGATCACTCCGCTCACTTCATTCACATCCATCTGCAACAATATTCCTTCCGAGGTAGCGGCATTGTATAATCCCAGGAAGAGTATCCTGCCATCGGAAGCATGATTGGTCACTTTGAATAATTTCATTTGGGTTATCGTATATCCCGGCCAGTTATTGGAGATATCCAGGCGAAGGGTGGAAGACAGGTCGCCGCTGTAATTGCTTTGATAGATCTTCGTATCCGTGGCGTAATACATGATATTGCCCCTGTTGCCGAATGCGAAATATTTCGCATTGGGAAGATCGGTGCCGTTATGGATATCGTAACGCGCCACAGCCCTGTTGCCATCATCGGCCACATTGAACTTGCTCACAAAGAGCTCGCGGGAAGCGGTGTTCCCTTCGTTCTGCATTACGCAGAACCACCGGGAATCGAAACCATGTTCGGCATACACCATTTCTTTTCCTGTATTGTTCATATCAAAGGCCGCAGTAGCACCGGACGCTTTGAATTTCTTTACTGTTCTGTTGAAATCGATATAGAGGAACCGTTTGTTTTGCGCATCATAGATAACGCCATAATATGAATAGTTGAAAATGGTGCCGATAAAAGGAGCAGCATAATAATCTTCCCCAAAACATTTGACGCCATATTTGTTGTAACCGTTGGGATTGGCCTGTGGCGTAAAATAGAGATCGCCTTTGTTCACCAGCAACTGGTTGGTTACCCATACGCCATAGCCCTGGTATTGCACATCGCTGGCAGGCATGGGAGAAATGAACATATCGCTATAGGTATTCAGTATGCGCAGATCGTTCCCACTGACCCTGTATCCACCTGTATTGTTCTTCGTGAAAACATCCACCCAGTGATTGTTCATATAGGATATAGCGGCTCCCTCCCCTTCTATCTTTTTTCCATTGGTCTCGAAGAAAACATTATTCTGTACATAGTCCGTACCCGCCGGCACCAGGGTATTGACCTTGTTATTCACCAGTATGCTGATATCGCATTCAGTTGAATTACCATGCAGCACCATCCAACCGGGAGAAGCATAGGAACTGATATTGAAAGGGATCTTGAACATCTGGGTAACACCACCGTGCTTTTTGTCGGAAACGTACAGCACCAGGATATAATCGCCCGGGGTTTCAGTCACCTTATAGCTCAGGTCTTTTGTTATTCCTACCTGCTTTTCATAGAATTTGCCGGTAACAGGATCTGGTACAGAACCTGCAGTGACCAGCTTCCACTCATAGGCCAGGTCTGCGTCAGCGGCCTGGCCGGTATATACAGGCGCCAGGTTGTATTGATCATTTTGTTTGACCACCACCTGTTTGGGAATGGACGTGGAATCCACAAAGTAGGTGCTCAACTGCAGGTAATCGTAATTGCCTTTATCCTTTTTGCAGGCTGCTACTGTCAGCAGTACCGGGATCAGCAGAGGGAATATATGTTTGAGTTTCTTCATCGTTGACATTTTTCTATAGTTCTGTAATTGCATTCGAGGGATCAACCGTTACCCCCGATCCCTGTGTAAATGGGGAAGGCCACCGGTCCCAGCTCGTCTGTCAAAGGCGTATTGCCCGGAGTGGCGTTGTAATCGAGCAGGGCTTTCCGCACCATGGCATTGTAATACCCGAGCATTGCCAGGTCTGCAGGGTCCGGCAGCTCCGTGATATGGCAGGCCTGAAGGATGAATGCATACCTTGTTTCCGTAAAATCTCCAAAGGCGTTCTTGTAATTGGATTTGTCCCAGATATCCGGTTTAAGGAACATATCGCCCCAGATGAATATCGCTTTCCTGTTACGGTCGTAGCCGGGTTTGAAGTTTTCGTTCTCCTTCACTTCAATTTCCAGTCTTACAGATCTATCCTTCAATCCTTCCC
>JAGIAP010000111.1:0-3595 GCA_017744805.1 Chitinophagaceae bacterium | reverse complement strand
CCGGAAGATCACGATGGGGATCCTCACCTTGAAGGAATCGGCGGGGATCATTTTACTATCGAATTTGAAATTCACTCCTTCCACAGCAGTGGAGCCCGGATTGATCCTGATGCCGATCTCCCTGTTGAAGGAGGCTGTATTTCCCATGATGCAGGCATTGAACCAAACGGTGTCCTTATCACCGATATCGGGCTTAGCAGGGAAGGAATAGATCAGGGAATCGCGCAGGGGAAAGCTTCCTGATCCGGGGATCTGGAAGAAAAGACGGGGATCGTTCACATATCCCTGGATGTCTTTGGATGTACAGGAGCTTATGAAGCCGCATAAAAACAGGATGGCTATCAGAAGATTTACTGTTCTCATCGGTAAAATATTTTGGGTGAAGGATTTCATTAATATCCGCCGAATTCGATCTCATCATTGGGTTTCGGCAATACGTATTGTTCGTCTGTCAGGAGTTTGGAACTGGTAGGGAATTTAGCCTGGTTGGTCCTTTTGCAGAACTGGAATAACTGGCCTTCTCCCTGGAATTCCTTCCTGTATTCTTTCAATATCTCTCCCATTACGGAAGCGTCGCTGAGCGAATTCGATAATGGTGTGGTAATACCGCGGTGCGAGCGCACTTCATTCAGGTAGGCTGCTGCTTTGGCATTGTCAATACCGGCATAACATTCCGCGGCGATATAATTCATTTCCGATCTCCTGATCAATGGGATCATATTCGCATATGCGGCTTTGTAATTATCAGGCTGATAGTATTTGTAGATGATATAGTTGTTATTGATCAGCCTGGAAGTAAAGAGAAGGCGGTAATCATTGGCGCCAATGGTGGTCTTCTCGAACATGCCTTCAAAATAATAAGCGCCCCGGAGCAGTTGATTGGAAGGGAGGGCTGCAATGAACCAGGTATTGGCGATATTCTTCAGGTCTACCACATTCAGCGCTAATATATTTTCAGTGGAGAAGGTCAGGTCTTTGTCCTTATCGTTGGTAGCAGAGATATTGGCAGATTGTATCCAGGGAAAGATCCTGTCCGCCGCATCGATCACTTCCTGTGCATTGGCCAGGGCATTGGTCTTATCTCCCTTCCAGAGGGAAGCGCGTGCAGCAATGGCTTTTGCAGCATAGTAATTGAAGCGCTGGTGCCTGTTGTTGAGGAATTCATCTTCGGTATAGACCAGTTTATTGCCTTTCAGAATGGGGTCTTTTTGCAGGAGGATGGCGGCATCTTTCAGATCCTGCAATATGGCCGTTATCGTTTCAGTTCCGGTACCGGCGCGGGTCACTTTGGTGGTGAGCGTGCTCACATAGGGAATGGCCATCTTACTCAGGTCCGACGGGGCAAACAGCCTCAACAGATCCAGGTGAATATAAGCACGCATGGTGAGGGCCTCTCCTTTAATGAGCGCATAGTCGTCGCCGGTAAAGATGTCCTTGTCCGTATCGATATTGTCGAGTATATTATTGACATTGGCCAATACATTGTACATCTTTCCCCAGATATTGTCTATCTGCGTGCGAACAGCTGCATCGGTCATGTATTTCCAACCGGCCACATTGTTATAGATGGCGTTGCTGAACACATCATATTGGATGGAAGCGGCGTCCACGAATCCGAAGCTGAGCTCACGGCCATACAGGGACTGGTTGTTCATGAGTGTATAACACCCGATCAGTGCATCGCGATACCCCTGTTCGGTCTGGAGCAACACATCGGATTTGATCCTGGTACGAGGCTGTATGTCCAGCCATTTCTTACAGGATGTGATGGATAGCAGTGCGGAAACTGCCAATAACTGGATGATCAATTGCTTTCTCATTTCTACAAGCTTTTGGTGTGAAGGATCGTTCCTTAATAATTTGCCATGATGGTGAAGGAGAAATAGCGTGCAAACGGATAGGATGTTCCCCTTTCGATCTTTACAGTTGACATGCGCAATACATCGTTGGCATTGAGCAATACCTGCAATCGCTGTAGCTTCATCTTCCTGACGAACTCATGGCGGTAGAAATCATATCCCAGGTTAACGGAGGCGACCTGCCATTCATTCAGATCCTGCACAAAGCGCGAAGTGGCCAGCGTTGGGTTCCTGACGGTCCCAATGCTTTTGAACAGGACATTATCGCCAGGTTTTTTCCAGCTATCGTAATACGCCCTACTGTCTACATTATAATTGAGCTGTGCGTTCTCCACTTTATCAACGAGGGTCTGGTTATAGATCTGTCCACCCATCCTGTATGTTGCAATGAAACCAACGGAGAGGCCCATGTACTCGAAGTTGGCCCCGAAGTTGCCGCTCAGTTTGGGTTGGTTGATCCCTGCCACCACTTTGTCATCGGAGCTCCAGGTTTCGGTGAAGCTACCATCCTTTTTTACGAAGATCTCCTTGCCGGTGGCAGGATCGATCCCCCTGGAAGGCACGGCCCAGATGGCATCCAGGGATTGCCCTTCCTCAAACCTCACCAATGGTTTGTTGCTGGTTTGGGAAAGTTTGTCCTGGTTGCTGGTCAGACTTTTGAGTGAGTTGGAGATCTTCATGATACGGTTCTTGTTGGAGATCCCGCTGACAAATACGTTCAGGGATTGTCTTTTTCCTGTATTCACGAACATCCTGTAATTGGCCCTGAACTCTACACCGGTATTTTCAATTTGCCCCAGGTTAGCCTTGTAACTGCTGAAGCCCAGTGAAGGCGGTGTAGTGATATCAGTGAGCAGATTGGTGGTGATTGAGCGGTACAGGTCCACACGGAGACTGAGGTTATTGAACAGGCTGGCATCCACTCCAATATTGTAATCGAGTTTCTGTTGCCATTTCAGTTCAGGGTTCGACAGGCCATTGAGATAAGTTCCCAACATCCCCTGGTAAGAGTTGTCGAGGAAATAATTGTACAACAACATGGCCTGGTAGGAATTGAAATTTTGCGAGCCGGTGTATCCCACGGATCCTCTCAATTTCAATTGGTTTACAAAAACGAGGTGGCTCAGGAATCGCTCGTGGTGCAGGTTCCAGCCTGCGCCTGCGGCCCAGAAACTCCCCCACCTGTTCTCGGAACCAAATTGGGAAGAAGCACTGGTCCTGAGGGAGAAGTCGGCAAAGTACCGGTTATCGTAAGAATAATTCACAAGAGCCAGTGCACCAATTTCCCGGTTGATAGCTTCATCTCCTGTAGGCTTGCTGTTGAGCGCATATTGCTTGGCAAAGATGATGCTGTTCATTTTGTTGTTGGGAAAGCCCACAGCCGAATACAGGTAAGATTCGGATTTATCCTCACGGATATTGGCCCCGATATTGGTGAACAAAATATGCTTCCCAAAGCTCTTGGAATAATTCACGTTGAGGTCCCCACTCACCATGGAAAACTTACCATTGCCTTTGTCGTAGCTGCCGCGCAGAAAAAGATTGTCGCCGGTAAGATTAATGAATTTGGTATGACTACCTGGAAAGAACTGCTCAGATCCGTTTACAGTATTATTGAACCCGAAGCGGCCTGTGACCTTGAAGCCATTCCCTGCCATCCATTCGATATAGGTATTGTTGGTAAGGTCTGTATAGTTATTGGTGGAACTGGTATTCAGCGTGGCATTGTACAGGGG
>JAGIAP010000110.1:15322-15577 GCA_017744805.1 Chitinophagaceae bacterium | reverse complement strand
AACAAGGAAAGGAACAGGAAAGTCTTTTGCGGGTGGCAATAATGAGGTAATTTGGCGCTGAAACCCTATAACCCATTACCCCGGCCCGTATGCTTCCTGTCAGATCGATTGTTTTGATCCTTTTTCTGTTTTGCAGTTGCCTTGCAGTTGCACAGGGTCAGCCATACAGAGTTAGACATTATTCAACCAATGACGGCCTCCCTCAGAACAGCATTACCAATATCGAATTCGACCGGTGGGGCTTCTGCTGGCTCG
>JAGIAP010000110.1:0-15312 GCA_017744805.1 Chitinophagaceae bacterium | reverse complement strand
GGCCTGGTGCGTTTTGATGGCCAACACTTCGATACTTTCAATTCCGAGAATATCAGCAATATCCATTCAGATCGCTTGTCTATCGGTAAGGCCGATGAAAAGGGCGATCTCTATTTCAAGAATGAAAAACTGGAATTGGTAAAGGTGCTGCAGCAAAGCGCCGGTATGGCGCCCGTAGCGGAAAAAGTGGAAGATGAAAAGATCTGGATACCAAACAATGGTGGCCTTGCGCTCAGTAATCCCCAGCTCGCCAACCGCTCCAAAGCGCTCTTCCGCTCCAGCGGATCCACACACCTCAACTCCGGTGGAATGAACCTTGGAAAAGGAGGGATCTATTTCATGGAAAGGAACCAGTTGTTGTACTTCAATGGAAAGGATTTCAAACTGGTGGATAGCTTCCCGGGCAATTCATGGCCTTATCTCATCGCTGTGGATGACCGCCTGCTGTTGTTTTCAGCCAACACACCAGTAATGGCCATCAGGTATGGTGTGAAGGAAGCAAATCCTCTTGTGATCCATGGCCCTCTCACAAACGATCCTGCATTCAGAAAAGGGGCGTATTCCACCTATTATTCCAATGGGCAGAGTTATGTCTTTGCCGGCAAAACGCTTTACAGGTTTTACCAGGAGAATGGCCGGATCTTCTCTAAAATATTGATCGGTGATCTCGATATCCCTGTTCCACGAGCGGTATATTTTCATGAAGGGCAAAAGAAACTCTATATCGGATCATTGGTGTCCGGATTATACGTATTCAGCTTCCCTGAGTTCCGGGTTCCTCAGATCAGCAGGGAGATCATGGATGAAGGTTTCTTCGGCCAGTCGCTCACTGCTTCCGGAGAGATCTTGTGCAACCGTTTCCTGTACAAAAAGGATGGAACAGTGGAACGAATGTCCATGAACAGGTATGTGGGCGCATCCATCTATGCAGATCAGCACCAGCAGGTGTATTATGGGGATTTTCCTGTTCTTTTCAAATTCGATCTGAGTACCAGGATAAATCGCAGCCTGATGCCGCTCGACAGCCGGCCGGCTTCCATATTCCAGGATCAGACCGACAGCAATACCATCATCGTCGGAACTTCTCTTTCTGTGGGGAAGATGAGGAACGACAGCCTGCTGCTGGTCAAAAGGCTTCCCGGCACCCCTGCTATCATGAGCCATTTCCAAACGGGGAAGGACAGCTTCATTATCGCTACACAGCAAGGCGTCAAATGGTTTGATCTGATACATGGAAAAGTGTACCAATCACTGCTGGATTCGTTCTATATCCGCAGTATTTATCCTGAGCCAGGTGGACGCGTATGGATCTCCACACAGGGCAAAGGATTTTTCCTGTATGATCAGAACAAGTTGTATCCATTGCCTGTACAAGGCTTCAGTGCACTGAAGACCATTCATGCTTTCATAGATGATGGCAGGGGTAATTTCTGGCTCACTACCAACGACGGGCTTTTTACCGTGCAGAAGCAAGTGCTCATCAACTATGCGTACGGCATCCAGCAAGAAGTGTACTACTATCGTTTCGGAAAAGAGGATGGGCTTCCTTCCAGCGAATTCAATGGGGGCATCACGCCTGCTTATCTATGGTTGAAAGATAGCCTGCTCTCGCTACCCACCATTGCCGGGCTGGTGCAATTCTACCCGCATCGTATGCAACTGTTGTTTCCTGACAGGCCCATTTACATCGGTTCAATGGAGCTGAACAACAATAGCCTGCCTGTTGAGCCAACCAAACAATTGACGCTGCCACCAGATCATAGCCGGTTATCCCTTACTGTTATTACCCCCTGGTTCGGCAATAGTGAAAATCTGCAACTTTCATATATGATAGAAGGGCTGGACCGTGAATGGCAGCCACTTCCTCAGGATGGCAGGATCATCGTGAACCGCCTGCAGGCAGGACCGTACAAGATCCTGGTCAGGAAAGGCAATGACACCGGAGCATCAACCCCGCTGCTGGGTTTTGCAGTACAACCCTGGTTCTACCAGACCTGGTGGTTCTTCTCCTTGCTGGTGGCTGCATTAGCCGCCGCCATGCTGCTCATCATCCATGTCCGCGGAAAACTGATGAAGGAAAGGAACCGCCGGTTGCAGGCCATCATCCATCGCCAGACCTGTGATCTCAGCAATACCGTAGAACAACTGAAACGATCGGAGCAGGCATTGAAAGAAAGCAATGAGATGAAGGACAGGGTTACCACGATGGTGCTGCATGATCTTCGTTCTCCCATCCGTTTTTTGCATACCCTCAGCAACCAGTTACTGAAAAAGCATGATCAGATACAGGCAGCGGAAAGAAATGAGCTCATGGCATTGCTGAGGTACAATACGGGCGCCCTGAATGATTTCACGGAGCAGTTCTTCGCCTGGGCCGCCAGCCAGCACAAGGATTTCAGGATATCAGTGGAAGTGTTTGCGCTGCAGGACCTCTTTGACGAATTGCAGGATCTCTATACAGATATCGCCATGATCAATGGCAACCACCTGGAAGTAGTGCCCTCTACGCTACATGCAAGAACAGACAGGCAGCTACTGGCGTTGATCATCCGCAACCTGGTGGATAATGCCAATAAAAGCACTCATAATGGCACCATCACTATTGCCGCTTCCTGCGAAATGGAAAAACTCCTGGTCTCAGTGAAGGATACCGGAAAGGGGCTGGATCCTGATGTGGCAGACCAATTCTTTACCGGTGGTAACCACGGTAATCAGGGCAATGGCAGCACCATCGTGAAAACCTTAATGGAAAAGCTGGGAGCCACCCTTCGTATTGAATCGATAAAAGGAGAGGGAACAAGTTTTATGATCCTGCTGGATCATCATGAGGGAGCTGAAAACGCTTCGACAGTTGTTCCAGTTCCACCAGCGATGTAATGCCGAGCTTCCTGAATATCCTGCCTTTGAAGGTACTGGCTGTGGAGGTATTGATGCCAAGTGCATTGGCCACCTCCAATACACCGTAGCCTTTCACCAGCAGGGTAACGATATCCAGTTCGCGCACAGACAGGGAAGCGAAACGGTGCTGCTGACTTTCCTTAGACATCATATATTGCAGCATCCTGCCTGACATATATTTCCTGCCTGCCATCACTTCGCATACGGCATGTTTCAGTTCTTCATCACTGGCAGCCTTGGAAATGAACCCACAAGCACCCAGTTGCAGGCATTTTGCTGCAAACACTTCTTCCGGATTCACACTGAGCACAAGCACACGGATGGAAGGCTGAAGTTCAAAAATCTTATCGAGCAGCGAGAGGCCACTGGGGCCGGGCATTTGCATATCGGTGATCAGTACATTGTAGTGGGATGCTGCCAGTTTGCTGAGCAGCTCATCCCCTGATGCAGCATGATCATAACTGTTTGCCGCAACCGGAATATCCTTTATCAGCATCTCCAAACCGATGCGAACCGTGAAATGGTCATCTGCTATCAAAAACTTCATCTTTCTACATTCAGGGTTAATTGATCGAAAAAGGTATTGAACTGTTTGCAGTTCTACAGGAAAGGTTGGTATAGGATGCCGGCCTGCTGCAATTTCCAACTTTTTTGATCACTAACGGCAAGAATAAGCCGGATGTGGCCCGATTACTACAAATAGTGGCTCTAATACTACGCAGGGCAAAGGATACTCGTACAAAGTATAACAATTATATGTAATTACTTGCCAATTCATTTACCCCGTCGCCCTTGTGCCGGTACAACAACTGAGTTGTAACCTGAACATTCATATATCCTTTTAAAAATAAAAGTCCACACGTATGACAAAACACTACCCTCTGTGGGGGACGAAGCAGTTTACCAGGCTGATTCCCTTTTTGATGTTGCTGATCCTTTGCAGCATCGTTACTTCTTCAACCTATTCCCAGGCCTATGTGAAAGCCGGCAGGCTTTTTTCAGGAGGCGGCGGTTCCACTGAAACACTGACCGACCTGCTGGTGGATAATAATGGCAACAGCTATGTTTTGCTGATAACCGGGGGTAACAGTTTACCGGTAACCATTTCCTCTACTGTGGGTGGATCAGGCAGCAAAGGAGCATTATTCAAGCTGAGCCCTTCCGGTAATATCATCTGGGGGCGTTACCTGATGCATCCTACTACAGGGGGCAATGCAAACTTTCTTAGAATGTCGCTTTACAACGGCATAGTTTATCTCATTGGAAACACAAGTGTCGTCAATCTTCCTGTGACGGATGGGTCAGCAGGCCAGGGGGGAGGGAATGATGTTCTTTTCATGAGCATCGATGCCACTACCGGTTCGGTATTGAGATCGAAATACCTGGGAGGAAATGGAAGTGATATCGGCCCCTTTGCCATCAAGGCAGAGAATGGGGCAGTATATATTTCATATGGGACCAATTCTACCAATATCCCTGTCACTTCCGGCCCTGCCTTATCCAGTGGTACGGATCAGATCGTTCAGAAATTGAGCCTGGATGGCACCGTGCTCACCAGTGTGATGGCACGTGCGGGCGCTGTGGCTTCGGATATCCAGTTTGAAAATGGGGCCACTGCCATGGTCTGGTCTGTGGCAAACCCTGCCAGTTTTATCACTTCCGATGGCAGTACAGGTAAAGGAGGCAGCGATTTCGGCCTTGTAAAGATCGATGCGGCGGGTAACAGAGTATATGGAACACTGTTGGGTGGATCAGCAGATGAGACCCAACCAATGATAAGAATGTTGAATGGTGAAGTTTATTTGACCGGTATGACTGTTTCCACGAATTATCCGGTAACGGATGGAACTTTCTTTGCCAACACCAATAAGCACCTGCTCACAAAATTCGCTGCTAATGGTTCGGTATTGTATAGTAGCCTTACAGCAGGTGTTTCAGCTACATCTGATCTGCCCTGCATTGAAACAGGCGATGGTGATATATACCTTCTGGGGGCGGGGCATGCTGCCAATCCTGTAGTGAATACTACAGATGGGTCTACCGGCGGTAATTACCTGATCAGAATAAAAGCAGTGAACGGTCAAACCATTTTCTCGAAATCGTTTGGCTTATTCAGGAATAATTTATCGCAGAATGGCTCCGTATTGAAATATTCCAATGGCAGGATACATACGGCCATACCTGTGCAGGGGGTTTCCATATTATCTACCACTGATGGAACAACCAGGTTTGGGCAAACGGGCAACTATATTGCTTCATTCTCCAATGATGGTAACTTATTGTATGCAACCTACAAAGCAAGTGGTGGCACTATTGGTGCCGGTCCATTGGTGCCTAAGCTGGCTGCTTATGGAAATTATCTTTTTTATGCAGCCACACTGGTTCAGTCCGGTACAATTCATATACCCTTTACCATCCCTTCAACTATAGGTTCCAATACGGAACTTTCCTGGCTGGCTTTTGAATTCTGCCCGCCCATGCCCACCACCAATGATATAGCGCCATTGTCACAGACCATTTGCTCCGGTGGATTCACCCAGCCGCTGACAGGCAACAAAGTGTCTTATTCTTCCGAAAATATGCCCGACCTGATCCTGAATGGCGCTATCATCGAACAGACCGAGATCCTGGCCAGGTACCAATGGCAGGTAGCGTTGTCTCCATCCGGGCCCTGGACCAATATCCCTGGTCTCGGTACGCAAAAGGATTATACGCCTCCCACTGCTGCCGAGAACCGCTATTATCGCAGACAAGTACTGCCTCCTCCGGGATGTGGCGATGCGCCCATCAGCACTTCGGCTGTAGCTGAAATTGTAGTGGGGACCGATATAGCTCCAACCATTACTGCTTCCATTTACAATACCTGCGTGAATTCACCGGTGAATATTGGTGTAACGGTAACGGGTGGTGTTGTTCCGTATTCTTATACCTGGGATAATGGAGTTGGCAGCACTACTGAGAATGCAACGGTAACGCCCACCGGAAACAGTGTGTACACCGTTACTGTAACCGACAACAAAGGTTGCCAGCAGAAAGGACAGGTGATCGTAAATGCCTATGCAGCAGATGCAGGCCCTGCTGCCATCAATAGTTGTGCCGGCAAAGCAGTGAGATTGGGCACTCCACCACCCGCTGGTCTTGCAGGCGTTACTTACTCCTGGAGCCCTGCTACCGGATTGGACAATCCCAATATTGCACAACCGCTTGCCAGTCCGGCAACCAATACCACCTATACCCTGACCATGACCGTTCCCGTTACCGGTGGAGGAACCTGCCAGACTACCGACCAGATAGATGTAGTAGTGGTGGCAGGCCCTTCAACCGCCAATTTCGCCGGCCCGGATCTGGCTCTTTGCAAAGGAGAGACCGCCACACTGGGAACCGGTGCCGAAGCAGGTTTCAGCTATATATGGTCTCCCGGCAATTACCTCAGTGCAACAGGCGCAAGTACGGCTACGTTTAACCCCGGCAGTGAGCTGCCTTCTCCCAATCCCATCACTTACAGATTAACGGCATCCGCCAACGGCTGTTCTTTCACTGATGAGGTGACCGTTGCCGTACTGAATGTAAATGCAGGGAAGGATTTCTGTGGCCCGCGTACCGTGGGAACAGGGGATGCCCTGCCCGGCGTAACAGGAGAAACCTATCAATGGACGGTGGTATCGGGTACCGGTACCATCATTGGTGCTGCCGACCAACCCACTGCATCCGTGTCTGCTTCAACCGGCGGCCCAACCACTTATCGTCTCTCCGTCACTTATCTCGGCAAGACCTGCACTGATGACGTGGTGGTAGGAGAGTGTGGCGGCATGGTCTGCCCGCTCTCGAGGATCGATGTGAAAGCCGAACAAGGCTGCCCCAGTGCAGCATTGGGGCAAGTGTCGCTGACTGCTTATCCGGCCATCGGCACCGATGACTGGACCTATACCTGGTCTGCTGTGCCTGCCGGTGGTCTATCTTCCACAACAGGCACAACCGTTACGTTGACAGATAATGTAGAAAGAACAGTTACGCTTACCCTTACCAGTAAGATCAATCCTTCTTATAGTTGTTCACAATCCATTCATGTGAATGATCCTGCCTGGAGCGCACCTGTGTTCAACGCCAAAGACCTGGCTATCTGTGCAGGCACTACAGTGAGCATTGGTGAAGCAGCAGTTGCAGGATATGAATATACCTGGTCCGGCGTGAATGCGGGAGATGTCAATTCATCCAATCCACAGGTATCGCCCACTGCCACTTCTAAATACATGGTGTCTGTAAAAGAAACTGCTACCGGCTGTATCAGGCTGGATACGGCTACTGTTACCGTAAAAGCGGTAGTAGCAGATCCCGGTGCCGGCTGGACGATCTGCGGTAACTCGGTGATCACGCTGGGCTCTCCAGCATTGCCAGGATACGCGTATTCATGGACGCCGGCCGTAGCAGGTTACCAGTCAGGAACGGATCATACATCCGCAGAGCCCAAAGTGTTGATCACTACCACGCAGGATTTTACGCTCCGCGCTACCGATACGCAAACAGGTTGTTTCAAAGACAGCACTGTTCATATTGTGGTGGACAATAGCACCACCTTGCCCGCAATGACCCAGCCAACCATTTGCCGTGGCGCTTCTGTCAAGATCGGGAATGCTGCCCAGCAAGGCGTTACCTATAGTTGGTCCCCGGCAACTGGTTTGAGCGATCCCACTGCTGCACAACCGGTGGCCAACCCAACTGCCACTACCACTTACACGCTGGTTGTTACTTACTATGATGCGGGCGGCGCTATCACCTGCAGCAAAACAGGCGATGTAACAGTAACAGTGAACGGGCCCACCATCACGATGCCCAATGATGTGGTTTGTCAGTCTGATGCCTTGTACAACCTGAGCAAGGATGTAGTGGTGAATGGCGCACCTACCCTTACTTACTTATGGTCTTCTTCCGTATTGCTCAATAACCCCAATACCTTAGGTGCAACGGTAAAAGCGAACCCCACCAGTCCTACAAACTATACATTGCTGGTAAGGGATGGCAGCGGATGCACCGCCACAGCCACCAGAACCATCAGCCCTTCCAAACCGGCGCCTGTTGCAGGAAGCAACGGTACGGTTTGTTTGGGAAGCGCTGTAACTCTCGGTGATCCTTCCAACAGTGGAACACTTACCTGGACGCCCAATCCGGCCATTGCAGGAACGCTTACTTCAGCGGGTTCTCCCGCTCCTGTATTCACACCGGCGGCAGGTGATGTGGGTAAGACCATCGTTTTTACTGTAACTTCCAATGATGGCACCTGTACCAGCACCTCTTCAGTGAGTATTACTGTAGTGCAATATTCCCTTCCGGCCATTGCCCCGGTAACAGTTTGTAACAATGCCTCTACCGTTATCGGCATCACGCCTGCGGCTAATGTCACCTACTCCTGGTATCCCACAACGGGCTTGTCTGATCCCAACTCGGCTACCACAACAGTGAACAATGTAACGGGCACTACCAGTTACACGCTCACAGCCGTTGATATCAGGGGTTGTGCAGCTACTACACAGGCCGTTGTTGGTGTGAATCCAACACCTGCCCCTGTCATCAGCATTGCCGATGTGGTGAACGAGATCGGGCAACCTGCGCAAGCTTTCGCTCCACAGATCAATCCGGCTGCCGGTAATTTCACGTACAGTTGGACGCCCGCGAACAGGGTGAATGATCCCTATATCGCAGCGGCAGTACCACAGGCAAATGGTATCGGAACCACTGTGTACACCCTTTCCGTAACGGACGACAATGGCTGTACTTCCACTGCCCAGGCCAGGCATCGCGTCACTGCCCTTCACAATACCCTGCCGGTTACGCTTACTTCCTTTACAGCTTTAGCACGCAATTGCGGGGTGACTGTGAACTGGAAAGTGGAGTCGGCTTCCAACTTCTCTCATTTTATTGTAGAAAGAAGTGTGAATGGTAGTGCATTCGTATCCGTTAGTAAGATATCGTACCAATACCTCCGCGCAAACTATCAGTACCAGGATGCAGAGCCTGGTAACGGCAAATGGACTTACCGTTTGAAACTGGTGGATATCGACGGGAAATATACGTACAGCAATATGGCAATAGCGGATGTGAAATGCGATCAGGCAACATTACTGAAAGTATATCCCAACCCGGCCCGCACTGTGGTGTATGTGAGCAGTAGCAAACCTGTAAAGAGCATCAGGATCGTATCGCTCACAGGTAGCGCCGTTGTTCAGCAGCATGTTAATCAGCTATCGGCCAGTGCTGTTCAGATCCCAGTCAGCCACCTTATCCATGGCATCTATATGGTACAGGTATGGGCAATGGATGGAATGGTACAAACTACGAAGCTTGTAAAAGAGTGATAGCAACAGTTCTGAACAAGAATAAGCCTGCACCAAACCTGGTGCGGGCTTTTCTTTTTGCTTTGTTTTGATACACTTGCGTAAAAGCAGAAAGCCCGGAATCTTTTTGATTTGATGAGTACTTTCAATCAGCCATGATCATAGGGTAGCAGTTGGATCCCCGGGCGGCTGCTAAAAGATGAGCATGTACGATTTTTATTTTTTCGCTATCTTTCACCAGTTAAGGCCTGAGATCAGATAAACCATTAGGGGTTGTTTCCCGGCCTGCCTATCCTGCCATCATCGATGCCTGCTACCTAACAGAAAATTTCAAGTATTGGCGTTGCCGGAAATTCATCCACATAATAACAAGGAGCTGCTTTGGGATATAGCGGAAGGGAACGAGAGTTCGTTCGCTGTTCTTTACCGTCATTATGCGCGTACATTGCTGCCTTTTTTCAGAAAATTCACCCGCGACGAATCTTCCGCCAATGATATGCTGCAGAATACTTTCCTTTCTATCTGGCTCGACAGGGCTAAACTGCCCGACATTGAAAACCTGGATGCTTTTATTCATAAAGTGGCTGCAAACCGGGCCTATACCTGGATGGCGAAACTCAGGTCCGTTGAAAGGCTGGATGCCATTGCCGCATCCCGTAACGTACCTGCACAGGACATCACTTACCAGGAAGTGCTATTCCGCGAAGCGCAGAAACTGGTGCAGGAAGCCGTGGATGCAATGCCAGCTAAACGCAAACAGATCTTTCAGTTGTACAAAGAGAAAGGTTTAAAGTACAATGAGATTGCAACAGAGCTCAATATTTCGGCCAGTACAGCCCGCAATGCTGTGGCGGCAGCGCTGGATTCCATAAGAGCCAGGCTTGTAGAATCGGGCCTCTATATTTTTTTTATACTTTTTTTTGGTTCCCGATAGACAAAATAAATGGCTGCTCAGCCATTAATGAAAGCACCTAATCTGATACAGTGAAAGCGCGGCTACAATATTTGATCAACCGATGCAATAATGGACAGTTGACTGACCAGGAATGGCAGGAACTGAAAGCGCTGGCTACAGAAGAGAACCGTGATGCGTTCACTTCCCTGCTGGAGGCGCAGCTACATCACACAACGGAAAGCCTTTCTGAAGAGGAGGCCGTATGGGAAAAGCAGATCCGGCAGATAGTGGCCGTTGATCAGCTTCCCCTGAAAGCTTCGTCAGGGCCCCGCATAGCATACCTGCGCAGGTGGTGGGTAGCGGCTTCTGTAGTATTGTTGGTGATGGCCGGCTATTTCTTCTGGAGAAGCCCTGGTGAACAGAAAGCAGGTACCCCGCCGGAGCTTGCAAAGAACAACGATGTATCTCCTGGAAAACAGGGTGCAATGCTTACCCTTCACAACGGTACCGTAGTGTTGCTGGATACAATGAAGAATGGGATAGTGGCGCTGCAAGACGGAGTAGTGGCCCGTGTTGAAAATGGGGTATTGCGATACGAAGGAAATGCCGGAGGGGAAGTGTACAATACAATGTCCACTCCCAAAGGACGGCAGTTCCAGGTGATCTTACCGGACGGTTCCAATGTCTGGCTGAATGCGGCCAGTTCCATTCGTTATCCTGCCGGTTTCACCGGCAAGGAAAGAAAGGTGGAGATCAGTGGCGAGGTTTATTTCGAAGTGGCCAGCAACCCGCAAATGCCTTTCCGGGTGGTGATAGATCATCAGGCGGTGGTGGAAGTGCTGGGCACCGCATTCAATATAAATGCTTATGGAGACGATAAACGGATCAACACCACCTTGCTGGAAGGAAGTATCAAAGTCAGAAGGCTCACCAGTTCCGGTAAGGAAAAGCAGGGGCCATCGGGTGTGGTGCTGCAACCGGGACAGGAAGTACAGATCGGCCAGGATCCGCAGGCAGCCCCGCAGATCATCGATAAGGCCGATATAGAAAAAGTGATGGCCTGGAAAAATGGATTGTTCAATTTCAATGATATGTCGTTGCCAACAGTAATGAATCAATTGGCAAGATGGTATGATATCGATATAAAATATAAAGGGGAAATTCCCGACCGCATATTTGCAGGTGAAATAACAAGGGATCTCTCTTTATCTCAATTGCTGTTACTGTTTAAGGATATAGATATCAGGTATGAGATAAAGGGGCGCACGCTCATCATCAAACCTTAGAACAGCCCGGAAATCAACTTGCTCGTCATATAAGCGCAAAGCTTACCAGCATCAGCTATTATCCAAATAAGAACCGGTTCCCGTGGAGCAGGAACCGGCAGACGTTTGGGTAATAAGAAAGGTCCTCGAAGACTGCTTTATTATCAAACCAAACAATGCAAAAGTATGCAAATTGTTCAGATTCCCTATGCACTACAGGGAAGATGGCTCACCGCCAAAACGCTGCTGATCATGAAACTAACGGCCATGCTTTTATTGATCGCCTGTATGCAGGTAACTGCAAACGGATTCTCACAGGCATCGGTAACATTCTCCGGCGATAATGTGAGGATCGAAAAGATCATCAACGTTATCAAGAAACAGACCGGATATGTTTTTTTCTTCGACAAAACGATCCTGGAATCCGCCCATCCAGTAACCATCCGCGCGAGGGATATGCCACTGGAGGAATTTCTGGACGAAGTATTCAATCAACAACCTTTCAGGTACACGTTCAGGAACAAGACCATTGTGCTTTCCGGCAGACCCGCCACAACTCCGCCATCGGTCCTGCTGATCTGGCCTCCACCCGCCGATATCAAAGGAAAAGTGTTGAATGAAAATGGGGAACCGGTGGTTGCCACCATTACGGTAAAAGGATCGCCCAAAGCAACTACTACCAATCTCAACGGAGAATTCACACTGAAAGATATAGACGAAAATGCAACACTGATCATCAGTGGCGTAAGCATCGAAACGATCGACATAAAACTGAACGGAAGAAAAGACCTGGGTGAGATCAGGGTCAAGGTCAGGATCAAATCCGAAGAAGAAGTGACCATTGTTGTGAATACAGGTTACCAGAAATTATCGAAAGAAAGAAGCGCTGGATCCTTTTCCAAACCCAACCTGGCAGTGGTGATGGATAGAAGCAGCTCCATGAATATTCTTCAACGCCTCGATGGACTGGTGCCGGGGCTTACGGTGAACAATGCGCCGAATTCCCCCAACCCATTGCTGATCCGTGGACTCAACACCCTGGGGGTTCCGGACGCTTATGGCCGTTACTCCAATAATTCCGGCACCAACAGGAATCCGCTCTATATTGTGGATGGTATTCAGATGGATGATATCTCTTCCATCAATCCGCAGGACGTTGCAGATATTACTGTATTGAAAGATGCCACAGCCGCTTCCATCTGGGGCGCCCGCGCATCGAATGGTGTGATCGTGATCACCAGCCGAAAAGGGAATATTAATGAAAAGGTCAGGGTCAGATACAATGCATTCGTGAATTTTCAGGGGAAGCCGGATCTGGATTATATGCCGGTGCTGACCAGTAAACAATACATTCAGACTGTTGAAGAGATCTTCGATCCCGTTACTTTCCCCTGGCAGAATGTAAGCTCCTTTTCCAATAGCGCTGGTTCTGGTGTGCCACCACATGAAGTGATCCTGTACAACAGGTACAGAGGACTTATCTCCGAAGCAGATGCCCGTAAAAGCCTCGATAGCCTGGCTTCCATCAATAACCTTCAACAGATCGAAGACCTGTGGTTCCGCAAAGCATCGCTGATGAACCACACCGTATCTGTGTCTGGCGGCTCCAGGGCTTATTCTTTTTATGGTTCACTGGCCTATACTGATACCCGTTCTCCCAGACCCGGCGATGAAAATCATTCATACAAAGTGAACCTCCGGCAAGACCTCAACCTGAACAAGCATATCCAGGTTTACCTCATCACAGACCTCACCAATACAAGGACCTCTTCCAAAAGAAATATCACTATCGATAACCGATTCTACCCATACCAGTTATTCAAAGATGCCAATGGTAAGAATCTTTCGATGGGATATATGGGCATTGCCAGCGATTCCATCAGGAAAGATTTTGAGGGCAAGAGCCGCCTGAACCTTGATTATGTACCGCTTGATGAATTCAATTACGGCTCTACCAAAAGCGACGGCATCCTGGGAAGGATCACAGCAGGGTTGACCGTCAAACTCGTGAATGGGCTCCGGTTTGAAGGATTGTACGGGTATGTGAAGGGCAACAATAAGACCACCAGTTTCGATGGAGAGAAAAGTTATGGCGTAAGAACGGAACTGGCCGCATTGACGGTAGCCCCCACTACTCCCAATGGCAAGCCCACCTACTACCTGCCTTCTGCCGGCGGTAAGTACAATGTGAACAACAGGAACCAGACCAACTGGACCATCAGGAATCAATTGATCTACGATAATGCCTGGAACAACAGGCTCCATCAGTTGACACTGCTGGCAGGCCAGGAAGCGCAGGAACTGTTTTCCAATAGCAATGCCAGTGCGGTCTGGGGATATGATGAAGCCCTTCAGACATATGCGCCCGTCGATTACGCGTCGCTGCGCACAAATGGGGTAGCCAATACCGTTATACCATCCTTTTCCGGAAGGAACTACTTCTATGGCGTTCCTTTTGTTCAATCAGAAAGCCAGACGAGGTTCACTTCTTACTATGCCAATGCCGGATACACGTACAATAGGAGATATACCATCAACGGCAGTTGGCGGGTGGATAAAAGCAACCTGTATGGTTTGGACAAATCTGCACAGAACAGACCGGTATGGAGCACTGGTTTGAAATGGACGCTCAGTGAAGAAGCATTCATGAGGGGACAGGAATGGGCTGAGCAACTGGCTTTCAGGGCAACCTATGGCATTACCGGTAATTCACCTGCGCCGGGCACCGCTTCTTCCTACGATGTGTTGTCGGCCGCATCCAATGCCAATCTTCCCGGTGGTATCGGTCTCAGTATTGCCACTGCCGCAAACCCGCGCCTGACCTGGGAAAGCACCAAAACGATCAATCTCGGCCTGGACTTCAGCCTGGTGAAAAGCAGGATCAGCGGCTCATTGGATTTCTACAGCAAAAAAACGGAGAACCTGCTTGGCCGCATGCCTGCCAATGGTTTTACAGGCTACTCTGCCATTATTGGGAATTTTGGCGACCTGAAGAACACCGGCATTGAGCTCAGCCTGAACTCCATCAATCTGCGTACAAAAGATTTCAGTTGGGGTAGTGCGCTGAATATTGCCTACAATAAGAATACGATCACACAGCTCAATAGTCCCATCGCTGTTACTACAGCGCAGGACAAGGTCAGTGCACAATACCTGACCGGGTATGCCGCCTTTGCCATTTTCGCTTACCAATACGCCGGCCTCGATGAAATGGGTGATCCGAAGATCAGGCTGGCCGATGGAAAAACCACCAAAGAAACATCTGCCGCATTTCCGGAAGACATCGTTTTCATGGGTACTTACCAGCCCGTATGGAGTGGCGGCTTCTCTAATTTCTTCCGCTACAAAGGATTTGGATTGACCACCAATATGGTTTTCAACCTGGGCCATGTGATGAGAAGGGATGTGTCTGGATTCTATTTCCCCTATGCCAGCAACAGGCCGGTGCATGGCAGCATTTTGGGAGGCAGTGATAACAGCGGATTTCTCGGAGGACAGATCCATCCGGATTTCCTGAACAGATGGCAAAAGCCAGGGGATGAACTAAGAACGAATGTGCCTTCTTATGTGGCCGATGTTTCACTCAGTGAGAGCAGGAGGAACCTTGCTTATTATTCAAGGGGAGATGTCAATGTGGTAAGCGCTTCCTTTATCAAGCTCCGCGATATCACATTGTCTTACACGCTTCCCCAAAGCATCCTAAGCAGATTGAGATCAGATGAGATCACATTCCGGGTACAGGTGTCGAATATCATGTTGTGGAAAGCCAACCGCTACGATATCGATCCTGAATTCCATGAACCATCTTCTGGTGTAAGGCTTCCGTCCAATCCGCTGGCTGATGCTTCGGCATCACCCAATTACAGGTGGAATCAGGGAACCATAACGGTGGGAGTGAACGTAAACTTTTGATCACAGTTACAAT
>JAGIAP010000010.1:27732-37212 GCA_017744805.1 Chitinophagaceae bacterium | reverse complement strand
CCTTGGTACCAGTTGCTGTTGCTTTTTCTCCTTTGAGGAATATCGTATATACGCCACCTCTCACCAGGTTGGCTTCTTCGGCAGTGGCCAACACAGTATTGGTTCCTGCTTCCTTCACGGTAATGGTATAAGTGCCGGGCTCAAACGGACTGAAAGTATTGAAATAGTTTCCACCTACGTTATCGGCCAGCGAACGTCCTCCATCCACTTTGGTGGTTCCGATATACAGGTCTACATCAGCTACATCATGGGCCAGGTGCCAGAAGCGGAAGTTCATTTTATCAGGATTCACATCCACTACATTATCGTAGATCTTGGTGGCCTGTCCTTTACCCTGGTCATCTGAATACAGAAGGAGGGTATAAGGGCGGCTGGTGTCGTAAACGGCGGTGGGGATGGTAGCCACCACGCTGTCAGCACCACCTTTTTTGTAAGTCACATCAAAAGTGGCAGGTCTGATGCCCGCGTAACTTCCGGAAATGGTATTGTACCCGATAGCGCTGGTACTGGCCTTTTGAGAGCCAAAATACAGGTCAACGGCAGGCGCTGTAGGCGCCATATGCATAAGATAAAGGTAGGTGAGCTTTTCAGGCTCGGTGGTACTGGATTTCAAACAACTGCTTAACAAGGTGGTACTCAATACCAATACCAGGGCCCAGGACAATGATCTTTGCATTCTTTCCACTTTTAAAACGTTTTAGTAGAGTAATTGAAATGAAGGTAACGATTTAGAACAAGTAGACAACTTTGGAAAGATTACCGTTGCATGCGCTATTTTGCGCCGAAGCTGCTTTTCATCCTGGCGTCCAGGGTGGCGCCGCTCCAGGTGCCCGGAACGATGATCCTGCGGATGGTGAACAGCGGATCCTGCTGGTCGCGGGGGGCATACAACTGAAAAGCTGCCAGCATTCCCCTCTTTTTCAGCTCGGGGATCGCCTGCGGATTCCAGAGACCAAAAGGATAGGCAAAGAATTGGATACGTTTGCCGGTAATCTCCTCCAGCAGTTTAGACGGCTTTTCTATCTGGATCTTCCAGTCATCCCCCTGATATTTTTTCACATTATGATGATCCCATGTATGGGAGGCGATGGCATGGCCGGCATCGGACAGGGCTTTCACCTGTTCTTTGCTCATATACCTGGGCCTGCCCAGGGATACGGTCATCACAAAGAAAACACCTTTGAAACCATGTTTTTCCATCTCAGGCCTGGCAAAGGTGAACTGGTCCAGGTCGGTATCATCAAAAGTGAGCATCACCGGTTTGGAAGGCAGGGCCTTGCCGGTATTGAGGTATTCGTATAACTGATCGGGAAGAATGGTATGATAGCCGCTATCTGCCAGCATCTTCATCTGCGCGCGGAAAGGCTCTTCGGGAACGATATAATCGCGGGCCGTTTTAGAATCCGTTGGCTTCCAGTCGCGGATCTGGTGATAACAAAGAATGGGCACTTCGGGCCTGGCCAGGATGGTGGCGGCATCCGCCACTTTGATGGCGGCTGGGTCGATGGCATCTTTTTCCTTCAATTCCGGGGCTGCAACAGCAGCGGAACTGTCCGTTTTGGCAACCCCTTTTTCTGTTTCTCCGGAAGATTTCACTTCGGTCCTCAGATTGCAGGCTTGCATAATACTACCAAAACTCAACAAAAGGGCTACGGTGCGAATTGTCGCAACAGGTTGTAGGAGCAGGGCTTTCATAGTCATTAATGGTGATAAGAATCAAACTTTTTTGTAAACGGTGCAAGGTATAGTTTTGTTGCGATTCCATCCATGATTGTAAAAGATTATTATAAGACCCTGGAGGTAACGCCTGTAGCCAGTTTGCAGGAGATCAAGAAGGCATTCAGGAAATTGGCGCTGCAGTATCATCCCGACAAGAATGATGGTGACCACCTGGCGGCTGCCCGCTTTGTGGAGATACAGGAAGCCTATGAAGTACTCAGCGATCCGCAGAAAAGGGAGGAATACAATTACAACCGGTGGTATACACGCCGCACAGGATCGGGATACAATTACAAACCGCTCACTCCCGAAGAACTGCTGGCTTCATCCAACAAGCTCAGGGAAGCCATCGCCTCTATGAATTTCTTCCAGGTGGATTTCCACTCGCTCTCCGCTCATATCCAACAACTCATCAGTCCCACCAATATCGATATCCTTCATCAGTTCAATATCACGGACACCAACAGGCGGATAATAAAGAACCTGCTGCAGGCCGCCGGTCCATTGCCTCTGAAAGATCATTTACCGGTGCATGATGCTTTGATGCAACTGGCCGGAAATGATGAGGATATGAAACAGCTTTTGCAGCAGGCCCTTCGTTCCAAAAAGCAACGTGCTCAGTGGGACCGCTATAAATGGATCGTGGTGGTACTGATCATCGCGCTGGTTTGCTGGCTGATGGTGGCAGTAGCCAACACCTGATCAATTCATGGGAGGCAAGGGAATATCGCGCTTCAGCATGGCATCCCGGTTGGCCATTTCCCAGGCAGTGTAGAATACCAGTTGCGCCCGCTTCGCCATCATCTCGTAACCGATCTTCTCCACTGTATCGGAGGGCCTGTGGTAATCAGCATGCACACCATTGAAATAGAAAATGATGGGAACGCCTTTACGTGCGAAATTGTAATGGTCGCTGCGATAATAGATGCGCTCTTTATCATTGGGATCATTGTACTTGTAATCCAGTTCAAGCTTCGTGTATTTCTTGTTCACCGATTCGCTAATGGGGCGCAGGTCTGAGCTGAGCTTGTCATCTCCTACCACATACACATAGTTGGTGCTGTCGCCATGTTTACGGCTGGGATCGATCCTTCCGATCATATCTATATTGAGATCGGCCGTGGTCTTATCCAGCGGGAAAAGCGGATGCTCGCTGTAGTATTCGGAGCCCCAGAGCCCTTTCTCTTCACCAGACACACACATGAATACGATGGTCCTGCGTGGGCCCTTCCCTTCTTTCTTTGCTTTCACGAAAGCCTCTGCCAGTTCCAGGATGCTGACGGTACCGGAGCCATCGTCATCAGCTCCGTAGTTGATCACATCCCCCTGTTTGCCGATATGATCATAGTGGGCAGTGAGGAAGAGGTACTCGTCTTTTTTATCGGTCCCTTCCAGAACGCCCACCACATTGGTGCTTTCGAGGCGCTCTACGCTTTTTTTGTTTTGCAGTAAGATATCTGCTTTGTAAATTTTCGACTGTGCATTACCGTTCTTGACGGCGGCACTGTCCGATTTGAAACTGGCTTCGCCCATGATGGCCTTACAAACAGCTTCGGACACATAGAACATATTGGGGCCGGCTTCCGGTTTGAAAATTTCAGTATACATATACCCCATTCGGGACATAGGATTCTTTGCCGTGCTGGTCATATACAGCACAACAGCGGCGCCATGGAGCCGGGCATTTTCCGCGAAGTTTGAACCGGCGTCACGGTTGCGCTGGCGCATATTCATATTCGGTTTGCCGGGCATGATCAGCACCGCCTTACCGGCAACATCCAATCCTTTGTAGCTGTCGTGTGTACTATCGGTGAGGCCATCGCCCACAAACACAACCTGGTTGAGATAATAGGTGGCTTCAAATCCGCGGGCTCCGAAGATCTCGTTCAATTCTTTTCCATTCACTTCGATAGAAGCGCTGGCCTCCTGGTCGCGGTAAACCGGAAAAGCTTGCTGGTAGCTGCTTCCATTGCCGGGGGCCAGGCCCAGGGCCCTGAAATGTTCCTGGATATAGGCAGCGGCCTTGCGTTGCCCTTCCGTAGCGGTTTCCCGCCCTTCCATTTCTTTGGAGGCTACAATGTAGAGATGCTTCTTGAGGTCGGCAGCAGTGATGGTTGCTGCATAGGGCTTGGGGTTGGCAGGCTTTTGTGCCACCGCAGCCAGAGACATGCCCGTGAGGGCAAACAGTAAGTATGATTTCATTATTCCCAATTTCTGACGGTAAAATATAAACGTGCTCAGAATAAGCAGGGGGCGTAAGGCTGAATGGCGATTTGAGTAAGTTGAATGGTCATTCGAATTCACTTAACTCCAGCCATCTCAGCTCTTTTTCGTCCAGCAGGGCGCCGATCTCACCAATGCGAACACTTAATTTCTGTAATTCATCAAAGGGCGCAGTGCCGCTGTTCAGCTTCTCCGTCACTTCTTCTTTTTCCTTGCTGAGCGCTGCGATCTCTTTTTCCAATGTCTCGAATTCCCGTTTTTCCTTGAAGGACAAACGCTTTTTCTCTTCTGCTTTGGCAGCCTTTTCCTGTTTTTGTTCGGCGGCTTTGGGCGATGCTTCTTTTTGCTCCTCTTCTTTCTTGTTCAGGCGATACTGTGTGTAATTGCCGGGGAAATCGCGCACCTCGCCATTTCCATCAAATACGAAAAGATGGTCCACCAGCCTGTCCATGAAGTATCGGTCGTGCGAAACGATCAACAGACAGCCCTGGAAATCGTTCAGGAAATTTTCCAGCACGGCCAGTGTGGGCAGGTCCAGGTCGTTGGTAGGCTCATCCAGTATGAGGAAGTTCGGATTGCGGAAAAGGATGCTCAGGAGATGGAGCCTTCTCTTTTCTCCTCCGCTCAAACTTGAGATATAGGTGTATTGTTGTTCAGGCGGGAACAGGAACAATTGCAGGAACTGGGCAGCGCTCAGTGAGCCGCCGCTGGCCAGGGGAAAGCTCTCCGCGATATTCTTCACAAATTCTATCACGCGCATATCCTCCTTGATCGAAAGACCGCCCTGGGAATAGTTGCCGAAGATGACGGTCTCGCCGATATTGATCTTGCCACTGTCCGCTTCCTCGATGCCTTGCAGGATATTGATGAAGGTGGATTTCCCCACGCCATTCTTTCCTACTACGCCTGCCCGCTCTCCTTTTTTGAATGTATAGTCGAATCCTTTGAGGATCGTTTTCTCTCCATAACTCTTGTACACTTTTTTCAGTTCTATCACTTTGCCACCGAGGCGGTTCATCTTCAGTTGCAACTGGAGCTGCTGCTCTTCGATGCGCTGTTTGGCCCTGGCCTCCACTTCGTAAAAATTATCCTGCCTGCTCTTGCTCTTGGTGGTGCGTGCCTTCGGTTGTTTGCGCATCCATTCCAGCTCTTTGCGATAGGTATTGCGGGCCTTATCGATGCTGGCTGCTTCACTTTCCATGCGGGCCGCTTTCTTCTCCAGGTAATTCTCGTAATCCCCTTTGTATACGAAGAGCTCGCTCCTGTCCAGTTCCCAGATCTCTTCGCACACGGCATCCAGGAAGTAGCGATCGTGGGTAACCAGCAGCAGGGTGATATGTTGCTGGCTGAGATAGTGCTCCAGCCATTCCACCATTTCCACATCCAGGTGGTTGGTAGGTTCGTCCATGATCAGCAGCACATGCTTATGCTCGAAGCCGATATCGATCAGGGTTTTGGCAAGCGCCACTCTTTTTCGTTGTCCGCCGCTGAGGGTACCCACCGGTTGGTGGAGATGATGGATATTGAGCTTTCCGAGGATCTGTTTCACTTTGGCATCAAAGTCCCAGGCACCGAGCTCATCCATCTTCACGATGGCAGCGCTCAGTTTTTCCGGATCACCCTCCTCACTCAGGGCTTCATACTCCTTGATGGCATTGATAACGGGATGTTCATGATGGAAGATATTGTCCAGCACGCTCCATCCCTCATAGAATTCGGGTTCCTGTTCAAACAGGGCCACCGTCACTTCCTTATTGATCCATACCGTACCGGAGTCGGCCGTTTCGGCACCGCTCAGGATGCGGAGCAGGGTTGATTTTCCGCTGCCATTGCGGGCAACCAGCGCAATCTTGTCGCCCTCTTCGATATGAAAAGAAATATTCTCGAACAATGGCTTGATGCCGTAAGATTTGGTAAGCCCTTCTACAGAAACGTAATGCATGGCGCAAAGATATTCCTATTTTATGTGGATAACCCCGCTTTTTTCGGGTGTTGTTTGAACGGATTTGTAACCGCTATTCCACGGATTATGCACCATCACAGGATTTCTTATCGCAATATTGTATTATTGTATTCCATTATACCCGTTTACCCTTTATGAAAAACCCATTTTCTTCATCCGTAAAATTAGCCGCTGTTTTCCTGGTATTCGGCGTCACCTGGATATTCGCTTCGGACCTGATATCGAAACAAATTACCCGCAACGACCTTGAGCTGTACTCCCTGATACAACACTCTAAAGGGGTTTTGTTCATGATACTGGCCGCCGTGCTGATCTATTTCGGAAGCAGGAAGATAGTTGCGCAGATGGAACAGGAAAGAGAAAAATGGATCCAGGGAAAACTGGAAGAAGAAAGGGAAAAGCAACGACTGGAAATAACACAGGCCGTACTGACGGCGCAGGAAGCGGAAAGGAAAAAATTGGGAGAAGAGTTGCACGACAATGTCAATCAGTTGCTGGGTGTAGTGAAACTATATGTGCAACATGCGCAGGTGAACAAGGAAATGCAACAGGAGCTCCTGGAAAAATGTTCGGACTACCTGATCCAGGTGATCGAAGAGATCAGGCAACTCTCCCGCTCCATGCTACCTCCCGCATTACATGAGAATGGGCTGCTTACCAGTCTTCATCAATTGGTAGACGCCATCCGGGTGGTGAATACCCTGCATATCGAACTGAGGAATGATGGCATCAAAGAAACCGACCTGCCAGAACAGGTGCAACTGATGCTCTATCGAATTATCCAGGAGCAACTGAACAATGTACTGAAGCACGCGGCGGCCAGTCATGTAAAGATCCACCTGGAACAACAGAACAAAACAGTTCATCTCACCATCAGTGATAATGGCAAAGGATTTGACCCGCACACCAATATCCCGGGGATGGGCCTGATGAATATCCGCAGCCGGCTGGAACAGGTGAATGGGAAAATGCTGATCCATGCCGCACCGGAGAACGGATGCACCCTTGCCGTATCTTTCCATTTATAGAAAAATGTATATAGAACTGATCATATACTGGCTAATATTCGGCGTCCTGCACAGCTTGCTGGCAGCCAATCCTGTGAAGCAATTCTTCAGTTCATTCATGGGGACTTCTTTCCGGTATTACCGCCTTTTCTATTCGATCCTTTCCTTTTTGATCCTGGGCGGGATCTATTGGTTCCAGTATAGACAGCCTGACAGGATCATATTACAACTGTCCCACTACGTTAGTATCCTTGCCCTTTTACTGCTGGCGCCTGCCCTGTTGGTAATGGGTATCTGTATCCGGAAATATTTCTTCCACCTCAGTGGCATCGATGTGCTTTTTCCGCAGCAACAAAAAAGTGATAAGCTTGAAACAGGTGGATTGAACAGCTATATGCGACACCCGCTCTATTCAGGAACGATATTGCTCATCTGGTGTATCTTTTTCCTGCTTCCCACCGGAGGCAACCTGATCGATGCCGTTATGGTAACTGTGTATACCTGCATCGGCACCTTATTCGAAGAAAAAAAGCTCCGCCGTGAATTCGGCGAAGCCTATATCGCTTACCAGCAGAAAGTGCCGATGTTGCTACCTTTCACAAAGCCACGCAAGCAACGGAACTGATCACTGCAAAGTATTGTAGTAACTGACCACAGCCCTGCAATCCTCAATGGATTTGCATTTCAGGTTATTCTGTTTGATATATCCCTCAACTGCTTCTTTCTTATCCGACAATAAATCCAGCAAAAAATCCTTTCCCTTTTCCCAGCTCCTGATCTGTCCATCTTTGTACAGGTAAAAGGATTCTACCCCCATATATTCTTTCTCCGGTGCTGCACTACCCATAGTGCGCAATTCCATCAGTCGCTTTTTTGTGTACATCAACAGTTGAACAGTACCGTTGATCTGCCTTTCGTAAAAAGTGTTGAGGGTATGCTTATCGATGGCCGGAAAGCCGCTGACCAGTATATATTCTTTAGTAAAGGTGGCCTGGGAATCTAATAACAATAATTCTTTGATAACGCCATCCGGCGCCACCATTTCTTCCTGCTGGGCATTGAGATAGTGAATACTGTTATTGACACAGTTGAGACGTATGGAGATATTGTTGAATCTGCGATTATCCGCCAACGTTATAACCGCTTTAGCCCAGTTGGGGATAAAGAAAGGAGTTCCTTTGATCTCGTGACGGTTCCATTCTTCTGTGGACCTTTTGCCTTGGATATCGGTGAGGAAGATAGTGGCCGGCATGGCCATCGGAGGTCCCTGCATGGCTCCAAATGAAGTTTGCTGAGCCATTCCGGAGTGGTAGATGCCTGTGCAGCACAGCAGGCAGATCAGTACAGGTTTCATAAAAGGATCTGTAAGGTTTAAGAATTACAATCCTAATTTACAGAATCCCTTTCTTATTCGGCCTCCTTTTGAGCGGATTGCCCAATTATGCCTCTAACCTGTAACACCAGCGGAATAACTTGCCTTGAAAATCAAAGGGTGTGGTGGCTTTGGTGATATCCCGGATGGAAGGTGTATGGATGCGCTCCCTGTCCAACTCGAATTTCCTGTAATTGGTACTGAAGTAGATAACTCCTCCGGGAGAGAGGGCTTTCAGTGTCTTATTCAGCAGGCTTACATGGTCTGCCTGGATATCCAGGAAATCTTTCATACGCTTGCTATTGCTGAAAGTGGGAGGATCCAGTACAACCAGGTCGAAGGAGTCCGGTTCGAGTGTATCGAGATATTGCAATACATCCGCATGCAGGAAATGGTGCTTCTTCGGGTTATAGAGATCGTTGAGTTGCATATTCTCTTCCGCCCATTTGAGATAGGTTTTGGAAAGATCAACGGAAGTAACGGAAGCGGCATTGCCGGCGGCAGCATATACGGAGAAGGAGCCGGTATAACAGAAGAGATTGAGCACGCGCAAACCATCGGCGGCTTCACGGACCATGCCCCGGGTGATCCGGTGATCGAGGAAAAGACCTGTATCGAGGTAATCGGATAGGTTCACTTTGAACCGGAGGCCTGCTTCGTTCACATTGAAGAATGCATCGGTTGTGTCTACCCGTTGGTACTGTCCCAGGCGACCAGCCTTGCGTTGACGTTGTTTGATGAATACATTGTCCGATGGCAGTTCCAGTATCTCACTGATGATGACGATACAATCTTCCAGCCATTGTTCATGCTCTTCTTCGCTGAGGGTATGCCTGCGCTTGTATTCGGCGAGGTAGATATGATCTTCGTAGATCTCGATGCAGAAAGGGAATTCAGGCAGGTCGTGATCATATACCCTGTAGCAGGTGATATGCTGACGACGTGCCTGTTTGTGAATATGTTTAAACACTTTCACCAGCCTGTTGCGGAACATGTCGAACTTTTCCGTATTCATGCCGCAAAAGTAGGGAAAGCTTATCCAAATACTTTTTTCAATGTTTCGGTTACGCGGGCGGCGGGGTCCTTACGGATCTTCGATTCTTCCTGTGCAACCTGGAAGAAGAGGCCGTTGAGCGCGCGCTCCGTAACATAACCGCTGAGGTTGGTATTCACCTTCTTTACGAGAGGCACTTTAT
>JAGIAP010000010.1:0-27722 GCA_017744805.1 Chitinophagaceae bacterium | reverse complement strand
CTTTATTGTAGGCCTCGAAAACGGCTTTCCAGTGTTGGGTGGCGCCGGTTTTGCTGAGGGCACTGTCGATAGTGGGGGTGAATGCGCTGGTGAGTGAACCGATGGTCTTGCCTTTCAGGTAACTGGTAGCCGCCGTATCGTTACCACGAAGGATGCCCAGTGCATCCTGGAAGCTCATTCCCTTGATGGCATTCAGGAAAATGGGAGCAGCGGATTTGGCGGCTTCTTCTGCTGCCCTGTTCATGCTGAGGATGGCATCATCCACCAGTTTGCCCATGCCCATGCTGCGGAGCGTGGATTCCACTTTCTGCGCTTCGGGAGGCATCAGCACTTTGATGGCTGCATTGGCAAAGAAACCGTCAACGGCAGAGAGCTTGTTGGCGCCATTGGTAGCACCCAGGCTAAGGGCTTCTTTCAGGCCAGAAACGATATCATCATTGGAGAGACCAGTGCCGGATTTCGATTTGTTCAGGAGGTCATTGGCTTTTTTCAGCAATCCACCTTGCGCAAAACTTCCAACGGAAGCGAACAATAAGAGGGGTAAGAGTACGCGTTTCATAGCGATATTCATTTGGGCTAAAATAACGTCAGCCGTGAAAAAAAGTTGTTAAAGGATCATTTATTTATCCACGCAAATTCAGCCGACCGGGGCATATTGCTGAACACATGCATCACATTTTCAGGTGGTAGCGTGAGTTTACGTTTGGCAACATCGATCCAGGCACCGTCCACGGTAAGCAAGGCCGCGAGTGTATCCCCGTTCTTCCAGATATTATGCCTGATGCTCCAGCGGCTCTGATCTTCACGCGCGGCAAGCAATTCCACATCGATGGTGACCTTATCGCCCAGCCTGATCTCACGCTTGAACAGGCACTCTTCACGGAACAGGATAGGACCGATCTGATAATTGGCCATCACAGCCGCAGTAAGGCCATGTTCTTCCAAAAAACTGATACGCGCAAACGCGCCATAATCGTAATACACAGAATGACGAAGATGAAAATTCGGATCAAGGTCCGACCATCTGACTTCCACTGGTTTTATGAATGCGCTCATGGATGCTTTTTTTATTCGACAAATATGGCTATTTTTCACGTAGCAACCTTTTTTGTATGCGACGCCTTTCAGCGCTCCTGGTATTGATCTGTTTCTTTGCCATCCAGTATGGCAGGATCATGAGCTATTGGGAATGCCGGCTCAGGGCTACCACCACCGCAGCAAAATGTGATTGCGAAAAGATCATGGCGCAGGCAGATGGCAAGCAATTGCATTATGCCGCTTCTTCATCTGGCAAAGCTGTTCCGGAAGAGACCTATGATCATGCGTATTACAGTTTGCCCGGATCGTTGGCCATAGCTCCCGCCAAAACCAGTTTTCCGGCCACCGCCACTCCCCTCCCCGATGCCAGTGCTTATGGCATCTTCCAGCCGCCGCGGCTTTAGCTTTCTATACTATAATGTTTTTCGCACGCAGCGTGTGACCTTCGATCGCGGGGACGCGGGCGACCGGCAGCACCCTGATTCTTTTTACAATCAATTCTTTAATGTAGAAACTCATCATATGAGAAAGCATATCCTTTTGCCCATACTCATCATCCTAATTACCATCGCCTGCCACCCCAAACTGCACAAAACCGGCAATGATCCTGAACAGTTCAATCACCTCATCTACAATGCGCAAAGCCATCCCGATCTCTACGGCAAAAGCACGGAAGATGGATTGAAACAACCACCTTTCAACACCTGGTACGTACCTAACTATAATGCTTATACGCCAGATAGCCTCATCCTCGCAAAGCTCCGCCCGGAGCTGAGGAACAAGACCATACAGATATTCATGGGCACCTGGTGTGGCGACAGCAGGCGGGAAGTGCCGCGTATGCTTAAAGTGTTGAACATTTGCGGCTTTCCGCCATTACGGGTAGAGATCATCAATGTAGGCCATGGCGAAAACGATTACAAGCAAAGTCCCACCCATGAAGAACGGGGGAAAAACATCCATCATGTACCCACGTTTATTATCTATGAAAAAGGGAAAGAGATCAACCGGATCATCGAAACGCCTATAGAATCCCTGGAGCGGGACCTGCTCCGCATCGTCAACCGTGAAGCCTATACTCCTAAATACGCCGGCGCTGCCATGATGCTGGAAAAGGCGGAGCGGTATGCCCGGCAATGAACTTTCCATTATATTTGGACCCTTAAATCAACTTTGAATGAAAAGATCGATCCTCTTTACAGCAATCTGCTGTGTAGCTCTTGGAGCTGTTGCACAAACGAAGAAACCAGTTGCTGCAAAGCCAACTGCCAGGCCTGCCGCCAAAACCGTTGCAAAACCTGCCGGAACTGTAGTGTTGAAGAATGCTGCTGACTCTTTCAGCTATGCTATCGGCCTCAGCCTCGCCAACTTCTACAAACAACAAGGTATAACCGATATCAACAATACCCTGGTAACAAAGGCCCTCGCCGATCAGAAAGCCGGCAAAGCCGTACTGGATGAGATGCAGGTACAGATGTGCATCATGAACCATATGCAGGCCATCAAGTCAAAAGCTGCAGGCCCCAACAAGAAAGCCGGAGACGAGTTCCTCGCCAATAACAAAAAGAGGCCAGGCGTGATCACCACGGCCAGCGGTCTTCAATACGAGATCATCGATGAAGGAACTGGTCCCAAGCCAACCGTGAACGATGATGTAAGGGTTCATTATATCGGCACCCTCATCGATGGAAAGGAATTCGACAGCTCAGTGAGAAGAGGTGAGCCCATCACCTTCGGCGTTACCCGCGTGATCCCGGGTTGGACTGAAGCCCTGCTCCTGATGCCTCAGGGTAGCAAGTGGAAGATCTATCTCCCATCAGAGCTGGCCTATGGCGATAGCGGCGCTGGTGCGGATATCAAGCCCGGCTCTGCCCTGGTGTTTGAAGTAACATTGCTGGAAGTGATCAAGAAATGATCTCTTTATCATAGAATGGAATGGCGTCCCCTCAAAAGGACGCCATTTTTTATGATAAAAGCGCCCCCGGCTGCACCGGAGACGCCCGTTTATGAAAGGAACCCTGTTTTTCAGAGAGGAAGCACCTTGTCTTTCGGATACCTAACGCTATAGCTCATTCGCAGTTTTTTAGTTTCACCCGGCTTCAAGGTCATATTCCAGGTAAGGAATGATCTTTCTTTATCTACATCTGCCCCACTGAATTCCAGCAGCTCCACTTCGATCTCCTTATCGGTCGGGATCGGGAACAGGTCCTTCACCTGCAACTGGATATCCTCTTTCTTATTGTTCTTTACCGTGATCTCATACGTGAGGGTCTGCATTTTTTTGGAACCGAGGAATTTCACGCTGCTGAGATCTTTCAGCTTCTCCCGCGTGATCACCACCCGGTGGTCTTTACCCAGGGTGAGGTTGAGGGTATCACTGGTAGAGCCCGGATCGATCATCGTCTTGCCTACATACGTGCCTTCAAAAATGATATTGGCCTCACCGGAAATCAGTTGCAAACTGCCCCAGTCGGCGATGCATCCCAGCAGGTATGCATCCTTATCTTTCACCGGTGCCGCAAAATATTTGTAAGTAGCGGGAGCTGTACGCTCCTTCAGGGCCACCACCTGCTCCTTCCCATTGGTAGGCACATCATAGGGCAGATCGATCTCGTAAGTGACATTGAGCTCATTATCGTTCACTGCTACATAATCCTCCAGCCCTTCTTTCAACACAACCATGATCACTCCGTTAACAGCTCTTGAACCATACAGGGCAGTGGCCTTGCTATCTTTCAACACTTCCACAGATTTGATCGCATTCTTGTTGATCTGGTTGAACTGTTCTTTCGTAACTATCGCCCCGTTCACTACATACAGAGGCTCCTCATTGTCATTCAGGGAAGTATTTCCTCTCACTACCACCACTTCCTGCAAAGCGGCCCCTGCCACTTTTCCCTGCAAGGCTGTTTTTATATCCGAATTGGAAAGCAGCCGCCTTTGCATATTCTCAAAGGACAATAACCAACTTTGCAGTTCAGGTGCAGTGGCATTCATATTCGGCATGGAAGTGGCCAAAACCAGTTTTACATTTTTCCAGTCTACACCGGTACTCTGGCTCACTTTCGCTTTGAACCCGATATTCACTGGTTTGTTGATATTGTCTACCCGAAGATCATATGAAGGGTTCCATCCCGCAAATGGGGTGATATAAGAAACATTGAGGGTGTAGGTACCGGACATAGGTGAGAAAGCCTGGATAGCAAGCTGCCCGGCAGTGGTCATATTCTTTTTTTCTGCCTCTTCCACCTGGCTCCGCAGGCGGCTGATGGCCTTCACTAGTTTCGCCTCTTTATCGGTAAGCAATAAGCGCTCTTTCTGCAATTCGGTTGATTTTGACCGGTAGTAATCCATCATTTTGGTCAGCTCTGCCACACTCACGCCTGTTTGTGTGCCCGCGATGGATTTATTGGCCGTAAGTACCGCCTGCAATTCCTTGTTGGTGGTTATGCCCGACTGCACCAGCTCCAGGTCTTTTTCCACCGATTCGATAGAATCCTTTAGCCGCCTCAGTTCCGGCGAAGCATCCTCCTTCACCAGGAAGTTCTTACCGAACTCAACGGACATCACGGCCAAACCGTTATTATCGGATGCAATGCGGATACTGTTCACCTCGATCTGGTTACTGATGCCTTCTATGATGAAATCATTGTTGCCCTGCGTCAGCGTGATCCTGGCCGTGTGATACAGCTCGGCTCCTGACCGGTACACGATGGCCGACTTCAATACTGATGACACTGTATTCTTTCCGGGGCCGGGCTTAGCCAACGCGGAAGAGAGAAGGGGAAAACAAAAAACTGCAACAACTATTAGCTTCTTCATACAATCCAATTTGGTGAATTCAGCTAATGGATGCGCAGTTCTCTGCAATTACACAAACGATCAAATTATTTGTAGAGCTCCTGGTAATATTCGTTGGCCATTCTGCCAGACTCGAAGCGAAAGCGCACATCCCGCATACCATTGATGGCTACCGACCTCCAGGTATCATATTGATTATAGTACAAAGGAAGGATCTCCTGCTCCAGGATATCATAGATCTTGTTCAGGTCGTAATCATCCTGCTCCTGGGTATTCATTCTCGCATAATCACCCTTCGGCACCACGAAACCGTTATTGCCATGTTGCATGAATTCAGGGATCCAGCCATCGTCTGTGGAGAAATTGACAGCGCCATTCATCGCGGCCGTCATACCACTGGTGCCGGAGGCTTCGCGGGGAACACGTGGATTGTTCAGCCAGCAGTCTGCTGCCTGCTTCAGTCTTTTTGAAAGCCCCAGCTCATACCCTGTGAGCACCGCTACATTGCTGTACTTCTTGCTGATATTCACAAGGCTGTTGAATTCGTTGATGGCCGGATAGTCCATCGGGTAAGGCTTTCCCGCCCAAATGATCTGTACCGGATATTGTTTGTTCGACAATAATTTCTCGAACCTTTCTTTATTGCGTGTCAGGAAATCGGCGCGTTTGTAACCGGCAAACCTTCTGGCCCAAACGATAGTGAACACATCAGGTTTGAACAGTTTTCCCGTTTGATCTGCCACGATCTCGAAAGACCTTCTCTTCAAATGACGCTTGCGATCATCCCAACCGGCATCATTGTTCTCTTCCATGAACTTGTACAATTGTTTGTCTGCCCAATAGCGCCAGTTCTGCGCATTGGTGATGGAGATGATCGGACAAACGCCCGGATATTTTCCCCACATCAGCCGGGACACCACGCCATGCAAGGCCGATACGCCATTGGCGATATGTGCAAAGCGAAGCGCCACCAGGGAATGGTTGAACTGATCATCTTCGATGCCTGTGAGCTTACGCACTTCATCCAGCCCCAGTCCACAGAAATAGCTCATCTTCTGGCAGAGATAGATATCATGCTTTTCATTGCCCGCTTCTTCCGGCGTATGCGTAGTGAACACGAGACGCTTTTTGATCTCTTCCACATTGCCGAACTTCTTGTACAGATAGAACACGGCAGAAACGCCATGCGCTTCATTCAGGTGATACCTGTCCGGATTGAAATTGAGCTCGTCCACCAGTTTGGCGCCGCCCACACCCAGGAGGATGAACTGCGCTACCTTGGTAGCCACATTGGCGTCGTACAAACGATGTGTGATGGTCTGGGAAACATAATCGTTCTCCGGCACATCCGTGCTGAGCAGGAAAAGTGGCGCCGTACCGAATGTTTCGGGATTGAGGTACCAAACCTTCACCCAAACCGGATGGTCGTGGATGATGATCTGGAACTGGATGCCGGTATCCTCCAAAAAACTGTAATGCTTTTCCATCCAGGTCACTTGCAGGGTATCGTCCTGGTTGCGTGCCTGGTCATAGTATCCATATTTCCACAAGATCCCGATGCCGATCATATTCTGACGAAGCTCATACGCGCTCCGGAGATGTGAACCACTTAAGAAACCAAGGCCACCACTGTAGATCTTGAGGGGCTGATGAACGGCGAACTCCATGGAGAAGTAAGCCACTTTTGTTTTGTAGGATTCATTGATCGGGTACGGAACATTATAGTTGGTAAAGCTCATAATATCTTTTGCTTGGTGAATTCAATAATGTGTACTTAATACACAAACGAGTGCAATATACTGCTTATTCCATAAAAATCTAAGGCCCTGGCTGTCAAACTATTTTTTCTTACCGGCAGGCTCTGCTGTTTTCGGGGCTTTCTTTCTGGTATAGCTACCTTCAAAGAAGCATTTGATATCGCGCCAGGAGCCGCATCCACCGGTCTCTTTCATAGTAACCGTATTGCCTTTGAAATTGAATTGAAGTTCGCAGGGATTGCCGGTTTCCTGGTACACAGCCAATGTGCTGTTGACCAGTTTGGCCACTCCTTTCAGTTCGCCCTTACATTCCCCATCATTCTTCTCGAAGTGAACGAAGAAGCGCAATTCATTGGGGCGCTTACTGTCGCGGAACGAAATGAAATTCTTTTTATTCTGTACATAATCGCCAGCCAGCTTGTGCTTTATGCCGAAAGTATCGATGGGATTGATCACGTTCTCGATGATCTCCTCATTGGGCTCGGTCATCATCAGTGTGAATTCATTGGCCGCTGCATTGTAGCCATACACATTCCTTTTGAAACTCACGATATTGTCGCCCTGCTTACGTTCCCGGTAAGTAGTGATCTGGAATTTCTTGTCGAGCATCCCATATGCACTGGTGGAATTATCGAATCCTGTTTTGAGGATAGGCATCGCATTGAGGTACTTGTTATCTGCGCTGAAGCATACCAGGTAGCAGGCCCTTTTGGTGCCTCCCTGGGCTTTCACGAAAAGATAGGTCTCTTTCCCTTTTTCTCTGGCCCTTGCCAGTGACCAGAGCTTGAGGGAGACGGTGTTGCCGAAATCTTTTTTCAGGATGCTGTCGGGTATGAATTGCTTAAAGATCTTCAGGCCGATCAGTGAGGAGTCTGTGGATTTTTTTACGAGTGATGTGTCTTCGATCTTAAAAGGCAATGCTTGTTCGGGGAAGAATTCGATAAAGTCCCCGATCTCTACCTTATCACCGTCTTTCATAGAAGTCTTTTTGTCCTTGCAGGCCCCTGCAAACAGCAGCAATACAGGCAAAAAGAGGAGCAATTTTTTCATATACCGGTTTGGTGTTGATGCGTTAAAAGTAGGCATTCAGCAGCACTCCCTAAAAAGTTATTTGATTGTTACGATTTATTTTTTAGATTTGTCTAAATTTAATTTTAGATGAGTGAAGCGAAAAGGGAGTCGATGCAGAAATATTCCAGCAGTAAAGAAAATTATCTCAAGGCCATTTTCCATCTCCAGAAAAGCGATGGCGTGGTCACCACCAACGATGTGGCCAATGAACTGCAGACCCGCCCTGCTTCCGTAACGGATATGCTGAAAAAGCTGAAAGCGCAGAAGCTCCTCATCTACGAGCGATACAAAGGTTTCAAGCTGAGCCAGGAAGGCAGGAAAGTGGCGCTGCAGATCATTCGCAAGCACAGGCTTTGGGAATATTTCCTGGTGGAGAAATTACAATTCGGCTGGGACGAAGTACATGAGATCGCAGAAGAGCTGGAACATATCAGCAGCCGGAAGCTGATAGACCGGCTGGATGAATTCCTGGATTACCCAAAAACAGATCCTCATGGGGACCCGATCCCCGATAGTCAGGGTAGGTTCACGCTGATCAAGCAGGTAGACCTGCTGCATCTGCCGCCCAATAAAACGGGCGAAGTGAGTGGCATCGGCGACCAGAGCCCTGAAATGCTGGAGCTCCTCAAACATAAACAGATCGGCCTCGGCACAAGGATAGAGGTGAAGAAGATTTTCGCCTTCGACCATTCACTGGAGCTGAAGGTCAGAAACCAGTCCATTGTCACGGTGAGTGAGCACGTGGCAAAAAACGTATTCGTGAAATATGATGAATAAGCACCACCCGGACAGGTCACTGAGCGAAGTACATGCTTCAGTGGACGTGTCTAAACATACCAACCGCTGGAAAAGGATCCTCTCCTTCTTTGGCCCTGCGTACCTGGTATCCGTAGGCTATATGGACCCGGGCAACTGGGCCACGGACCTGGCAGGCGGATCCAAATTCGGTTACACCTTGCTGTGGGTATTGCTGATGAGCAATATCATGGCCTTGCTACTGCAAAGTTTATCTGCCCGCCTCGGTATCGTCCGCGGCCGCGACCTGGCCCAGGCCAACCGCGAAACCTATCCCAGGGGCATCAACTTCGTTCTTTACATTCTCGCTGAAATAGCTATTGCCGCTACCGACCTGGCAGAAGTGCTGGGTATGGCCATCGGTATCCATCTGCTCACGGGCCTGCCGCTGATCTGGGGCGTGGCCATCACCGTTTTCGATACATTGCTGTTGTTACTGTTGCAAAGACTGGGCATGCGAAAGATGGAAGCCTTCATCATCGGGCTGGTGGCCGTTGTTGCAGTCTCCTTCCTGGTTCAGATCATCATGGCCAAACCTGTTCCCTCCGAAGTGGTGAAAGGTTTTATTCCCACTTTCCCCAATGAGGAAGCATTGTACATTGCGATCGGTATTATCGGCGCCACCGTGATGCCGCATAACCTGTACCTCCACTCCGCACTGGTGCAAACGCGAAAGATCAGCAAAACACCGCCGGGCATCAAACAGGCGCTCAAATGGAGCTTTGTGGACTCTGCCGTGGCCCTGAACGTGGCCTTCCTCGTGAATGCGGCCATCCTCATCCTTGCCGCAGCCGTCTTCTTCAGGAACGGCCTTGGCGTGGCCGAGATCGGTCAGGCACATCAGTTGCTGGAAGGCATGCTCGGCTCCAAACTCGCTCCCATCCTGTTTGCCGTGGCATTGATAGCGGCAGGACAAAGCTCTACCATCACGGGTACGCTCGCGGGCCAGATCGTGATGGAAGGCTATCTACGCCTTCGTATCAATCCCTGGATGCGCAGATTGCTCACCAGGTTGCTGGCCATTATTCCGGCCATCATCACTATCGGATTGTTCGGCGACCAGGAGGTAGATAGCCTGCTTATCTTCAGCCAGGTGGTATTGAGTATGCAACTGGGCTTTGCCGTGATACCCCTGATCCATTTTGTGAGCGATAAGAAAACGATGGGGCAATTCGCCATCAAGCCCATCGTGAAAATAGCTGCGTGGCTGATCGCTTCGGTATTGGTGTATCTCAATATCAAGATGGTGCTCAGCCAGGCCATTCCTTTCTTTGAAGGGTCAGGTGGCATTTTATGGAAGATCCTCATCATTGCCGGCGGGCTCTTCTTCCTGGGACTGCTCGCCTATATCAGTTTCTATCCTTTGATCGCACGAAGGAAAGCCGCCAGTTCCATCGAGATGCACCCGGAGCTTACGGGCCTTCAGCAACTGGATACGCCTTCGTACAAAAAGATCGCGGTGGCGTTGGAGTTTGGGGAACACGATAGCCAGTTGATCGCCCATGCCATCGGCCAGGGACATCCTGATTCCGAGTATATGCTCATACACGTGGTGGAAAGCCCTTCGGCGCATATGCTGGGCCTGGAGAGTGATGATTTTGAAACGCGCAACGACGAGCAGCGCCTTCACTTCTATGTACAGCAATTACAGGAAAGAGGGCTCAATGCCACCGGCCACCTGGGTTTCAGGAACCGAAGTAAGGAGATCGCAAGGCTGGTGCAGGATCAGCGGGCGGACCTGCTGGTGATCGGCGCCCACAGGCACCGGGGCCTCAAGGACTGGATCTACGGGGAAACCATCAACTCCGTCCGCCATGAGATCAGCATCCCCGTACTGGTAGTGAATGTGGGCAATTAAAGAGATTTCCCCTTCAGCAATCGCTTCAGCCTGCTGAAGGTCTGCGGATTGATATTGAGATAGGAAGCGAGTACATTCTGTGGTACCCGTCGCATCATCTGCGGGTGCTTCTCCACATATTCCAGGAATCTTTCCCTGGCTGATTTCATCCGTACATTGTACAATCTTCTTTCCTTTCCCGCCGCCAGTTGTACCACCAACAACCTGCCCATTTCTTCGGCCCAGTGGTAGTTGCGCATGATCATTTCCAGGTTGGAATGCTCCATCCGCACGATGATGGACTGTTCTACCGCTTGCAGACAGAGCTCTGAAGGCGTACGGGTATTGAAACTGATCTCGGATTGGATGAAATGCCCTTCCGTGGCCAGTTGCAGGGTCACTTCCCGGTTCTTGCCCAATACGATGTACTTGCGGGCCATTCCTTTCATCACGATATTGAGATAGCTGTCTATTTCGCCGGCGGAAAGGATCATTTCCTTTTTTTCGTAGAGCCTGATATCGAGGAATGGCAATAACTGCATCAGTTCCTCCTTGCGTAACTGCGTATAACGATGTACGTAAGTGAACAATGGGTCGAAATAATTTTTTACTTCCAATATCCTGGGCATGTGAACGACATTATTTTCCGTGAATGGCTCTCACTTTTCTTTCCAGTTGTGTTTTGAGCCTGCTATATGTTTCCGGTTTAATGTCCAGATAAGATGCCTGGTACTTGTACGGGACCCGATGGTAGAGCTCCTGGTTGTTCTTGATGAACATGAGGAACCTTTCCCTGATGGAATAGCGCAGGTGATTGAGCTCCCAGTTCTCCAATTGCAGGATCTGGGCCGAGAGGATCACCCTTGCCATCCGGTTGATGCGTGTGGAGTACGGATAGAGCTGTTCCAGCCTGGCCCTGGGCAAGGCCAGGGTAAGCGTGGGCTCCAGGGTTTCCAACTGGCATATCGATGATGTGCCGGCAAAATACGAAATGAATGAGCTCACCGCTTCGCCTTCACGGGCGAAATGGATGGTTACGTCGTTTGTACCGTCATAGAAATACTGACGGACCAGTCCTTTCACAATGAAATGCAGGTATTGCTCCTTATCGCCGGTCTTGATGAGGTCCGATCTGCGCCTGTATACGCGCATCACCATGATATGCGCCAGCGATGCAAGGTCTGCTGCACTGAGTAGAAGGGAACGGCCCGTGTACTCCTGCAACTGGTTTACGTAAGCCCGGAGGATCTCCGTTTTTTCTTCTGTTGTATGCTCCATTATGCAGGATTAAATATGTATCCGTATCTAATAGAAACCATTCAGATAGCCGTCTGTACTATCCTATGGCAAAAAAAACGTGTATTTCAACCCGATGTAGCATTCCTAACAGATTAATTTTTTGAATATAGGATGGGCTTTGCTCAATTACCCCAATTGGCGTAGATTCGCAAACTTAACCGAGCTTAAAATCACAAGAAATGGCAAAAAAAATCAAAGTAGCTAATCCGGTTGTAGAATTGGATGGTGATGAAATGACCCGGATCATCTGGAAATTCATCAAGGAAAAACTGATTTTGCCCTATATCGATGTTGATATCAGGTACTATGACCTGGGAATCGAATACAGAGACCAGACCAATGACCAGGTGACCATCGATGCAGCGAACGCCATCAGGGAATTCGGCGTGGGCATCAAATGCGCCACCATCACTCCGGACGAAGCAAGGGTGAAAGAATTCAACCTGAAACAAATGTGGAAAAGCCCCAACGGCACTATCCGCAATATCCTCGACGGAACCGTTTTCCGTGAGCCCATCGTGATCAAGAATATACCAAGACTGGTCAGCAACTGGACAGCTCCCATCATTGTGGGCCGTCATGCATTTGGCGACCAGTACCGCGCTACCGATACCGTTATCAAAGGAAAGGGTAAGCTCACCATGACCTTCACCCCCGAAGATGGCGGCGAGCCACAAACCTTTGAAGTGTACAATTTCAAGGGCGATGGTGTTGCCCTCTCCATGTACAACACCGACGAGAGCATCAAAGGCTTTGCACGTAGCTGCTTCAATATGGCGCTCAGCAAAAAATGGCCCCTCTACCTTAGCACCAAGAACACCATCCTCAAAAAATATGATGGTCGTTTCAAAGATATTTTCGAAGACATCTACCAGAACGAATTCAAACAGGCATTCCAGGATGCAGGCATCGTGTATGAGCACCGCCTCATCGATGATATGGTGGCCTCCGCCCTCAAATGGAATGGCAATTTCGTATGGGCTTGTAAGAACTATGATGGCGACGTACAGTCAGACAGCGTAGCTCAGGGTTTCGGATCCCTCGGCCTCATGACCTCCGTACTGGTTACCCCCGATGGTAAGACCATGGAAGCAGAAGCTGCTCACGGTACCGTTACCCGCCACTTCCGCGATCACCAGGCAGGAAAGCCTACCAGCACCAACCCCATCGCATCGATCTTTGCATGGACAAGAGGCCTGGCCTTCCGCGGCAAACTGGATAATAACCAGGAGCTGATCGATTTCGCCAACGCCCTCGAAGCCGTTTGTATCGAAGTAGTGGAAGAAGGCAAAATGACCAAGGACCTCGCAGTATGTATCCATGGCAACAAAGTGAGCCACGGAGAACATTACCTGTACACAGAAGAGTTCCTGGATGCCATCGACTCCAAACTCAAACAAAAGATGGGATTCTAATCCATCCTTTCAGCGTATAAAAAGAATAGCCCCGGAAAATTTCCGGGGCCTTCTTTTTTAGCAGCCATGTATCTTATTTCTTAATGAACTTTTCCGTTTGCCGGTTGCCTTGTTTATCCACTGCTTCCAGTAAATAAGCTCCTTTCACCAATCGCTGAACGGGCACAGCCATAATGGATGTAAAACGGGCGCCTTCGCTCTTCCACATCATCCTGCCCTGCATATCCACGATCTTCAGCGATGCGATATTCTTCTCATCCATTTCAACATACAGGATATTATCAACAGGATTTGGCGTAATGCTCAGGTTCATGATGTTCTTGGTGTTCGCTACCAGTATTTCACTAAGCTTCGGGTTATTATCGATATCCACCTGGCGCAGGCGATAGAAATTCCTGCCTGCAAATGGAGCTTTATCGGTGAAAGAATATCGATTCATGCCTTCCATAGTACCATGGCCATTCACCCATCCGATCTTTTCAAAATTGGCACCATCCTTACTCCGCATAATTTCAAATCCTTTATTGTTCATTTCTTGTTCAGTATTCCAACTCAACCGGATCTCATTGCTTATAGTGAGGGCTTTGAATTGAGAAAGCGTAACGGGCAGTATCTCAGTGCCGCCTATGGCGCCAAACTCCGACAGGCTATTGGTCTCCACTTCAATATAAAAACCGCCTGTTGGCAATGCTTTTACTTCTTTTATATTCATGAAGACGCCCTGATTGGCATTATTAGTCATTTCGCAATCTGAATTCACCTCATCGTAATGAAGGATACGAAGGTCTTCACGTGTAAGGGATGGCTGATTGGTTCTGTCTTTATAATCCTGTAGTTCACTATCCTTGAAGAAGAAGCGCATCCTCACTGTTCCAGGCAATTTGCCGTCCGGGTAAGGGAAGAATGGGCTCAAATAGTAATAACGGGGCATATAGCGTTTGTTATTCACTGGATTTGTGGGGATATTCGCAGTACCCAAACCGAAATGCTTTGCCCACAATGTTACAAGTCCTGCATATAACCCGTTTGGATTTACACTGAGGAACAATTTGCCACTGACATCGGTAAAATCATACCACTCATATCCCAACAGGCTTTTATTACCCTGGCCATCGCAAAAAGTATTCTTAAAATCGGCGATAGCAATTCCTTCATCAATGAATTTAAAAGAAAGCCCGGAAGCAAAGGTTTCCTCCTTTAACCTGATCTCCACTTTTGTTCTTTCATCGAGTATGCCAAGATTCAGGGTTGTGCAACAAGGTCCATCATAAACCATATTATTGTCTACCAATACTTTTATATCGTCATCTACATTCAAAATATGCAATCGATACTTCGCCAAAGGAAAGCCCACTCTCCTTGCACTTATGACAAAATTGTCATTATATACAGGGCAGCCTTCATAACCCGCCGCATATGAAGGCGATTTATAGATGGGCCATTGATTCTCGGTATTAAACGCCAAACCAGTAGCGGAATAAAAACCACGATAATCGCTATTATTCAGATTGATATCGCCACCATTGAAACAATATACATTCCAGGCCTGGTTGCCATATACAGAAGAGTCACCTTTCCTGGTGCCGGTAGTAACATTTATGACATTACTATAAGCAACCCCTCCGGCATTATCCAAAGCTATTCTTCTGAACGATTTTGGTTCAGTTATGGCACCTGCCTGGTAATAGAGATCGGTAGCGTAGAGAATATTTTTCCAATTGCCGTTGGCAACTGAATCCTGCCATTGATAAGTGATGGTAGTTGGTGCATTACCTCCCTGGGCAGCATATATACTTAAGAATTCGAGAGGCTTCTGATTGTAGCAGACAATCTGCGTTTCACCGATCTGTCCCGGGTCCAGTTCAGCCAAAAAAGGATTTATGGATGTGGAGAAGCTCCATGCAGTTAGGATATTACCCAATGCAGCATTGTTTGCCTGCTGAGCATTTGAAGCCAACCCTATCAGCAGCATCCCAAACAGGATACCTAATGAATACGATCGCTTACTGAAATTGTTTTGAATCATAGAATATTGGATCTTAACGTTCTTAGGATAATTGCCGCAAAATTATAAAGCTACGGGTAAGCATCAACGACATGAATATGTGAAAAACTACGAACACCATCACAGGTCTTGCAGGTATACAACAAAAAAATCCCCGGCCATTTAGCCAGGGACATAATCCTTCAGCGATATGAATATTTATTTTTTCAGGAATTTCTGCAATTGCTTCTTACCCTGGTCATCCGTCAGTTCCAGCAGGTAAATCCCTTTTTGTAATTGTTGAACTGGTATTGCAGTAACCGAGCTTAGGCGCTGCCCATCACTCTTCCACATTATCCTACCCTGTATATCCACGATCTTCAGGGATGAAATACTTTTCTCATCCATTTCAACATACAATATATTATCTACCGGGTTGGGAGCAATGTTCAGCTTCAGGGTTTGCTTTGTGCTCACCAACAATATCTCGCTGAGCTTCGAATTATTATCGATATCAACCTGGCGGAGCCGGTAGAAATTTCTTCCGGCAGCGGGAGCCTTGTCGTTGAATGAATACTGTTGCAACTGGCTTGTAGTGCCATGGCCTTCCACCCAACCGATCTTTTGAAAGTTCAAACCATCATTACTTCGCAATATTTCAAATCCTTTATTGTTCAGTTCCTGCGAGGTGTTCCAGCTCAGTTGCACTTCATTGTTCACCGGATTGCCTCTGAATTGCAGCAGTGTAACGGGCAATGTTTCTGTTCCGCCTACAGCGCCGAATTCTGAGAATGAACCTGTTTCTACTTCAGCATAGAATCCGGATGAAGTGTATTCCTTGTACAATGCATCATTCAGCATTACACCCTGATCGGTATTATTGGCCATATCACAATCTTCGTTGGCGCCATTATAATGCGTGATGCGGAGCTCGTCCCGGGTCAATGAAGCCTGGCCTGTAGCCATTTTGTAGTCTTCCAGCTCACTATTCTTGTAATAAAGGCGCAGTTTTACGGGAGAAGGGAAACTGTTATTGGGATAGGCAGAAGAATAAAAGTTGAAATAACGGGGCAAGTATCGCTTATTGTTTTTGGGATTCCTGGGAATATTGGTTGTGCCCAGGCCAAAATGTTTGGCATACATTCCTACGTAGCCAAGATTATTCCCATTGGGATTTATACTGGCGATCACTTTACCGGTTGCATCTGTAAAATCATACCATTGATCCCCTTTTACGCTATTGAAGAAATAACTCTGGCAGATATTATTTGAATAGTCCGCAATGGCGGAATCGATGCGCACCAGCTCAAATATCAACCGGCTTATATAACCTGTTTCCAGCAATCTGATATCCAGTTTGGAGTTGGCATCGAGCTGCTCGATATTGAGATCGGTGCAGCAACCACCTTTATAGATCTCGTTATTGTTCAGCAATACCATTACCTGATCGTCCACATTGGAGATACTCAGGCGATATTTTCCGGCGGGAAAACCCTCCCGTCTGGCACTCATAACAAATCTATCCTGGTCCACCGGGCACCCCTGATAGCCCTGAGCATCGGATGGCGATCCCCATTGGGTGAACAATAAATACGTATCGAATTTATTTCCGGTGGTGGTGAAGACTCCCCGATAATCCGAATTTACCAGCGTGATATCATTTCCTTCGAAACCGTAAACATTCCATGCCTGATTACCGTAAAGGGCTGAGTCTCCCTGCCTGACAGCCACCCCTACCTTCACGATATCGCTATAAGCCACTCCACCAGCATTATCCATGGCTTTTCTCCTGAACCAGGTAGCGGTTATCAGATTGTTAGCCTGAAAGGTATTGCCGGTAGCATTGAGGATATCCTGCCAGTTGCCATTGGCAAGTGAATCCTGCCACTGATACGTAATGGTAGCGGGGGCAGCGCCTCCAAAGGCGGAAATATTGTTGACAAAGGCTTTGGGCTTATCGTTATAACAGATCGTCTGTGGTTCACCGATATCGCCACCGTTCAATTCAGCCACCTTGAATTCAGCATTGAGGTAGGAACTGCTGTAAATATCCAGGAGCCTAATCTCCACCAACGAGCTCTGATCGAGTGCTCCCAGGGAAATAGTTCCATCACAACAAGCCAGTTCCCTGATCATAGTACCGTTGATATATATGCGAAATCTATTGGAGAATGAAACCTGTAGCAGGTAATTACCGGCAGGGAACCCTGTCCGTTTGGCTATCAGCACAAAATTATCGTTGGCCACATCACAGCCCTGATAGCCTGTTGCCGTGGAAGGGACGCTCAGATTATTCCAGGCATCCTGTGTTTTGAAGTCCAGGCCGCTGCGGAAATAATACCCTTTGTAAACCGCATTGGGAAGATCGATCCCGTTGGTTTGATATACGTAGAAGTTCCAACCATTGGAAGGGAATACGGTGGGATCACCAGATTCATGGAAATTCATCTTTATCACATTACTGAATACCACAGTTCCTGCAAGGGTTGCCTTTCTTCTGTACCATGTGCTTCTGGAGAGTACCGGTGCCTGGTAGGTGGGTGATGAAGCAGATGCGATATCCTGCCATGAACCATTCTCTGTGGAATCTTGCCACGCATATATTACGGAAGCATTACCATTGAAAGCAGGATCAGTATTTTCGAAAAGGGCAGGTGCAGCACTGGCGCAGATCTCCTGGTTACTTCCAATGACGCCACCATCGTTCAGCAAAGCAATCCCCACAGCATCTATCTCATTATAGCCGGGAACTGCCTGGGAATTGATGGCAATGCGTATCCTTGAAACCGGAAAGGAAGTTTGAGGCAAAATGATCGCGAACCTGCGGGGACAGGGAGCGCCGCCTATGGCCGTAGCTTCGTATACTTTCTCGTATTGTTGCGTACCCGGATTGAAAACATACACGGTATCCACTGCACCTGGTGCAAGGGATTCATGAATATATACCCGGTTGATGGGTGCAGGATCTGCAAACTCCAACTCCAGGAACTCCCTTTGTCCATCCGAAGTGCGGGACGCCCAGGCGGTATTGATATCTCCACAGCCTGTCGTATTGGGTGCACCCAGGGTCTGGGCAGCCGACCATGATGTAGGACTGTACTCTGAACTAAATGCTACCACACCTGTTGCGTACCTGATCTGCGCATTCGAGACCAATCCCACCAACAGAAACAACAATAAAATGCCTGATGAATACAATTGTTTCATTTCTAAATTTTGATGACGATTAAATAAGGGGGAGGGTTAGAGGCCACAGGATATACCGCACAAATTTATGACTGCAATATGTTAGCATCAACGACATGAATATGTGAAAATCGTCTTACCTTGATGTGATGTTGACCACATATTCCATCAAGGTAACAGGAAAAGTGCAAGGCGTATTTTATCGTCAAAGCACCAAAGAAAAAGCGACGGCATTGGGTATTACGGGTTATGTGAAAAATATGCCTGATGGCACTGTGCTGATCATGGCATCCGGCACTACTGAGCACTTATTGCAACTGGTGCTCTGGTGCAAGCAGGGGCCGGCAAGGGCCATCGTGGAAGAAGTTCAGGTAGAGAATATGCCACCATCGGTATTCATGGGATTCAGAATAGAAAGATAAGTTATGGATCAACGTTATATCTTAAGGATCTTCAGCAAACTCACCAGTAAAGAAATAGTTCAACTGAGGCAATCGCCGGATATAAGTCCCACGCTGGTTTGGCTGCAAGTGGATTATGCGGACCAGGACACTCCACTTGATATCGACTACAATATCATCAGTATCGGTAACAGCCAGGAATATTTTTCCAGGATCGTTCCTTTTAAGATACTAAAATGTTTAAATTATCAGGCTATGGATTATCCGGAGATCCCGAGGGGACATAATAGCCTCTGCCAATTTGATTTCAGTACAGGCATTCCGCCAGCAATCGAACAGCTTCCGCCTTATTCCAACAAGCATCCTTATGATCCGTTAGTGATACAGTTTTACCAGGCAGCGCTATAAAAAAGGGGACTGCTTTCGCAATCCCCCACCTATACTGATGTTTGAAAAATCCTATTGATTATTCACTTCGGCTGTTCGTCCTCCCCTTCCCGCTGTACTGAATGCTCTCACTTTGATGGATCCTTTTTCAGTAACCGGCCCTGTATACAATTTGCTTTTTGCATCGGGCTCTTTACCATTCACGGTATATCTCAGCACTAGGCCTGGTAATTGGATATTCGCTTTCACCATTCCATTTTCCACTATCAATCCCGGAGTAGGGATACGATAGGCAAATCCTCCCGAGAGATGATCCAGTTTCGGCAATTCGCGTTTTCCGACGCGGTTCACAAACCGGCTCCAATCTTTCCAGTAAGCAGTGCCCGCCATAGGCTCAGGCTCTGAGGTCCAGTCGGGGTCTGCACTCCAGGCTCGTTCTGCCAGGCCGAGCAATTTGGGCAGTAACATATATTCCATCATTTGAGGATTCACCAGCGTTTCGCTCCAGAGCAGGCCCTGCATGCCTTTGATCTGTTGCTTGCCATAATCTGTCAATCGCTCTTTATGTTCAAAGAAAGAAGCAGGGAGGTCTGTATTGAATTTATCTTTCCGTGCATTGCGATAATAATCATAGGGAATGAATTGCCAGGGCTTATCCAGATCGATGAACCCTCCCCAATAGTAACCCGGTTCGTCGAAATTCTTGTAGTAACACATATCGAAGTACACATTGCTTACTGGCGACAAGATGATCTCATAGCCAGCATTGGCCAGCCTGTAAGCCAGGTCTTCCGCGCCCCAGCCCAGCATATTGTTCCATACATCCAGTTGGAAAATGCCCCGCGCCAGATCAGGATTGGGAATATAATGTGGTTTGCCATCCAACTTTGTTTTACGCATGCCTGCTTCCTCCCAGGCATATGCGGAAAGCCCTCTTTCCTTCAGCAGTTCATTCACTTTTTCGTAATAGTAATACCAGAGATCGAAAGTGGTATGCAGGTTGGGATCTTTCGCCACCAGCTCCTGTGCCACGGGTGACCTCTCCCAAACGCCCGCCGGAAGCTCATCTCCGCCAATATGGATCATTTCCAGCGGCACACCGGCTTCTTTATACATCGCTATGAGATCATCGAACACGCGCGCCAGGAAACGATACACCCCGGGTTGCGCCACATTCATCGCATTATCGCGCCAGCCCTGTACCGATCTGTATTCAGACTTATCATTGGGATCATGCAGCAAGTATTCTTCGGCCGCTTCGCGTTTACCTTCTTTCATCAATCGCTCATAGCGGGCCTTCATACTCACCACGGCTGCACGATTATGCCCGGGAGATTCTATTTCAGGGATCACACGAATATGTCTGGCATCAGCATATCTCAGTATCTCGATGAACTCCTCTTTGGAATAATGGCCGGTACCGGAGGAATTATTATCAGGCCCCGATCCGAAACTGGGCATCAATTGTTGGCTTTCGTCCACGGGGAATCCCCTGCGGGAGCCGATATCAGTGAGCTCTGGAAGCGATGGCATTTCTATACGCCAGCCTTCATCCTCACTGAAATGGAAATGGAATACATTCAGTTTGTACAATGCCATCAGATCCAGTACACGCAATACCTGCTGCTTTGAATGAAAATTACGGCCCACATCCAACATGAAGGCCCTGAAACCAAAGCGGGGCGTATCTTCCACGTCCACTGCCGGAATGGAAAGATCAGATGCCTTACCGGCAAATGCTTCGGCAGGCATCAAAGAGCGGAGCGATTGTATGGCATGGAATGCCCCTGCCGCATCTCCCGCACTGATCAGTATCTGCGCTGTATTGATGGATAAATTATACGCTTCCGCAGGAAGTTCTGTTTTTTGAATAATGATGCCATTCAAGGTATCTGCAACAGCCCTGGCTACCGGGATCTTCCTGCCCAGACTTTTTTCCAGCTCAGCAGCCAGGTAAGCCGCTTCCCTGGCAAAGGCGGGATCAGCATCGATATACGCAACACGGTCCAGATTGAAAACGCCGCCTTTTTCTTTGTACGATGATGGACTGGGAAATATTTTGGTGAGCCCTGCTGCAGGCAGGTCTTCGATCTTGCTGTTCTGCCGATACAGGTCGGTCGGGGTAGTGAAGCCATATTTATCCGCAGGAGCGCGCTGTATCTGCTTCAACCGGGTGGCAGGGACGATATGATAGTTGAGGGCCTTCAATCCTTTTTCCGGCTGTTCATCCAACACCCAGAAAAGGCCCAGCGGAGCATCGGTGAAATTGATCACCCAGTCGCTCCCTACAAAGTGCACACGAACGGACTGCCCCGGCTTCAGTCCTGCAAAGCCCGCTGCCGGCGTGAGTTTGAACAGATCGCCATTGATATTGGTAATGGCCATCCCTCCTTCCACGGACTCAGGCCGGATGGCTCGGGCCATATTGAAATAAAGCGACCATCCTTTGGCAGGAAGGTCGCTTTTTCCCATATTGGTGAATGTGAATGCACTTTGAAAACCGGGTTGCCCCTTGTGGTAATTCTCGATAATCTCCCATTCCACTTTTATTTGCTGAATGGGCAGGGGCTTCGATTTACCCTGGGCAGAAGTTTTGAGTGTCATGATACAGAAAAGGACGACAGGATAAACAATTCGTAGCATCTGCATGCGAAAGGTTTGTTGGGTTTATGAATGATGCAGCAACACATTATCTATGTGATCCTCACCATCAAATTGTAATCCCCGGTACCTGTCGATTTTTCCTGTTTATCCGTTTTTTTTCAGGTTATCCAGCATGTCCTTGGTCATTTTCGCCAGATCGTATTCATGTTTCCATCCCCAGTCGCTTCTGCCACGGAATCATCGATGCTTGCAGGCCAACTGTCTGCGATGGCCTGGCGGTAATCGGGTTCATAACCGATGGTGAAATCAGGGATATGCTTCTTGATCTCTGCGCCGATCTCCTTCGGTGAAAAGCTCATACCGGAGAGATTGTAGGAATGGCGGACATTGATCTTGCTGGCCGGGGCTTCCATCAGTTCGATGGTGCCGCGGATAGCATCGGGCATATACATCATCGGAAGATAAGTATCTTCTTTGAGGAAGCTGGTGTATTTTTTCTCTTCCAGCGCTTCATGGAAGATCTCTACCGCATAATCCGTGGTGCCCCCGCCGGGAGGTGATTTGTAGCTGATCAGGCCCGGATACCGGATACTGCGAACGTCTACACCATAACGTTGGTGGTAGTAATTGCACCAGAACTCACCGGCATATTTGGAGATACCATACACGGTAGTAGGCTCGATGATGGTCTGCTGCGGGCAATTCTCTTTGGGAGAGGTAGGGCCAAATACGGCGATACTGCTGGGCCAATACACTTTATGCAGTTTTTCCTCACGGGCAATGTCCAGCACGTTCAGGAGGCTCTGCATGTTGAGATGCCAGGCAAGATTGGGGTTCTTTTCCCCTGTTGCCGAGAGGATGGCTGCCAGGAGATAGATCTGCGTAATGTTCTGGCGGATCACCTGAACATGCAGCATTTCTTTATTCATTACGTCGAGGCTCACATAGGGACCTGTTCCTTTCAGCAATTCGTTCTCTTCCCTGAGGTCGGATGCGATAACATTGGCATTTCCGTAGATATTGCGGAGGGCAAGCGTCAGTTCCACTCCAATCTGGCCGGATGCGCCGATTACGAGGATCTTTTCTTTCGTCATATGGGTAATTTCCTTTACGGGCCGTAAAAGTAAATAGTACTCTGTCATCCTCAAAAAATTTTACTAACTACCGTTTGCTCACCCATTTCCGTGATCCACTCAATATGTCTTTGCTACGCAGGCACTCCCCCCAAACTTTGCTCCGATAGCCCGCTCCCCTTGCCTTGAGAAAAATCAACTATATAACAATGATGGTTAAGCGCTTAGTGAATTCTTGTCTTTTATTGCTGGGGTTGGCTTGTGGTAATTCTCATGAGAAACAACCTGCCCGGTCTGGCAGCACAGGATTCGCTCCTGTAGCCACTCCCAGTGCAACTGTGGAGATCAGTAGGGATGGCAAAACCATCGCCCGTTATGAAAGCCGCCTGCCCGATGCAGTGGTGGATACCGATATCCTGATGATCGAAATGAATAGTCCGGATGCAAAATATTCTTTCATGGGCTATATCGGCAGTACCCGGTCAGGACAATATGAGCTGAATGGCGAGCAGCAGCCGGGAAGGGCCACCATCCATCTTTACCATGATGGCCCGGATATGCCTCCCAGCCTGACGCCCACGGAAGGGAAATTTTCCCTCACCGGCATGAACGGGAAGAGCTGCAGTGGCAGCTTTTCCGGTTCGCTTAAAGACCCGAAAGGAAAGGCTTACACCATCAGGGGAACATTCAGCAATATCCCGGTAAGGAATATCGAAGCAGGTAAATGAGCAGGTACCAACCATGCCATCTAATAAGATCTACATATGAAAGCATTCTGTTCCCTTACAACCGTAATATGCCTGTTGACCCTTTTCAGTTGCAAAAAAGGCGATCAGGGCGAGCCAGGCATCGATGGCAATGCCAATGTGGTGCAGTACAATTTAGCCGCAGTGGACCTCACAGCCCCCTTTGCCACACTGAATATCCCTACCACAGCAGACACGATGAACAACAGCGCATGGTATGTTTACCTCCACTACCAATCCCTCGACCGTTGGTACCTGGTACCTGGTAATGGCGTAGGAGGAACCACCACCTACAGGGTCAGCATGTCCTATGTAAGCCCCAATGCCGTGATCTATATCGACAAGACAGGCCCTGGAGAAAAATACGACAAGGCCCGGGTGGTAAGGGTCTATTCCAATAAACAGGTGAACCTGAGCGTCAATACCCAGGTTCGTGGCATCTCCCTGGACTTTTCCAATTACGAAGCTATTCGCAACTATTTCAAACTACCCTAATAAGCAACCGCTCTCCAGATTTTAATCGGCAGCTTTCCCGGAAGCTGCTGATTAATTCTAAATTGCATTCAAACCAGATCCCTTGATCAGTCTCCGTAATTGCCTGGCTGCCTGCCTTATTCTCTGCTGTCAGCAGCTTGCTGCACAGCAACAGGATCTGTATTTTGAACATTACACCTCTCTCAACGGCCTTTCCCAGAACAGCGGCTATTCCATTACTCAGGACCAATACGGCTTTATTTGGATGGGCACCCAGGAAGGGCTGAATCGTTTCGACGGGTATGAGTTCATCTCTTACCGGAAGCCCTTCGCAGGCTCAGCCTCCACCTCCAACCAGGTAGATGCCCTGCTGGCTGGCCATGCCGGACGATTATGGGCCGGCACACAGGACGGCCTTTTCCTCCTCAATCCGCAAAGCGGCAAATTCGAGACCTTCAGCAAACTCTTCAACCGCCCTTCTTCCATCCTTGACAAAGTCAGCATCCTCAAACTATTTGAGGACGATCACCATAATACCTGGATACTTACCCGGTATAATGGTCTCTTCATCGCAGACAGCAGTGGCCGTGCCAAACAATATTTCCCGGAAGAAGGCCAGAACGATCGCCTCACCGATATCACCATGGACGATCAACAACGTATATGGATATGCGATCTAAACAATATTTACCGGTACGATGCCGCCCATGACAAGTTCAGGGAAATTCAATTATCGGTACAGCACAAAGAAGATATCAATTTCCGCACCCTTTGCTGGTTCAATCATGAGCTATGGATCGGTACGGCCGAACATGGGATTCTTATTTATGATCCCGCCACCGGCAAAACCCGTTCTTTCTCTCCTCCTTTGACCGAAGGCACTTTGCATGCCGTTTACTGCATGCTGGCAGATAGTCAGCAACAACTCTGGATCGGCACCCGCAACGAAGGGCTGTACCGCTTCAATCCTTTTACGGGTGAAATGATCCGTTGCCGCTATCGCGAAGAACAGCCCGGAGCACTCAGGAAGGATTTCGTGCTCTCCCTCTTTGAGGATCGGCAGGGCATCCTCTGGATCGGGCTCAGCGGCGGCGGCTTTGCCAAATACGATATCTACAATTCCATTTTTCATACCATCAGGAAGAATTACCGGAACAACCTGCAGTTGAACGATAATATGTTATTCGCACTTTTCAGTACCGGCGACGGGCAATTGTTCATCGGCGCACAGAATGGCGGACTGGTAAAATGGAATACGCTCAACAATAGCTTCACCAGTTACAAAGACCTCAGCGCTTCAGGCGTTACCCATAACACGGTGTATGGCATCGCGCCCGGCAAAGGCAATCAGCTCTGGCTCGCTACCTGGGGCGGCCTCTGCAAACTGGATCCGGACGCAGGCCCTCCGGCATTCTCTGCCTTCTCTACGGGTAAGGATATCAGTAAGACCTACCTGTACTCCGTATTCCGTCCCTCCGTCAGCGACACCCTGCTGGTGAGCGGCATGAACGGCCTTTACCAGTTCGATCTGAAAATGGAAAAATGGATCAACTGGGTAGACAGGGACAGCTTCCTGCTTTACAACAAACCGGTAGTGAGATGCTTTTATGAAGATGAAGACCAACTGGTGTGGATGGGAACCGAAGGAATGGGATTGTTGGTGCTGGATAGACAAAAGAATGCTATCTCCCCTATCGAGCTTCCTTACCTCAACACGAAGAATGTCCGCAGCCTGTACCAGGATCACTCCTATCAACTCTGGATCGGAACAGACAACGGATTGGTGCAATACGATCCAGTAAAAAGATCCGTGATCAAGATCTGGCAAACCACCCATGGCCTGGCCAATAATGTGATCTATGGTATATTACAGGATCAGCAGCAAAGGCTATGGCTCAGCACCAATAACGGGCTCAGTTGCTTCGATGTAAAAGCAGGAAAGTATTTCAATTATGATATCAGCTATGGCTTACAAGGCACCGAGTTCAATACCAACTGCTGTTACCGTGATCCCAGAGGTATCATGTATTTCGGAGGCATCGAGGGACTTACCTGGTTCCATCCCGGCAATGTGCCGGCAGACAAGTTCAATCCGCCTCCCGTGATCACCGGGTTCCAGGTGATGAACAATCCTTACCAGTCGGATTCCTCCCTGCAATTGCAACAACATATCAGCCTGAAACCAAACCAGAACTTCTTCACGGTAGAATTCTCCGCCCTGAATTTCTCGCATACTAACCGTACCATATATGCGTACAAGCTTTCAGGAGTGGACGCCGACTGGGTATATTGCGGCAACCGCAGAACCGCCGGTTATACCAAACTAGCCCCGGGTCATTATACTTTCCAGGTTCGGTCGGCCAATAGCCAGGGTAACTGGAACAGCGCCATCACTACCCTTCAGATCACCATCCTGCCCGAATTCTGGCAAACAGCCTGGTTCCGTGCTGCGGTACTTTTACTGGCCATTGCTCTCACCTGGTGGCTGATCCGGAGAAGGATCAAACAGATCAGGCATGAAGCCTCCCTCCAGCAAAAGATCAGTACCACAGAGATGATGGCGCTTCGTGCACAGATGAACCCACACTTCATCTTCAATTGCATCAATAGTATCGATGCCCTCATCCAGAGCAACGATAAATACAACGCCACCGTTTACCTCAACAAATTTGCCCGGCTCATCCGTAATATCCTCGACAGCTCCAATCAACATGCCGTGCCCCTGAGCAAAGACCTGGACACGCTCAAACTCTATATCGAACTGGAACAATTGAGGAACGAGAATAAATTCACTGTCAGTTTCGAAGTTCCCGAAGACATCCTGAACGATGACCTGAAAGTACCGCCACTCATCATTCAGCCATATGTTGAGAATGCCATTCTGCATGGACTTCGCAACAGACCAGGTAACGATGGGAAGCTGATCATTTCCATTTCCCGCGCAGGGGATTACCTGCTCTACATAATAGAGGACAATGGTGTGGGCCGCTCCGTCGCCATGACGAATATCCGCAGGGAGAACGCCTCCTACGGAATGGCCATGACCCGAGATCGCGTAAAACTGTTCAATAAAGAAACCGATGCCTCCGTACTGATCACAGACCTCGAAAAGGACCATCAGCCCGCAGGTACCCGTATTGAAGTAAGATTAAAAATTCAATAAATGCTGTCAGCCATCATCATAGACGACGAAGTGAAAGGCCGTATCGCCCTCAAACAAAAATTACAGGACTATTGCCCTGAAGTGACCGTTACCGGCGAAGCGGCAGACGGCATACAGGGTATTGCGCTCATCAGCCAACTGAAGCCCCAGATCGTTTTCCTGGATATCGAGATGCCAAGAATGGATGGGTTCGCTATGTTGCAGCAGCTCCCTGAAAAGAAATTCCATCTCGTATTCACCACCGCCTATGATCAATATGCGATCAGGGCCATCCGCTTTGCCGCATTCGATTACCTGCTCAAACCCGTGGACATCGAAGAGCTGCGGAATACGATCGGGAAGATCATTTCTTCACAGGAAAGATCCGATACCGGCCGCAAGCTGGAAGTATTGGCGGACAACCTGCAAAGGAATCCATCCCTGAATAAGATCGCTATACCAACCCTGGAAGGATTGTTATTCTTCAATGTAGATGATATCATCCATTTGGAAGCGCATAGCAATTACACGGTGATCCATTTCACCAATCATGCAAAACTTACGGCCAGCAGGACCTTGAAAGAATTTGAAGAATTGTTGCCGGCTGATATTTTTTTCCGGCCGCATCATTCGCACCTGATCAATCTCACTTATTTGAAAAGATATATCAAGGGAGATGGAGGGCAGATCGAAATGCAGAACGGGAATTATG
>JAGIAP010000109.1:7255-15588 GCA_017744805.1 Chitinophagaceae bacterium | reverse complement strand
GGTGGTGCCGCAACCTGGTCCTTCGCCTGTGCTTATCCACAGCGGGTTGCCAAAGTAGCTCCTTCCTCTGCAGGTAACGGAAATAACAACTGGCAGGGATTCATCCATGTGCCCGTTTGGTTTGCAACAGGTGATAAAGACACCAACCCGAATGTTGGTTATGCCACTTCTTCTTACAATATCAATAAACTGAATGGTGGTGATATCATCTGGACACGTTTCCCTGACCTGGGCCACGCTGTTTGGGACCAACACTGGGCCCAGCCTGGATTTGCGGAATGGATGAGCGATATTCACAAAGCAAATCCCCTGGTCTTTTTCCAGCGATACCAGTTTTGTCCGGACTCGGCCGTCAATACCAAATTGGGCATAACGCCGGGATATGCTGCCTATGAATGGCAGAAAGATGGCAATACCATCGCGAAACGTGAAAACAATACCAACACTGTTGTGGATGGTTCTTCCATCATATTGTATGAAGGAAATAATATCACCGTTAATGCATACGGTACTTATCGTGTTCGTTTCAAACGTACTGCCAGCGGACCATGGTCAGCATGGAGCCCCAAGCCAGCCGTTATCTCTCCTAAACCGATAACCCAAACCCCGAATGCTTCCGTGGTTGGACTGAACACCATCGTGTTGCCTGCGCCAAACGGTAAATCTACCGTTACTCTGCAACAACCTGATGGCTACTACGGTTATCAGTGGTTCAATGCCTCCAACAACCAGCAGATCGGCACTAACCGCACCATCGAGGTAGGGCCTGGTTCTTACTATGCCAAAGTGATAGAACAATATGGTTGCGGTACATTGCCTTCGCCTGCATTCACTGTGATCCCTTCCAGCGGAAGCCCCAAGCCCGACCCTGCCAAGAACCTCACTGCAGTGGCCACTTCATTGACCAGCATTCAGCTCGACTGGAGTGAAAACCCCAATGCAGGTCAAAACGAGACCGGGTATGAGATCTACAGAAGCAATACAGCCGGCGGCCCTTATACCTTATTGTACGTCACCGGTCCGGATGTGCTCTCTTACCTGGATCAGGGATTGACAACAAATACTACTTATTTCTATATCGTACGTGCTGTGAGCGCATTTGGCGCGGCAGCCAATTCCAATGAAGCAGGGGTTGCCACAGAGGTGGACCAGGTAGCTCCTTCGGCGCCATCCAATTTCACCGTGTTGTCCACTGCTACCAATTATGCTTATGTGAAATGGAGCGCTTCTTCTGATAACGTGGGTGTAACCAAATATGAGATCTATCTCAATGGTATCAAAACATACACCACTACAGGCACCTCCTTCACTATCGGCAACCTGGATAGTAACGCTACGTATACCATGTATGTGAAAGCGCTGGATGCTGCAGGTAATGTATCTGCGCCAAGCAACCAGGTCACTGCTTCCACTGCTTTCTCTGTCAATGGACTTACTTATAAATATTATGAAGCTACCGGCTGGACCTCCTTGCCGAACTTCAACTCTATCGTTCCTGTTAAAACAGGCAATACCACCAATACTACCACGCCGCTGGATATGATCAGCGTTCGCAACAGGGCAGATAACTATGGTATCCTCTTTGAAGGATATATCAAGGTACCGACATCGGCTACCTATACATTCAATCTGACAGCGAACGATGGTGCCAATTTGTATATCGGCAGCCCGTACGGGACACCTGAAATGATCAATAATGATGGTAACCGGAGCAGCTCTGTATCCAAACAAGGTTCTATTTACCTGGCTGCCGGTGTTCATCCTTTTGCTGTAGCCTTCTACAATAACACAGGTAGCGAAGCCCTCACCCTCACCTGGAAGAACAATGCCGGTATGGCCGAGGTGGCAGTTCCCAACTCTGCTCTCTACAGAACCTATACTATTTCAGGAACTGCGCCTAATGCGCCTTCCAATCTCAAAGCCGTAGGTATCGCACATAATAAGATGCAACTGACATGGGCAGACAACAGTAATAATGAAACCGGTTTTGAACTGGTTCGCTCTACCAGTCTGAACGGAACTTATGTCCCGGTTGCCACTGTTGCAGGAACATCTTATGTTGATTCCAACCTCACAGCCAGTACTGTATATTATTATAAGGTAAGAGCAGTTGGTGCGGGTGGCGAATCTGCTTTCAACAGCAACTATACAGAAGCCAACTGGCTGGTGAATGGTAGCGGCGATAACGCTTCAGGTGGTACATCCCGTACACTGGGCTATAATGGCACTATCACTTACAATACCACAGATAAGAAGGAAGGAAGCTCTTCGCTGAACTTCAATGGCACCAATAACTATGCTACTATCAACTCAAGTGCATCTGCTGCTTTTCCCAGTGATGGTGGTTATACAGCACGTACAGTAGCCATGTGGATCAGGCCAACTTCCGCTACTTACAATAAGCGCGTGATATTCGATTTCGGCAGCAGCACCAATGGTTTGGGCCTCCGCTTCAATGGCACCTCCCTGCAATTTGGTGCCGCCAGCAGTGCCGGTACACGTACAACACAGAACCTGACCAACTTTGCCAGCAATCCAAACTGGCTGGGCACCAATGCCTGGAACCATGTTGCCGTAGTGTATAATCAAAATACACTTCGCCTCTTCCTGAATGGCGTGGAAGTGAGCAGTATCACCAATCTGAATTTCACCAGCATTTCCACGGCCGTGAGCAATGCGTCCAGGTTGGGCTACTCAAGTGGTACAGCAACAGATGCAGTATTCAACGAGGCTGCTACCTCCAGTGATTACTTCGTGGGTCAAATGGATAATATCTTCGTAGTGAATGGCGCCATGGCCCAGGCTGATATCCAGGCGCTGATGAATGGCTCTTACGGCCCTTCATGGGACACTACCCTCACAGCACCGGTAGCGCCGCTGGCTCCTACAGGACTGGCTACACAACTGCTGCCCGGCAATAATGTGAAGCTCACCTGGAATGATAACTCATCCGATGAAACCGGCTTTGAAGTATGGCGCTCTCTGGGTAATACCAGCAATTTCCGTCTCGTAGCCAATGTGGATGGTGGTGCAGGTACTTCAAAAACCTATACCGATTCTTCCCTCTTCGCCAATGTCACTTATTATTATAAGGTACGTGCCAAAGGTGTGGTCACTCCTTCCGGCTATAGCAACAACGCTTCTGCCGTAACGGTGAACTCCGCACCTGTGATAGAAAATACCATGGACTTCTCCATGACTTACGGTACAGAACATACGCTTACTGTAAAAGCTACCGATATCGATGGCGATCCGCTGGTATTCTCCATGCAACCGATGCCTTACTTTGCCCAGATCCAGAATGTGAGCAATGGAGTGGCCAATATCGTATTCAATCCTTCCATGGCTGATCAGGGTGCCTATACCATCAAAGTGATCGTATCCGATGGCTTCAATGGTTTCGATACTACAGCCTTCACCATGCTGGTGAACTCCAACAGCCTGCCGGTGATCGTTCCCGTTAGCGACGTCACCATGAACGAAGGCGCCATCCCCGTAACTCTCCACCTGGTTGCCAATGATGATGATGGTAATAACTACCTCACCTGGTATTCCCATAACCTGCCTTCCTTTGCTACACTGGTAGACAGTGGTAACGGACGTGCATCACTGAAACTGGCGCCAAGCTACAACGCGTCCGGTTCTTACACCATCACGGTGGTGTCTGATGATGGTTATGGCGGATGGAGCAGCCAGGATATCGCAGTCACTGTCAATGAAGTGAACCCGAATGATAAGATCCAGATCAATATGGTCAACTACAATGGCTATGTTCCTCTCTGGAACGATGTGGATGTGAAGACGGGCCTCTTCAACGTTGGCAGCCTGAAAAATATAAAGAACCAGGTTACTACCGTGGGTATCCAACGCATGAACAATAACCTGAACAACAGGAATGGCGGTGATGGATATGCGCCCGGCGACAACTCAGGTATATTCCCAGACAACGTAATGAGAGATTACCTTGGTTGGGGTGGTGCCGATGGCGATGATACCCTCAGGTTGAAAGTATATGGCCTGGACATCAGCAAGAAGTACAACTTCGTGTTCTTCGCCAGCAACACTTGCCCATGGTGTCAGTTCACAACCAATTCCACCACTACCTATAAGATCGGTAATGCATCGGCCGACCTCAAATTCTGGAACAACCAGAATGTGACCGATACCATCTACCAGGTACAACCGAATGCATCCGGAGAAGTGGTGATCACCATGATCGGAGATCCTGCTACCAATATCGGTGGTTACCTCAATGCACTGGTGGTAGAAGCAGCATTCGACGATGGCACTACACCTGCCAAACCGCTGGATATTGCCGCACAGGATGTTCCAAACGTGGGTGTAAAACTCACATGGACAGATAAGTCTTATAATGAAGATACCTATAAAGTATATCGTGCTGGTGTGAAAGCAGGACCATATACACTGCTGGATCCAGGCGCCAAGAACGCAGACAGCACACAATACACGGACCTGACCACTCAGCCATACTCCAGCTATTATTACTATGTAGTAGGCGCCAATAAATATGGCAATGGTACAACCAGCGATACCATTCATATCGCTACAGCTAATAACAAACCTGTGATCGCAGGACTGTCAGATATCTTCGTTAAAACCGATGCTACAGTGAATAAAGACTTCACTGTAACAGATGATGCAGGTGATATCGTTACCGTTACAATTGTGAACAGGCCTGGTTACGTTGTGTTGCAACAGTTGAGTGCAACCAGTTACAGACTGGTGGCATCGCCCACTGCGGATAATATCGGATTCACTGCTCTCACTATCCAGGCGGCAGATGATAAGGGTGGCATAAGCACGCAAATTGTGAACATAGGCGTTGCCGATAAGAATACAAGATCATTCTATATCAACCTGGGTATGACGCAGATCGTAGCGCCTGCACCATGGACCAATATGACAGGATGGGGTAATCCTGGTACCAACAGGACCAACCTCCGTGATGAGAATAATGTGCCTTCAAATATCGGAGTGACCATTATCGATGGTTGGGGAGATGTGAACCGCAATGGTCATATGACAGGTAGCAATACAGGTATCTATCCTGATTCCGTACTGGCAACCGGCATCATCGATGCAGGAGCAACAGCTCACAATATCAAGTTCTCCGGCCTGGATCAGACCAAGCTCTACAACCTGATCTTCGTGGGTAGTATCAACGAAGGAACGGATGTTACCAACAAGTACACTGCCGGTTCAGTAAGCGATACCCTGCAGGCAAGGTACAATACCAATCAATCGGCCAACCTGAACGGTCTCGTTCCAAACAGCTCAGGTGAGATCACTGTAGCAGTTACCAAACTGGCCGGTTCACAGTATATTGTACTGAACGCTATCCAGATCGAAGAATATGCAACAGGTCTGCCACCAATGGGACCCACCAAGCTCTATGTAGAACCGGTGGATCGCAATACGGTTGACCTCAGTTGGTCCGACAGGTTGAACAATGAGAACCTGGCCGATGGTTATGAACTGCAACGCGCAACCGATTCTCTCTTCAGCGCCAATGTGGTGGTAACCTCTCTGCCTGCCAATACAACCACGCGCAGGGTAACCGGATTGAACCCGAATACCAAATACTGGTTCCGCGTGAGAGCGAAGGTTGGAGCAGTGTATACCGATTACAGTAACAGGGCCAGGACCATTACGCCTCAGGCACTGGTATACTTCAATTTCAATTTCTCTACGCCTGATGCAGCATTCCCATGGAACAATGCCGGTGAATCACCCAACTTTGCGGCTGATTTCGGTAACCTCAAGAACCAGAGCGGTCAGCCAAGTGGCCTTACCGTATCCATTGTAACTCCGTTCAATGGTGAGAATGTGGCCGGTGTGGTTACAGGCAATAACTCTGGTGTGGTTCCGGACGCTGTACTGCAAAGCTGCTACTGGCTGGATAATACACAGGTGTCTACCATGAAGGTGAGCGGCCTGAATCAGAATAAGCGCTACCGCTTCGGATTTATCGGAAGCATGGGCGATCAGGGTTGGTTCTATGGTAACTACACAGCTACCTACACCATCAATGGCAGGATCGCATACCTCAACTCATGGTTGAACAGTACCAAGATCGTGTATATCGGTGATGTACAACCGGATGCTAATGGCGAAGTGTATATCGACTTCTCCACTACTGCAGAGGGCAACTGGGGCTTCAACTCCGGTATGATCATCGAAACATATGATGATGTGAATGGCGGAGCGGTTCCGAACATGATACTGCCTGGAGGCGCCAACCAGCCTGCAACACAAACCATTGTAACTGAAAATGGTCAGCAACAGATCGCGGATAATATCGCGCAGCAGACGAAGCTGGCAATAAAGGCTTATCCGAATCCGTTCAATGACTTTATCAGTCTTGATTTCAATAACACGGCTGCCGCCAACCAGGTGAATGTGGATATGTATGATATGGCCGGCAGATTGGTTTACAGACGTTCTTATGGTCAACTGCCAGCAGGAATGAATACCCTTCGTATCAATACCAACGAAGGATCGTTCGGAAGCGGTGTTTACATGCTCACCCTGGTGGTGAATGGTAAACCAGTTGCTGCAGCGAAGATGGTGAGAACAGAAAAGAAATAGCAGTTATTTTCAGAAGAACAAGGTGTCAGGAAGAAAGTGATACCTTGTTCTTCTTTATCATTTTGATAGCGGTTCATTGCGTACCTTTTTCATAGAAACTACAAAAAAGAAAATTTCATGGATCTGATGTATTTATGGCATTCGCTGCTACGCAAAAAGTGGATCATCGCTTTTTGCACCCTGATCGGGTTGTTTGCGGGGTTTGCATTTACACTCACACAAAAGAAATCTTATCTTTCCTTTTCCCAGTACTCTACCGGTTTCACCATGGAGCAGAAGGTTCGTATCAAGGATGATGCAAACTTCAATATCTACGAGATCGATCTTCGCTTCAATAACGTGATCGAAACTTTCAGATCGCCCAAAGTAATGGGAATGCTCTCTTACAAGCTCCTGCTGCATGATCTCGAAGATGCCAATCCCTTCCGCGTACTCACGGCCGAGCAGAAAGCCCAGGATGTGTACAAGGTGGCGAATATGGAAACTGCCAAATCGATCCTCCGCAACAAGGTAGCAACCATGAGCCTCATCTCTCCCTACGATCCTGAAGAGAAAAAAATATATGACCTTATCCTCCTGTACGGATACAACGATAAAGCCCTCAGCGACAAGATAGCGTTCACCCGTGTGGAGCGTACGGACTTCATCAATATCGCCTATACTTCAGAGAATCCGCTGCTTTCCGCCTACGTGGTGAATACCATTGGCGAGCAGTTCATCCGGTTCTTCAACAATATTTACGGTACACGCGCACAGGAATCGACCGCTAAACTGGACAGCCTTACCAGCACCAAGAAAAGGGAAGTGGATGACCTGACCGCCAAATTGCGTGATTTCCGCGCCAGGATCGGAACGCCCAATGTGGCTGACCGCGCCTCCGCTGCCATGGGAGTGGTGCAGGAAATGACCTCCAACTACCAGCAGGAAATGGCCAAGCTCAATAACCTCCGTGGTGACCTGATAGCCACTGAGTCGCAACTCCGCGAGACTTCCAATTCAGGCACTGCGCCGGTAGTGAACAATAATGCGGAATACCTGCGGTTGAAAAGAGAGAATGAGAACCTTGAATTGCAAAAGATCAATAAATCCGATGACGAGATCAAATCGATCCAGAACCAGATAGATGCCAACGTACGCAAGATGCAGGCTGCTGCTCCCAGTTCCGGCGGAAGCCGCGAAAGAGCTGCTGAGAAATCGGCCCTTCGTCAGGCGGACCTGATCGATAAGAAAGTAGAGCTGCAACAGAAGATCCTGGCCGCTGAACAGAACGTAAAATTGTTCAGCGCTCAAAAAGCACAATATGAAGCTATGACCACCACCGGTGGTGGCGAACAGGTGATCCTGAATGCAAAAGAAGAAGAGCTTCGCATCGCTTCACAGGAATATGAAGCGCTGAAGAAAAGCCTGCAGGCCTCACTGGACCTGGACGTGAACCCCGAGAACAATTTCAAGCAAACCATGGTAGGCCAGCCTGCTTATCGCCCCGAGCCCGCAAAGCGTACCATCATCATGGGCATGAGTGGCATCCTGATGTTCTTCTTGTCGGCCATCGTGTTACTCGGATTGGAATTCCTGGACAGCTCTTACAAAACACCTTCGATCTTCCATCGCTCCACCAAACTGAAAGTGTTGAGCTCGCTCAACCGGATCGACCTTAAAAAGAAAACGCTGAAGGAGCATTTGCAGTTTGAAGGTGAGCCTGGCAGAACCGATGAGGATAATCT
>JAGIAP010000109.1:3902-7245 GCA_017744805.1 Chitinophagaceae bacterium | reverse complement strand
GGATAATCTCTTTGTGGAGAACCTGCGGAAACTGCGTTATGAGCTGGAGAAAACGGGGAAGAAAATATTCCTGGTCACCAGCACGCAGGCAAAGCAAGGTAAAACCACTGTGATAGAATCATTGGCATATACGCTTAGCCTTACCAAAAAGAAAGTGCTGTTGATAGATGCCAACTTCAGTAATAATTCATTGACCAGGGCATTTGAAGCGAAGCCAGGGCTTACACAATTCTCAGTTGGAGAGAAAGAAGGATCTGTGGAGCGATTCCTGGGTATCACCAGCATGACGTCCATTCCCAATACCGATGTGATCGGTTGCGCGGAAGGGAATTTTACACCCTCTGAAGTACTGCCCAAGAACAACCTGCTGGATAATATCGGCAAAGTGGCCGAGCGCTACGATTATGTGATCATTGAAGGTGCTTCACTGAATGAGCATGCAGACAGTAAAGAGCTGGCCCGTTATGCAGAGGCCATCATCGCTGTTTTTGATGCCAAATCTGTTCTAAAACAAACTGATAAAGACTCCATAGAATACTTGAAAAGCACTGATGGGAAATTCATTGGAACGGTTCTGAATAATGTTGAGCCCGATAATATGGAGTTGTAATTGTTAATCCATAAACCTGTTCTATCGTGATCAATTCTCTATTTAATGCTGAAAAGATTCTGGGCCGCAGTCGTAACCCATGGATGGACTATGCAAAAGGCATCTGTATCCTGATGCCCGTGTACAGGCATACTTTTGAGGGTATTGCCAATGTTGGGGTAGGATCCTACAGTTACCCGGGTATCCGCATCGTGGATGTGTTCACCATGGGATTTCGCATGCCGCTCTTCTTTATGATAGCTGGTGCCTTCTTTGCCGTAACCCTTTTCAAGAAAGGGATCGGTGATTTTGTTACCGCCAAGATCAAAACGGTATTGTATCCGCTCCTGCTCTGGGGTAGCATACAGATCACTTTACAATTGTTATTTGCCGGTGCAGGAGTGAATGCCAATCGTACGCCTTTCGATTACCTGAACCTCATTCTCGATCCGCGCAGGCTGGAGCAATTCTGGTACCTGAATGCCCTGTTCTTTGTAAGCGTGATCTACGCCGTTACTACCTGGTATGGGAAGTTCAGTTCCAAACACCAATTGGCCCTGGGTTTGGTGTTCTACCTGATTGCCAGTTACTGTCATAAGAAAGATATCCATATCGGATTCCTGAGTGGCGTCACCTTCTATTATTTGTTCTTTGCTGTGGGTGATGCCCTGCATAATATCGTGTTGGATGAGAAGCATCATAAATGGTTGTCTTCTTTCAAGACCACATTGATCATCCTGCCGGTGTTTGCGGCAGTGGAATGGTATTGTACCAAACTGAACCTGGCGCATCCTGAGGAGTTCGATTTCTATGTGCAGCACCAGCGTCAGGACATCTTCTTTTTCTCTGCCATCATTGGTGGATTGTTCATGATCCATCTTTCCTTTATGCTGCAGCGCTTCAATGTGATGCGCTGGCTTCGGGTGGTAGGGTATCATGCGCTTTACATTTATGTAGCGCACCTGATGATCACGGCAGGTCTCCGGATCCTGTTTGTACATTACCTTCATATCGAAAGCATTCCGTTGCTGCAATTCACGATCTGGCCATTGGGTGTGATACTGCCGATCATCATGTTCAATGTATCCAGGAAGCTGGGCTTTAGCTGGCTCTTCACATTAAAAGACGATGATGCCATTAAAAAGAAACCCAAGCCATCGGAGCAGTATTTTACGAGAGAAGTTGTTGTGCCGAAAGAAAACATAAATAAATGATCATGGAAAAGGAGAAAGATCCTTACAAGACATTTGAGTTGATCAGTACCTTATTCGCCATTATGTTCTGTCTAGGCATGTTCGTTAAATTCCTGTTCTTCTGATAAACATGGAAAAGAACCTGTTCAATAGAACGAAGGGCGCGTTGACGGAGACCCTGCGCTACCACCTGGTGATCAAAAAGCTGAACACCCCGTTGGGCTATGGCATCATGGGACTGGTGGCCATTCTCATGAGCTATGTTACCGTAGTGGTGGATGCAAAGCTCAGTGTGATGGTAGTGGGGTTACTGGGCACCTTGTTATTATGTGGCCTTTGCATCGTATATCCTTTGTTTGGATTCTATGCGGCCTTTGTAAGTACCATGTTCATGATGTTGCCAGCCAGGTTGAGCAATTCGGCAGCCATGATCCCTACCGGCCTGATCCCTGAATACCTGGCCTACCTGGCTATGTTAGGCGTGCTTACCAAGCAGCATTTCCGGAATGAGATCACTGCCCGGTTCTGGAAAAATGCGATCTCCGTTTGGATGCTGGTGTTGGTAGGTTACTATATCATCGAGTTGGCCAATCCCTGGGGACGAAGCGTGTTTGGCTGGTTCAATTTCTTCAGAAAGCAGGTCAGCTTTGTTGCCTTCTTCTATATCAGTTACTGTTTCCTCAATTCAAGAAAAGCGATCGTTCAGTTCACCTGGTTCTGGGTGGTACTGTCTACCATCAATGCTCTCTATGCATGCCAGCAGCAATGGTTTGGTTTTGCAAGATATGAGGAGATCTGGTTGATGGCAGACGAAAAACGATATGCGCTCTTCGTGAACTTCGGATTCATCAGGCGTTTCGGCTTGTTATCGGATCCTGCAGCAGCCGGTATCCTATATTCCAGCTCTTGTGTTACAATGCTGATACTGGCTTTGCGCGCAACAAAGAACTGGCAACGGGTACTGTTCTGGGTGCTGACCGGCATCCATTTCATGGCATCGAGTTATACAGGTACCAGAACGGGCACCATGATGATTGTGGCGGGAATGGTACTTTATGTAGTGTTGAACCTGTACGAGAAAAAGACCATGATATTTGCCGGCGTATTTGCCGTGATGATCGGAGGATTGCTGGTAGCGCCCATCTATGACAATATGATCATCAACCGGCTCAGGTCTACATTTGAGGGGTCGAAGGATCCTTCGGCCTATGCCAGGGACCTGAACCGGAAGATCGTGCAACCTTACGCATATACGCACCCGATAGGAGGGGGACTGAACTCTTCCGGGAATATGGGCCAGTTTTACCACCCGGGCCACCCGATGAGCGTGATCCCACCGGACAGTGGCTTTATGCAAACCATGATGGAACAAGGGCCCATCGGGCTGGGTTTATTGCTGATATTCTATTTCGCAATATTGCGAACGGGCATTAAAAGTTATTACCGGCTTCGGGATCCTGAGCTGAAAACCTTGCATCTATGCCATTTTGTTTCCATCTTTACGCTCATGGTGGCTCAATTCTCGCAACTTGCCATCGGCCAATATCCCAGTGTATTATAT
>JAGIAP010000109.1:2518-3892 GCA_017744805.1 Chitinophagaceae bacterium | reverse complement strand
GCCATCGCTCAAAATCCTGCCGGGCGCAACGCCTCCACCTATCACTCCAACCTGGATACCGTGAAGCAGGTGGATATCCGTGAAAGGCTGGTGCAGCTTGCATTGCAGAATCCCAACTATGAGATCGCCGACAGAAAGGTGACCATTGCCGAAAGGAATCTGAAGAAAGCGAAAGGATCCTGGCTCAGTGCGTTCTCTGCTGCGGGGAACCTGAACGAGCTTTCCATCAAGGAGCTCAATAGCAGCAGCAATCCCAATAACCCTAACAACCTGAATGGAGGGCTGTTCTTTCCCAGGTACAATTTCAGTCTTACCCTGCCATTCGACTTCTTCTCTGCCCGTAGCAATGATGTAAAAGTGGCCCGTGAGAATATGTATATCGCGGAGGCGGAAAAGAACGAGCGCTATCGTACCATCCGCCGGGATGTGCTCACCCGCTATGAGGACTTCCTGATGCATAAGGAGAAATTCGACCTGCATACCCGTATCACGCAGGGTGAGTATACAGAGTACAAACTGGCTGAAAAGGATTTTGCAGACGGCACCATTACCGCGGAAGCTTTCAAGAAAGTGGAAGTGGGCTATTACAACCAGTTGATCGCAAAGGCTGAGGCCCAACGTAATTTCAATGTTGCAAAATATGAGCTCGAGTTACTGATCGGTGTCAACATCGATGATGTGCTCCCCAGAAAATAAACCGTACATGAGTCAGTCAATGTCCGCCATCCCCCCCATTGCGGCACCAGCGCCTACCCCGGCAAAGGCCCGCATCTTCTTCCCTAACCTGGATGGGTTGAGGTTCCTCTCGTTTTTTGTGGTGTTCCTCTTCCACTGGTATATGACTGTGTATCCTTATATCAACGGAAGCAATCCGCAAACTTCCGATGGGATCCGTTTTCTTTTCCAGTACGGATCATTGGGCGTGAATTTCTTCTTCGTTTTGAGCGGTTTCCTGATCACCTACCTGTTGATCCGGGAGCGTGAAATGACGGGCTCTATCCATGTGGGGAATTTCTATGTGAGAAGGATACTGCGTATCTGGCCACTGTACTATCTCTGCCTGGCTATAGCTTTTATCCTCTTCCCCATACTGAAGCAGATGGGTGGCGAAGCATATCATCAAAATGTGAACCCCTGGAACTATGTGATCTTCGCGGCCAATTTCGAATATATGCGGATCTGGCCGGAGCATCCGGAGGCTGTGTTGGTATCCGTGCTTTGGTCGGTGGCGGTGGAAGAGCAGTTCTATCTTACCTGGCCATTGATCCTCCGCATTGTACCGGTAAAATTCTATAAGTATGTATTCCTGCTGATCATGCTGGGCTCCCTCGTGTTCAGGAGTTTTTATACAGCTGATAACGATCATGATTATGC
>JAGIAP010000109.1:0-2508 GCA_017744805.1 Chitinophagaceae bacterium | reverse complement strand
TTCCATACCTTCTCGGTGATCGGCGATATGGCCCTGGGTGGGCTACTGGCCTGGCTTTGCCATACCCCTGGCAAATTCCTGAACTGGGTCACCAATATGCGGAAACCCGTTATAGCCATGATCTATGCCGGTGCTATTGTGGTGAGCCTGTTCAAGAGTTATATATTCCCAGCAGGTATCCCTATCATTTTTGAGCGGCTGGTGATCGGAACTTTCTTCGGAATGATCATCCTGGAGCAGAATTATGCTGCGAACAGCTTTTTCAAACTGGGACGATGGAAGCTGATCTCAAAATTAGGTACATATACTTACGGGTTATACTGTTTGCATTTACTGGCCATTTATATTTCAACTAAAATAGTGCTGAAACTCGGATGGGATCAGCGTATGCTCACTACTGCCTTTGCCCAGGTAGCGATAGCATTACCCCTTTCCCTGGCGATCAGTATTGCGTCATATCATCTTTTTGAGAAATGGTTCCTGCAATTAAAAGACCGATTTGCTTTTATTACTAAATAAGGAATATTAACTTGCAGTTACCCCCTCTACCAATGTTCTATACCTGATAGCTTAGCCTGAATATAGTAGTTGTTAGTTTAACCAGCCTGAGAAAAGCGAGTGTGTTCACGAAACTTTGTAACGATGAAGCATCCGAAACTTCCGGAGCAGCTACTTATGTTTGCCGGATCCCTGATCGTATTCCTCCTAAGCCTGGCCGCTAATTTTTCAGGGCCGCATGATTCTATCAATTACCTGAATGGGATCATGAAAGGGGGAGAATATTTAAGTCATCCGCACCATCTTCTTTACCATTATTCAGCATGGTACTGGCTCCATTTTACACAGGCGATCTTCCCCGGTGTTAAAGATTATTATCTAGTGGAATCTTTCACGGCCGTATGCGGCAGTATCAGCATGGCGATCGTATATAGTTTCTTCCGCTGGCGTTTCAACTGGAAGGTATTGCCCTCCATCGTATTCTCTTCAGTGATAGCCTTCTCCTACGGGATGTGGTTCTATAGTTCTAACATTGAAGTATATGCGCCCGCAATGGCGCTACTGCTGGGATCTTTGTACTTCCTTTGTTCTCCATCGTTTACAAAGAAGGATTTCTGGAAAGTGGTCATACTGCATTGCCTGGCAGTTCTATACCACCAGTTGCATATACTGTTTGCGGTGGTGATCATCTATATCCTCTGGACACGGCGTAAGAAGCTGGCATTGGCGCCATCATTGGTTCAATACCTGCTCACGGGCATGGTGATAGTAGGGGGGGCTTACTACCTGATGGGATGGATAGTAGCTGGTCAGGATTCCATGGACAAATGGATCGGGTGGATGCAAGGCTATACCACTCACCACGATTACTGGCAGGCGCCTGGCATTAAAACGCCATTCCTTGTGTTCACGGGTTTCACCCATGCTTTTATCGGTGGCCATTTTGTGTTCAAACTGCCGGGCGTGGACAGCTATTTCGAGAAGCTGAAAACGGTGCACTCACTGCATGATGAAATGTTCCTGGCCCGTCATATCAGCAGCGGGACAGCGATCTTCCTTTCTGTGCTCACCTTGCTACTGGCAGTAATGATGCTGATCCTCATTGTCCGGTTCATCAAAAAATACAAGACCATCCGTTCAACCTGGCCCTCGGTGATCACACCACTGGTTTTCTGCGGGGGTGTATACTCTGCTTTCTTCTGTGTATGGATGCCCGAAATACTTGAGTTCTGGATCTTCCAAACCGTTCTGCTCTGGCTGCTCCTGCTTGGTACATTGAGCATTACCGGTTTCCCCTTCCGGATGCGCAATATAGTGGTTGGGCTAACCATCAGCATCACCCTGTTCATCATCAACTTTTTCGGCAGTGTGCGTTGGTTGCAAGACCTCGGGCACGACTGGTACTACCTGAAGGTTCAACCCCTGAAGAATGTGGTGCAGGAGAACGATGTGATCTTACTGCAACAGGGCTGGATCCTGAAGGACTTCCTCGAATATTTCACCCACGCCAATGTGACCGAAGTGCCATACAAACCTGAGCTTCGTCCAGAGGTTGACAGTACTATCACCAGCAGTTTGCAAAAGGGCGGCCGGCTGATCATTTATCCCGATGTCAACAGTATGACCACCCAACCCGAAACCAGTTATGTGGATTCACTCCTGGCAGCCTGGCCCCATTCCCGTTACCTGCTGAAAGCTTCCGATCCGGAGATCGTGATCATCAAACCCGGACCCGATTCAGCCAGTCAAAAAATGCCGGCAACTCCTCAAAATCCCCAATAGATCGATACCCTGATCTGATATTGAAAAATGCAGTTTTGACCTGAAAAGGCGAGCTGCATTTTTTCTTTAAAGACAGGTTGGTTCAGGTGGATAGTTCAACGCAGGCTGTAAAATATACCCTCGCGGGAGAATAAACATGAACGTTTGTTTGGAGAGATGGAACGGAAGGGAATGATCAACTGTATCGCTTATATTTTGAAGGCCTGCGTTGAACTATCCACCGAACAT
>JAGIAP010000108.1 GCA_017744805.1 Chitinophagaceae bacterium | reverse complement strand
CATCGCCTCCTTTATAAACCTTCTCCTCTCGTATCCCATTGCATCATTACTGATCCTTATATCATCCACATTTGATTGATCGCATAAATGATCCGTACCCTATTTTAAGTTTTTCCGGATCAACTAACCATTAATTGTATGATGACCATGATCAAAATCATGATTGCGGATGATCATGACCTTTATCGGGAAGTGCTGAGAGATTTTTTGAACCGAAACGGTTTCACTGTGATCAATACCATCAGGATGGACGAGGGCATTGAATCGGCTATGGATAGCACCGGGCTTCCGGATATTGCTGTCATCGCTTACAAGAGCAGCCGCACAAACAATCTGGCCATGGTAAGATGGCTTCGCACTCATTTCCCTGCTGTAAAAATATTGGTGACTACTTTGTTCAACGATCGTGTTCCCAGTGAGGAGCTGCGGGAGCTGGGTATCGAGGGCATGATAGTGAAATCGCATGCAGATACCCGTGAGATCATCACAGCCCTGCATGCGATCCAGGAAGGCTCAACGTATTACTGAGCCCGCAATCTTTTATTGACGCACCCTGGGGCAACCCAGTTGTGATCTTCTTCCATTCCACCCGGAATAGGAACTGCCTTCGCCTTTACCACCCAGACCAATGGTGAGCGTGATACCCGTGATATAGTACCAGTCCTTGGCTTTGCCACCACGCACTGAATTGAATGCGGGATAATTGGGATCACCGCCTTTCAGCTCACCTCCGCGGTACGACATCTCCACTGCTTTCAACCCTCTTTGTGAGGCCAGCACCATGGGATCCACATAACGGGTGCTCACATCATCCAGGTAATCCGTAAAGAGTTTCCTGAAGCCTAATTCATATCCGATCACAACATTGTCCGATACCCTGAACTTGATACCACCTCCAAAAGGGATGGCAAACTGGGTGAGCTTGTATTCCTTGCGGCTGGGATACTGTGGCAGCCCTTGTCCTTCCGTACTGAGCGGCTTCAGGTAGATCTTGTTACCACTGGTATCGTAAGTATAAGGGTTGTAATGATAGATGGCCCCGCCAGCAAATACATAGGGAGAGATCTTCTTATCGGAAAGATCGAACAACGTGTATTGCAGGTACAGGCTGCCCTCGGCAAGCTTAGTATGGAAATTGAGGTTGCGGGCGCGCAAATTGCCCGTATTCTGTTTATCATCCGCTTCCAGGCTGGCATAATGGAAGCCGAGCCGCAGCGAAAAATGATTGGTGAGATCATACTGCAAGCCTGCGCCCACCGCCAGGTTGGCCTGATCGAGGGTAAAATACTTTGTTTGAAGATCTCCCTGATAATTGGCGAATCCGCCAAGAAGATTGATATGAAATCTTTGTTGAGAAGAACCTGCCAATGGCAATAGTAAGCACCAAAGCAATAGCTTTTGCATACGGGAATTTTTTGGTTTCAATTGTGAGTTAAGGCAGTTTTCCAACAAGGGATTGGATAGTTACGGTCAGAGGAGATTGGGGGGACGGGATCTTTTCCCGGATTCCGGGCTTGGAACGCAATATTCGCGCCAATTATCCCTGTTGAGGTAATTCTGGCTGCCAATATACAACGCGTATTTGAATGTTCATAGTACCTGGTACCTGATAATGTAACAGATCTTCAAAACATACAGGAAAAGCCTTGTAAAAGTTGGGAAAACAAAAAGGAGGAGAAAGGGAAAAGTAGAGCCTTAACCAATAGTTTTGCCAGGGGCCGGAATGAGGTCCTATGCTCCATAAATCTACTGAATATATAGGGGATCAGCGAAATAAAATACTCGTAAATCCCCGGCTTTACGTTTAAGCATATACGAGTTCCTACGTGTTACCACTTACCCCGTTTTTGCATCTACATTACTGAATTTCAATGGTCTTTTTGCGAAAGTTTTTATCCCGAATTCATAAAAGGCTTCTACAACAAGGGGGTAAATTTGAATTGAAGCGTATGTGAGATATGCTTGAAATACTGAACAGTCATTTATGTCGATCACACAATAAGGCCACTTGAGAAGTAGCTGTAATAACCGGGTAGCTGGTAGTGCGTAACTATGTTCACCGGTAAATTCTTTGATTATGTTCAGGATGCAGAGGGTCAGCATAGTCAAAAGTCTTTCCGGTGACCATGGGCTATACATTGGAATGCCCTGTCGCTCCGGCAAACCAAATATGGGTGGTTAATAAAAATGCCCTGCGCTACCGGCACCCGCGTTATATACAGCCCGTTCCCTCCCCTTACCTCCGCAAGAGCAGATCATTTTAACGGACTCAACTTTTAGCCCCTTCCTGGTTTTCACTCCGTGTACCGGAGCTGCCAGCAATGGCTCACCGGCTACACGGTGTTTTTTTATTTGCTATTGACGGGCCGTTACTATCACCCGGTTGCCAGGTTGTTCCAGGCGGAACATCACCTCCCCGGTGCCTTCCAGGGATTGAAGGATAGCTGGTAATTTTTCCATGCGGTTGAACCATCCTGAGAACTTTGTGCCTGGTACGCCATCAGGGAATTCAAATTTTGCGCCATACCAGCGTGAAAGCTGTCTTGCCATGGTTTCACAATCCATTTCCGAAAAACTGAACTGTCCTGTTTTCCAGGAAACCACTTCCGCCACATTCACCTGCTCCACCCTGATCCCTCCCATATCCGCTCCTTGCGGAAAATTGCTGATCTGTGCCTGTTGACCAGGCACCAGCACTACATCCACTTTGGCATTGCTGCTACGCAATCCTTCCATATGCCGGAGCTGTTTCCATACACGAAGGCTTCCTTCTTCCAGCGTGGTAGTGGCCAGTTTTTCTTCCGGGAACACATGCACATTGAAGCGGGTTCCCAGCACTTCCATATTCATGCCGGGTGTATGAACGAAGAATGGGACAGGCTTTTTATGTACGGTGAAGTATAGCTCCCCACTGGCTTGCACTACTCTTCGGGTGGCACTGAAAGCAACGGGGAATGTAAGTGAGGAAGCTGCATTCAATTGCACTTCCGTTCCATCAGGAAGCCATAACGTATATCCTCCCCCCACTCCGGTATTGATTGTATTGAAAAGGGCACTGTCCGGGGAATGAGGATTCCCGGCAGAAAGGATGCGGATACCGCCGGGCTCTTTGAGCAGCTTCAGCTTGCCGCGCTCCAGTATGGCGCCATTTTGCATGGTTCCCGGATCCAGCACGGAGTTGTCTGCAAACCTGATACTTCCCATTGCCAGGGATTGCAGGGCCTCTTCAGGAACAGGTTGTTCCCTGGTAACGGTAACGGCGGCGGCTTTGGAAGCCACTGAACGGCTGGGCACTAATTTGAACACCAGCAAACCGGCGGCAGAAAGAACCACTGCGGCAGCGATATATTTCCTGGCGGTGAAAGAGATGGAAAGGAGTTTTCGTTTGGGCTTGTCTGTTACAGGGTCGTCGGCAACCGGTTCAGCAACCGGCATCTGCAATTCAGACCAGATCCTGTCCCGCATATCCTGCTTCAACGACGTGAGCTCACGAAGATGGCTGACCAGGAAATCCGGGTCGGTCAGCCGCGCAAAGGTTTCTTTATTGGCAGCGGATTGATTGGCCCAGTCTAGCAGCTCATTCAATTCCTCTTCTTCCAATTCCTGTCTCCAGTATTTCAATATGAGATGGGCGATCTTTTTTACTGTATCTGGCATAAGGCTTATTTATGATGGTAGGCACTCATATATAAAACCTGCCTTCCGTTGATTTGTCCCATAGAATAAGTGGAAAAGTGGAAAAATTATCAGGCAACCAGGCTCAGCATCCAGCTTTTCAACCAGTTTTTGAGGGGGATGGTCATGCGGAGATGCTGACGGGCCTTATGTTTCTGATTACGGACTGTCTTTTCAACAATATTGAGTTGTGCTGCTATCTCTGCATTGGTTTTTTCGTGCAGGAAGGCCAGGATGAAGATGGTCCTGCATTGGTTGGGCAGCTTGTCTATTTCGTCAAGTACGGCCCTGAGGGTCTCTTGCGTCACTTCTTCATTGTAACTGGCGGCTTCACCGTCATCATCCTGGAGGTCATCCAGGTCTTCAGTGAGCTGGCCGGTATTGGTCCGCTCATTGATCAGGTCGATGGCGGTATTCCTGGCCACTGTATTGAGATAGGCCAGGATATTGGTGAGTTGTTCAAAGGTCTTTCTCCTGTTGAACAGCTTCACGAATGTGTCAACGGTAACGTCTTTGGCGTCATCCTTACTGATGCCCATCCGGAGAACATAGTTGTATACTTTCAACCAGAATTTTTCAAACACTCCGTTGAAGCCACGTTCGGTACCATCATTGAACAATTGTAAAAGTTCGTCATCGGAATAGACCATGAGAGAATTAAGGTTAGTTAAATAAAAGGCCCGTCGGATAAGGATTTCCGTTGATCGCGATCAAAGCGATAAATTTGAATGAAGGGAAATGGATGGTTGATTAAGTGATTTAAAAATAATCAAAGTTTGCAAGAAACCGAAGAAGCGGATGCAGAATCCGCTAAAATACTGTTATGCAAAACCATGTAGTTTAACTATGGGAATGAGGAAAAAAATTGAAGAAAGGAAAAGGAAGTTTCTTACTTTTTTGATTTTGCCTTTTTTTCTGTTGGGCCATCCAGGAATTTCCCTAATGCATCCAGTTTATTGTTCCAGAATTGTTGGTAGGGCTTAAGCCATTCTGCCACTTCGCGGAGCTTTCCGAGCTCTCCATGGCAGTATCTTTCACGTCCCTGTTGTTTGATGGTGACGAGGCCGCATTCTGTAAGGATGCGGATATGTTTGGAGATGGCCGGCCTGCTGACATCGAAGTGCTCGGTAAGGCCATTCAGCGTCAATTGTTGCCTGCTGAGCAGTTGCAGTATCTGCCTGCGGGTGGGGTCTGCGATGGCCTGAAAAACATCACGTCTCATGCACTGGAATTTGCTGTAAAAATAATGTTTCGGGGCTGTCCGCCGCTCGCCTCTGGGCGAGCGAGAGGGCTACTGCGAAAAAAAAGGTTGCACCGGAATAGTGCAACCTTGTATACGTTATTGAAATCAGCAGGATTACTCTGCTCCTTCTTTCTTTTTCTTGGCGGTCTTTGGTGCAATGATCATCAGCATACGCTTGCCTTCGAGCTTGGGAAGCCCTTCGGGCTGTCCTACTTCTGCCAGGCGCTCAGCAAATTTCAGGAGCACCAGTTCACCTCTTTCCTTGAACATGATGGCGCGGCCTTTGAACTGAACATAGGCTTTTACCTTATTCCCTTCTTTCAGGAAAGATTCAGCGTGGCGTGCCTTGAAGTCGAAATCGTGATCATCAGTGCCGGGTGTAAAACGGATCTCTTTTACTTCAGCCGTTTTACTCTTGGCCTTCATCTCCTTCTCTTTCTTCTTCTTCTCGTAAAGGAATTTATTGTAATCAATGATCTTACACACCGGGGGATCCGCCTGCGGAGAGATCTCAACGAGATCCAGTTGTTGCTCCTGCGCCATACGCAGGGCCTCCTGCGTGGAATAGATACCTACCTCCACATTGTCGCCAACCAATCGTACCTGTGGTACCCTGATCATGTTGTTGGTACGATGTTCCTGTTGTTGCTCTTTTCTGAAACGCGGATTAAAATTACCTCTCGGTGGTCTTGGTGGAAATGCCATTTACAATTTTTACGTTTACAATTTTAAAGTTTTTGGAGTGGTCTTACATCGCGGGCCACTCTCTTAATCTGATTTCCGCGTTTTGATCTCCTGCCTGAGCTGGTTGATCATGGTGTCGATATCCATCGCTCCCAGGTCACCTTTACCCTGTCTGCGAACGGATACCTTGTTCTCGTTCATCTCTTTTTCCCCTACAACGAACATATATGGAACTTTCATCAACTCTGTATCCCTGATCTTCTTTCCTATCTTTTCATTGCGATCATCTACCTCTGCACGAATATCCGCATTTTTCAGAGATTCTAAAAGAGTATTTGCATAGGGCAGGAACTTGTCGCTGATGGGCAGGATCTTTACCTGCAGCGGCGCCAGCCAGGTAGGGAATTTACCGGCATAGTGTTCCAGCAGGAACCCGATGAAACGCTCATGGGTGCCCAGGGGGGCGCGGTGGATGATCAGCGGGGTACCGGGCGTATTGTCAGCGCCTGTATACTCCAGGTTGAACCTCCTTCCCTGTGCAAAATCCACCTGGTTGGTGGCCAGGGTGAACTCACGTCCGATGGTGCTCCAGATCTGTACATCGATCTTCGGGCCATAGAAAGCGCCCTCATCAGGCACTTCCACATAAGGAATATTGCTTTCTTTCAGCACCTGGCGGACCATTTCTTCGGTCTCGATCCAGAGCTCAGGCTCGTTGATATATTTCTGACCTAGCTTGGAAGGCTCGTGCAGGCTGAGGCGCATCACATATTTATCGATCCCGAAGATCTCGAAATATTTCAGGTACATATCGTTCACAGCGCGGAACTCATCGGCAAACTGCTCGCGGCTGCAATAGATATGTGCATCGTTCATATGCAGGCAGCGCACGCGCATGAGGCCGAACAGCTCACCACTCTGCTCATAGCGGTAGCAGGTACCGTATTCTGCGAGGCGCAGTGGCAGGTCCTTGTAACTGCGTGGCTCCGCCGCAAAGATCTTGTGGTGGTGCGGGCAGTTCATGGCCTTCAGGTAGTATTTGGTGCCGTCCAGCTCCATCGCGGGGTACATACTGTCCTGGTAGTAAGGCAGGTGACCGCTGGTGAGGTACATGCTCTCCTTGGCGATATGCGGCGTTACCACGCGCTTGTAGCCTTGCTTCTGCTCGGTTTCCTTGGCCAGTTTTTCCAGCTCCTCGATAATGATGGTACCATTGGGCATCCAGAGAGGAAGACCAGGGCCCACATCATCATCCATGGTATAGATGCCGAGCTCTTTGCCCAGCTTGCGATGGTCACGTTTTTTGGCTTCTTCCAGCATATTCAGGTATTCTTCCAATTCCTTCTGGGAAGGGAAGGTGATACCGTAAATGCGGGTGAGCATCTTATTGTCGGAATTGTTCTTCCAGTAAGCGCCTGCAATATTGGTGAGCTTGATTGCCTTGATGGGGCCGGTGCTCGGGATATGCGGTCCGCGACAGAGATCCGTGAATTTACCCTGGGAGTAGAAAGTGATCTCGCCATCGTTGAGGCCGCCGAGGAGATCGAGTTTGTACTCGTCGCCTTTTTCGGTGAAGTAGGCTACGGCTTCGGATTTCGGAATGGCTTTGCGAACATAGGGATTGTTCTGCTTCGCCAGTTCGTTCATCTTTTTTTCCAGTTTCGCCAGGTCTTCTTCAGAGATGGAGCGACCGCCAAGATCGATATCGTAATAGAACCCGCCATTGTCCACGGGGGGCCCTACCCAGAATTTGGCGCCGGGGAACATTTCTTCCACCGCCTCCGCCATCAGGTGCGCGGAGGAATGCCAGAAAGTGGATTTACCTTCTTTATCGTCCCAGGTGAGAAATTTTACCGTTGCATCTTCATTGATCGGCCTCGTGGCATCCCACACCTGGCCATTCACATCGGCAGCCAGCACTTTCCTGGCCAGCCCTTCACTGATTGATTTCGCTATTTCCAGTGCAGTAATTCCTTCTTGATACTCCCGTACTGCTTTGTCGGGGAATGTGATCCTGATCATAATGTTTAACTCCGTGTATCTTTTTTTATGAGGCCGATCTCCCGGAATGCTGTATCTTGGCGGCTTTAATTTTTTTAGCCCACCCTTGAACACCACCGGGGTCTGCAAATTTAACTAAGAATTTGCAGACTGCCACTTACGATATTTGTCGTAACATAAGGTTTTAACTAATTTGCTACAGTGAGGGATCATTCATGAAGCGATTTATATTCTTTCTTCTTTTAGGCATAGGGTTTTCCGCAACAGCTCAGGACCTGACAGGTATCTGGAGAGGCAATTTCAAGGGCGAGAACGCCCGTTACCTGGAAGCGCTCGGACAGGAAAGCCGCTACAAGATTGAGTTGCAGGTAGATCAGAACGCCAAAGCCTTTTCCGGCGTCACCTACTCCTATCTTACCACGGTGTTCTATGGAAAGGCCACCTGCCGGGGAACTGTCAATCCTACCAACGGTAAAGTGTTCATCGAAGAGCTGAAAATTGTGGAAGTCCGCATGAGCGGAGGCTCCAATGCCTGTGTAATGACCTATTTCCTGCAATATTCAAAAGTAGGCAACGAGGAATTCCTGGAAGGAAGCTATACCAGCATGAACACTACGGACTCCTCCAATTGCGGTCGTGGCCGCGTTTTCCTGCGCAAGGTGCAAACCTCCGATTTCTACAAAGAGCCCTTCCTCCTGAAAAAAGAAGCTGAGAAAAAACCGCCGGTGGCCAAAGCCGAACCAGAAAAACCGGTGGAAAAGCCCAACACCGCAACGGCCAAAACCAGCACCACAAAATCCACTACCAAAACCACCAGTACTACTAAAACCACTACCACCACAAAAAGTTCAAATAGTACTACCAAGACCGTAATCAAGAAAAATCCTGAGCCGGTAGTGAAACCCGCCCCTCCAATGACGGTATTGCCGGAGCAGCCCAGGCTGGACACGATCAAAAAAGTGGAGATCAAACCACGCCCCCTCCCTCCGATGCCCAAAGTGATTGCCAGCAGGGAGAATGAAGTGGTACAGACCATCACCACCAGTGCACGCAAACTGATCATCAATATCTACGATAACGGCGCCATCGATAACGATACTATTTCTGTATACCATAACCGGAAACTGGTATTGTCGAAGAAACGGCTGACAGACAAACCACTCACCATCGAGATCGATCTCAGCGAAGAAGACGATACACATGAACTGGTGATGGTGGCTGAGAACCTCGGAGAGATCCCGCCCAATACCTCATTGATGGTGGTGAATGCCGGAAAAAAATATTACGAAGTGCGCATTACCTCCACCGAACAGAAGAATGCCGTGGTGGTGTTCAAATATGATAAAACGAAGCCGTAGCCGTTTCAAACCTTTATGATCCCAGGCTTTGTCAGCCAAATACGCAGCATCGGACAAGGAAAAATACTCCCTGTACAGAATTAGTAAGCAACGCAAACGAAGCTCCCTCAAATTGCGTTTCTATTGCTGATTCAGTAAAACCTTGTTTTGAAAATCCACCAAAGAGATATGAAAACAACAGAGAGTTTTCTTTTCCCGTTTTTCGGCGCGGGCCTGGCGCATTATTATGAATGGGCCGCCGTAACTGTACGGTTTGTGAATGAACCAACAAAAGAGCAGCAGCAAAAGATCACTGAACTGGCCCCCGGGCCCATTAAACCAGATGGCAACAGCTATTGTGGTAAGATGATGGTGGCGGGCAGCGACCAGTTTGTGAACATGTGGATCGAGGAAGCCTACGGCCATGGGAATTCAGAGGATAAAGATGAAGAAGAGACTTTTGATGATGAGGAGGAGGAAGATGAGTATGAAGATGATGATGACTCAGAATTCTATGTGAGTGAAGAAGCCCACCAGGCATTTGAAAAGGACCTGGAGCGATGGTTGCTGGAAGTACATGGCTTCTGCCCCATTGAATTTGTTTTTCGTGAAGAAGATGGAGAAGCCGGCGGCACAGAGTTGAGCGCCTGGCATGATCATAGTTTAGGCTTCGGAAAGCAACTATTGCAAAAATGGACTACTGAAAAAGCAATTTATGACCAGTCTGAAGCAGAAAAAGCTCTATTCTGTGATGCTGCCCAAAGCATTCTCGATATTGCAGAAATTTCCCTGAATGAAGCCGATGAGAAGTTAGCGGATCTCATTGCTCCGGAACGCAATTTCAACAAAATGCTGTCCCAGGGCAATATCGATGAGATCAAAGCCTACCTGGCAAGCATCAAAAATGAATCCAGGTATTTGCAGCAGGCCATTGGATCTGCATTGAATTATTTCTGTGATCAACTTTTTGATGAAGCCGATTACGAAAAGATCGGGCAATTCGGTTCCATTATTCCCATCTCCAAATTAACCGGGCGGCATATCGGCGCCTATGTGTATGCACTTCACCTGGCCAATGAGGAAGAACTGATCAGGAGCACACTGAAAGAGATCGGTCACCCCTGCGCCATGGCCAACAATATCGGCAGCTTCATTTTTGAGGAATTGCTTCCCGCCCAACAATGGCAACACAGCATCGATCTTTTCACGTATGCATTAGAGTTGGAGACCGGCGACTGCAACAAGCTGGAAGTATATTGCAATGCGCTGTATGTGTTGCAGCACGACAATACCGGTTTACCCGTAAATGCCGCGCTCAATCATAAGTTCCTGGCCAAATCCCTCAAATATGCACCAAAGAATCCTGCCATCTATTTCAATGCAGCCTGTTTATATGTTGAAATGAAGGACTTTGAAAACACCCTGCAATGCATCAGGCTTGCCAAAGAGCATCGCTTTGACGGTTACGCTGCCATGATAAAAGAGATCAGTTCAGCAGCCATGTTTGCAGATTTCATGGAATACCCTGCCCTGAAGGAATATCTCGGTAAATAACGAACGTTGCATTCAGTAAGATGCCATTGGGCATTGCACCGGAAAAGTCCAATGGCATCTTCATCCGCCGCCGATTATTACCGCTTACATAATTTTGACGGCGGATGTAAAACCAATTCAGGAAATTGATTGGAAACACTGCGGATGCGCCTTCTTTCCATTTTGCTGTTGCTGCTTTTCGCCAGCGCCACTTATGCCCAAAGCCTTACCGGCATCTGGCGCGGCAAACGCACGCAGGGCACACAGGGGTGCTTCCCGGAATATGGGCTGGAGTTGCATATCTATTACAGCAATGAACAACTGATCATGGGCAACGCTTACAGTTATGTGAGCAAGGAACAATACACCAAGACCCTCTTCACCGGCCGATACAATCCGCAAACAAAAAGACTGGTACTGATAGAAAGCAGTGTGCTCAGTTATAATGTGCCACCACAGTGTATTCCCTGTATCAAGACCTATCAACTCAACCTGGTAGGGAATGGCGCAGAGGAAGTACTTTCAGGCGAATGGTCTGGCCACGAAATGGGCAACCGCAATGCCTGTGTGCCTGGTAAGATCGATCTGCACCGGGAGAAAGTACCGGTATTTCCCGTTACCGTTCCGCAGAGCGATAGTCTCGCACAACTGCAACAGAAATTCGATCTCAGGCAAAGGGAAAAAGAAGTGGTGCAATCCCTCAAACTGGATACCTCCCATATCCGCATAGACCTCTACGATAATGCCGAGATAGATGATGATACGGTGAGCGTTTTTCTGAACGGCGCCTTGTTATTATACAAGAAAAGATTGACGGACCGCCCGCTGACGCTGAATATCACAGCCATGCCCAATACAGAGTATGAGTTGATGATGTATGCCGAGAACCTGGGAAGGATCCCGCCCAATACTTCTTTGATGATCGTAACGGCGGGGAGAAGGAAATACGAGATCAGGATATCTTCCAGTGATACCAAAACTGCGGTTGTGCGGTTCAGGTATGATCTGTGACCCAGGGTACTTTCAAAAAATGAAGCCAACCTCAATGGTTGGCCCCTTGCTGATCTATAGCGGAAAATAAGAATCGACCTATCCGTGCAATATCGGAAACTTGTAATTGATGATATGCGGAAGATCCGGTACAAACCCTTCCGTATTCATGAACTGATCTTCAAACCTCTCGATCGCTACGGCCAACCTGAAAAAAGCCGAGCGATCCTCTTCGGTCAGTTGATCTTCTCCCCTGCTCATCATTTCCTGAATAGCCTTCATAGCCGCATCGTATTCAGCTCTCGACTGGATAATCAACTTCATAGGTAAGCGTTTACTTTCTATAGAAACAACCAGGAATACCAACTGTACTAGTCTGGCATCAAAAAAAATCAAAATTTGAAATTCCAGGTAACCGCGGGGATCACGGGAAACAGGGAGACCTGCTTGGGCTGGATGCGCAGATCGCCGCCGTAGGCGCTGCCTTCCTGGTCGAAGTAAATGAAATAGGGATTGAGGCGGCTATATACATTGTAGATGCTGAAGACCCAGTTCTGCTCCCAATGCTGGCCGGGTTTCTTTTTTGGGGTAAGCGTTGCCGAAAGATCGAGGCGATGGTAAGCAGGCAACCGGTAGGTATTGAGCTTTCCGTAATCCTGGGTGAGCACGCCACTCACCACATAGAACCTCTCAGGTAAAGTGGTGGCATTACCAGTGCCATACACGAATACGGCGGATAGTTTCCATTTTTTGTTGAGCTGGTACATGCCTACGGCAGACAGGTCGTGCCTGCGGTCGAATTTAGCCGGGTATTTCTCTCCATCGTTCAGCCCTGGGAATTTGCGCCAGGTGTAGCTGAGCGTATAGCCCAGCCATCCCGTGAATGTCCCTCTCGTTTTGTTGATGAAGAATTCCGAGCCATAGCTCCATCCTTTCCCGAAAACGAATTCACTTTCCGGATCTTTCAGGCTCGGCGTATATCCCTCACCGTACTCGATCTGGTTTTCCATCTTTTTATAATAGAGCTCTACCGAGGTCTCGAACATATTGTTATTGAAATTGCGGAACAAGCCCAGCGCATATTGCCAACTGATCTGGGGCCGCACGCGGTAAGTGCTGGGCACCCAGAGATCGGTGGGTAATGTAGAACCTGCATTGCTGACCAGGTGGATATACTGCATATTCCTGCCTGCAGATGCCTTGATACTGGTGGCATCATCGATGGTATACCGGAGGGTGAGCCTGGGCTCCGGGCCGCCGTAAGATTTTACCGTTTTCCCTTTGCCATACACTATACTGTCTTGTTTATTACCATCGGCATCCGTATGGAAGATCTTATACGGGCCTATTTGCGAGAAACTGCTGAAACGCAAACCTGCACTGGCCTGCAGGCGGTCGCTGATGGCCCAGTCGTCCTGCACATATACGCCCGTTTCAATCGCATATTTCTGGCTTTCGTTATTCGGTTCCAGTTCGGTATTGCCCTGGTTGCCCGTGAGGATATTGGGGGTGAACCGATGTTTGGTATACATCGCCCCAAATTTCATTTTATGGGCGGGCGATGGATAGAAATCGATATCGATCTTACCCGTCATATCCCTGATACCCGATGAAAGGTTCAGGGCAAAATCATTTTGAGTAGCGCCGAACGCGAATTTATAATCGTTGTACACCAATGTGGTATTGGCGAACAGCTTCCGGTTGAACACATGGTTCCATCGCAGGGTGGCCGTGGAATTGCCCCAGGGTATATTGGCGCTGAAGGCCCGTTGCGCACTTTTGAAATCGAACACATCACGCCCAAAATAACCGCTGAGATAAAGGCGATCCTTATCCGAGAATTTATAGTTCGCTTTCATGTTCAGATCGTAGAAATAATAGCCCGAACCACGATAATTGCTGCTTTTTTTGATGAAGGGCTTCACCAGCATGTCTACATAGGTGCGTCGGGCGGAAACGATAAAACTGGCTTTATCTTTTTTCAGCGGTCCCTGTACACTGATCCTGGAAGCGATGGCTCCGATCCCTCCTTCCACTTCCCACTTCTTCATATTGCCTTCTTTCATCGCGATATCCAGCACAGAGCTGAGCCTGCCGCCATATTGCGCGGGCATACCGCCCTTGATGAGGGAGATATTCTTGATAGCATCGCTGTTGAAAATGGAAAAGAATCCAAAAAGATGGCCGGTATTGTACACGATGGCATCGTCCAGGAGGATCAGGTTCTGATCGGGGCCACCGCCTCGTACATACATGCCCGTATTGCCTTCGCCGGCATTGCGCACACCGGGCAATAGTTGCAGTGTTTTGAGTAGATCCACTTCACCCAGCAGCACAGGCACTGATTTCACCTGCTGCATACTGAGATCGATCTTGCCCATCTGGGCATTCATCACATTCCCATCTTTTCGCCGGGAGCTCACCACCACTTCCTGGAGGGCGCCACGTGGCAACAACTGGAAATCGCGACTGATATTCTTGTCCAACCTGATATCCAGTTGCTGCAACTGGTAGCCTGCAAAAGAAACGAATATGGTATGGGCCCCTGCCGGTAAAGTGAGGGAGTAAAAACCGTATTGATTGCTGGAAACCGATCCGTCGCCCTGTACCTGGATAGTAGCTCCTATCAGGGATTCACCCGACAATGAGTCTCTCACAAACCCGCTTAACGTGTATTTTGTTTGCGTCAGGGCTGAAAAGGAGATCATCAGAGCGCATACCAGGATGGGGACCGGTCTCACATATTACTGTTGTGTAAAGTTGATATTGCTTTCAACATTTCCGCAGGTAAGCATCTTATCGCCGAAATAAGGATTCTTTACGGTAGAATCCTGGTTGATCCAGTAAGCTCCTGTATTGTTGAAGGCCATCGGGCAATGGATCCAGTAAGCGACCTGGCCATTGTATCGCACAGTTTGATAAAGGGTGAACAGGGCATCGGAGATCATCTTGAATTCCTTTCTTTTTGCCTCGATATCCTTTTCTCCTGCCAGGCCTTTTGCGGAGCCGGTGATGGTGCCGGTATAATCCATGGCTGTGGCCTTGATAACGCCCAGGCTATCGCCCTTGATCTCGTTCACCTTCAGGCTGTCGGAAGCGATTGCCAGCTCCAGCGCAGCGGCAGAGGCTTTGGCCGTATCACTGGCCACCAGCGCGTCTTTCACCTTGTAATAGGCATTGAGCAAAACGCTGAAGGAATTATTGAAGGCATTGGAATTATCAGCCTGAGTAAGAGGCTTTTGCTTTTGTTCGGGAGCGGCATCATCTTTCTTACCACCCCAGATCATCCAGCCAGCAATGCCGAGGATCACCAGGACCAGGATTACGAGTACACCTTTTTTCATCAGAATAAAAATTTACCAAAGGTAACATTTCTGTTGTTACGGCATGATTGTGTTACTTTTGCGGCGTAAAAAGCAATATCATTATGCTGGCAGGCCTGACGAACGTAACATTTGAATTTGGTGCAAGGATCCTTTTTGAGAACGCCACATGGCATATTCAGCCCAATGAGCGCATCGGGCTGGTAGGATTCAACGGAACCGGGAAGTCTACTTTGCTCAAGCTGCTGGTAGGTCAATACTCCCCCTCTGAAGGCACTGTGGAAAGAAGCCGGACCACTACCATCGGCTATCTCCACCAGGACCTCCTGAGCTTCGATACCAACGATAGCATCCTCCAGGTGGCCCTCGGCGCCTTCGAGCGCGTGCTGCAACTGGAAAAAGAGATCGAAGAACTGGGGATCGAACTGGAAAAGACCGGCGATGAGGCCACCCTGATCGCTTATACGGACAGGCTCCATGAAATGGACACCCTGGACGGATACACCATCCATCACCGTACAGAAGAAGTATTGCAGGGCCTCGGCTTCGACAATGCCAGCCTGCAACGCCCCTACCGCGAGTTCTCCGGTGGATGGCGCATGCGCGTGCTCCTGGCCAAAATGATCCTCATGGCCCCCGACCTGCTCCTGCTGGATGAGCCTACCAACCACCTTGACCTTCCCTCTATCGAATGGCTGGAAAAATACCTGGTCCATTACCAGGGCTCGGTAGTGATCGTGAGCCACGATAAATACTTCCTCAACCGCATGGTCACCAAAATTGTGGAAGTGTACCAGCGCCAATTGCATATCTATAACGGTAACTACGATTTCTTCCAAAAAGAAAAAGAGATCCGTACCGATCTGCAGCAACGCGCCTACGAGAACCAGCAGGATTATATCCGCCAGCAGGAACGATTCATCGAACGATTCAAGGCCAAGGCCTCCAAAGCCGCCCAGGCGCAGAGTATCGTGAAACGCCTCGACAGGCTGGAACGCGTGGAAGAAGTAATAGTTGAAAGGCCTGATA
>JAGIAP010000107.1:10207-15920 GCA_017744805.1 Chitinophagaceae bacterium | reverse complement strand
AGACAGATCCTGGCCAGTTTATCATGCTCATCTTTTGCTTTGGTATTATTCCAGCCTCCGAATCGGATGATCCTGTTAGCCCTGTAAATATAGTATCCCTGAGAGTCGTTCCAGGAATTGAGCCCTTTAGCCTCTTTCCAAGCCGCCTCGGATGAGAAACTTTCTTTGGTTGGAAGAATATATCCTTTTATCAGGATTGGTTCTTTGAAGTTCTCAATTTTCAGGCTGGCCAATTCTTTTTTAAGGGGAACTTCCCGTGTTGATGGCTCATGAACTGCAAAAGGATCCCATGGTTTTAGCACTTCATCGTTGACCAGTATCTTGATTGTATTGCTCTTACCAAGGCTGCCATCCAGGAACCGATGGTAAACCATTCGCAGGTGCAGCTTTACCTGAGCGAGCTTTCGGTGGAAATAATTTTGCCTAAAACCTTCATTAGACAAAGCTTTCAACTCTCTGTCCATGAGAAAAAGATCGTCCCAAAATACAATTGTGCCACTGGGACCGATACTTAAATTTTCTTTTCGCAGAATTTCTTCTGATTCTTTCGGGGATAATTTGAAGAGTGTCCAGCCAGCTTTCTTCACATGTGCCATGTCCCAGCAACAACCAGCGACAGAACCGTTTTTCCTTTTTGAAATTACGGTCAATTTGTTGCAATGGCTCAATGAAGCTGTTTTCATCCCCATTCCGAACTTTCCCAGATCAGTATCTTCGTAGCTGGCATCCGCCCCCAATCGCATTGCCTCTTCCAGTTGTTTTTCCGACATGCCGCATCCATCATCCTGGATGCGACAAGTTATTTTCCCATTATTTGTAAGATTGAATGAAACCCTAATCAATTTGCCTTTAACCTTATCAGTGACTGCGTTGTCTACAACATCTGCTACCGATGAATTCAAATCATAACCAAGACTTCTTAATGCGTTGAATGTTCTGGCTGCATTAGGGATGCTTTCAATACTTTTCATTTAAGGATTTGTTTAATTTCTTTGGCGATGACCCCGGCCATCAGCGGAGGAACAGCATTTCCTATTTGCTTAAAAGCTGCTGTTCTTCCGGCTTTTTCCTTGACACCTTCAAAATAGTAATCATCGGGAAAAGATTGCAAACGAGCTGCTTCTCTTACACTAATCGACCTGTTTTGCTTAAGATCCGGATGAATATAATAATGTCCATCCTTTGCAATATGGGCGACAACAGTTTGAGAATACATCAAATCCTCCGCCACTACTTTGAATCTGTCAACAAATGAATGCCGGTTTTTGTGTGTTTTCAGTCTGTCCGGAAGATCATTATAATCCAGTCTTTCCCTTTCGTTCTTCCATTTATTAACAGCTATTCTGTAAATTTCTTTATCCTGAGCCGTGTGTGGTCTGGAAACGTGTTGCGTCAATACAGAAATGGCCTTGTTTCTGATCAGACTTTTCTCCAGATACTTAATGGGCTTATTGCTGGTGTATTCCTGATATTTGTCAACTCCTGTACCTGCTTGTAGGGTGGGCAAATCCTGGAAGATAGCATGTACAGTTGTAGAGTCTGATAATTTTATTTTTTCAAGATCAGGAATATTCGGCACAAAATCATCCTTCCAGCCCAAAATTATTATTCTTTTCCTGTTTTGTAATACACCAAAATCATTCGCCTCTATTGAAAACAACTGCATTTTATACCCTTTCTTATCGAAAAGCTTTTCCATGCTTCGGAGGTATTCTCCCTTCTTTGCAGACAATAATCCCAACACATTCTCGAAAACGAACATTTTGGGATTATATTTTTCCAGATACTTCGCATATTGCTTATAGAGATAATTTCGGGGATCACCTTCCATATTGTTTTCAGATCGCGCCCTGCCAACCAGCGAATATGCCTGACAAGGTGGGCCGCCGATAATCAAATCCACTTCTTTCTGCCTGGTGTACCTAAGGATTTGCTTATGGATTTTGTCGTTAAACTCTGGGCCAATCGGCATATTTATTACACTGTCAAGAATCTCTTCAGGAATCAAATCATATAACTCTCTCCTGTCAAGCTCCCCTTTCAGGTATTTAACGTACAGGTTTAATTTACCATTTTGACTCAGGTAATGATAGGCTGCGCGTGTCTTCAGGGAAAAACATGCTGCTTTATCCATTTCAACGTGAGCGACGGGCGTGAATCCTTCTTTGATAAAGCCCTCAGAAAGCCCACCGGCTCCGGCAAATAAATCTATATAGTTCATGAAGTTTTGGCTGTTATTCTGCCAGGCAATTTAGTAAGAGTTTCTTGTATTTTGGAAGGTTTTAGCTCGCATTCCCAGATAATCAGCACCTTCCATCCCGCATCAAGACATATTGTAGCGGATTTCTCGTCATTTCTTCTGTTGTTTTCTATCTTATTCATCCACCATTCAGTGCGGGTTTTAGGCACTACAAAATACCTGCAACTTTCATGGCCATGCCAGAAACAGCCATGAATGAAAATTATCGTCTTGTACCTTGGAAGAACAAGATCGGGCTTACCCGGAAGAGATTTATCATTCAGCTTATATCTAAACCCTTTGGAGTGCAGGAATTTCCTTACCAGTAATTCTGGTTTCGTGTCTTTGTTCTTTATTCTGCTCATGTTAAAGCTACGGGTAGCTTTGTCATGTACGTCTGCCATGTTTTCTTTTGCGATTCCTGTTATTTATTAGATATGCTGCGAGCAAACAATTTACACTTTTCTATAATAAATTTATCCGTTCAGAATTGTCATTAACTCATCCAGAAGCCCAATCTGCCTCTCTAAGATCTTTTTCCTCGCCATTGCCATGTCAAACCATTCCCATTTGTCGATCTCTGGGAATTCTGCCATTCTTCCTGATTTTAGTGGCCATTCCACCGAAAAATTATTTGAGGTAAACCGGGTGATATCAGGACTTCCTTCTACTGCCCATGCCAAAACAAGCTTACCAGATTTCTGTTTCACGGGCGTCAATTCAATCATTTTGCCTTCAATAGACACGCCCGTTTCTTCTTCAAATTCTCTGAGCGCAGCTTTTAATGGCTCTTCATCATTGCTGAATTCTCCTTTAGGAATACTCCAGGCACCATTATCCCTGTTTTTCCAAAATGGGCCGCCCGGGTGCGCTAATAGTACCTCAATTAGCTTTGACCGCATTCTGTACAGCAATATTCCGGCACTTTGTTTCATTATTACAAATTGAACACAATTTTGATACCCAATCACAAAACTCCCCCGGCCAACCGGGGGAGCCCTTATTCATAGCTTCACATCAATTAATAAATATACCCCGGTACTTCCTCTCCCTGCACTCTCAAATGCAGCACTGCCTGGCCTCTATGATGCGTCACATGATCCAAAGTTGAATGCACACCTCTCACCGCCTCTTCATCCAAAGGCAGGTCTTTGATGGATTTTTCCAGGCCGGCATACGCCTTCTCAAGGTATTTCACCACTTCTTTTTTGTCTTTGCCAGTGGGAGTGGGGACCCATTCCGTTTCCTGTTTGCGTACATAATTCGCCTCCCACCATTCAATACCATACGCGATATGATGTAACAGCTCTTTGAAGTTCCAAACTGTATCTACCGGCTTTGTGTCGTATTTGCCAGATGGCATGGCGGCCGCTACATCCAGGGTATATTTTCGCGACGTGTCCACTAAATTCAGAAGATGCTCTTTCATAAAATTTTATTTAGAGCAAAGCTAGGATCACCGCCAGGCGGGCACTTAAGAAATCTTGCTAATTATTGGCATAGGGAAATCACGATTGCGGAAAACACCCGGAGCACAATCATATTTCTTTCTGAATGCTCCATTGAAATACTCGATTGAATTGAAACCCGAACTGAATGCAATATCCGCCACAGGCAAATCAGTGGTCCGCAGCATCAATGCTGCATGCTGCAGACGTATATCAGCGAGGTACTGATGGGGAGGAACTTTGGTGAAAGCCCTGAATATGCGGCTAAAATGAAAAGGGCTTACATAGCAATGGCTCGCCAGTTCCATCAGGGAAATATCGGTAGTGAAGTTGGCATTGATATAGTCCTTTGCACGTTCGATGGTGAGAAGATGATTCTTCTTCATCCTGCCATTGATGGCAGGGTCGGGGTGATAATCGGTCACTTCACCCAGCACTTTGTCCATGACTTCCAGCACCAGGTTGTCTACCTGCAGCTTGTTGGCATTGCGGGTATTCACCAACTGCCATATCATATAATGCAACAACTCGGTGGAAGCGTTGGTCCTTACGAGGGTTGAATGCCAGTCAACGTCATGGAAAAAACGACAATACTTATAATGTTCCGTAATAATGGAATAAAAGTCTTTCCTGAATTCCAGGATGGTACATTGGTCCGGCACTGAGTGGGCATGGGTGACGGTGCGCTCAAATCCTGGCTTGGTGACCAGTACACATCCATTGTAAGAATCGAGGGAATTGCGGAATACATTGAACAAAAAATTTCCCTTCCTCACAAAACTGATCCCAAAGGTATTGCTGTACTCGGGTTTCGAGGTAGTGCATTCGGTACACCTGCACCGGAAGTCAAGTATGCGGTAAAAGTCTGACTGGAACAATGTATGGATGTCTGCCTGCATCTTCCCCGAAGTTACATATTTCCCCAAAAGCAAAGGGTTACCGGAACTGGTAACCCTTTGCAGGATAGTAAAAGAATAAGTTCATAATTTATAGCCAGTGCCAGGCAACATGCTCAGTACCACTTCTCTCCAGAAGTAAGCATCTGAATAATAGATCTCCACTTCTTCCAGGTACACCTCGGTATTGCCAACGGAGCCTGTGGCCGTTTGTGTCCAATGACCATAGTCATTGGGGTCGGAAGTGGCATATGCCCACTGGTAGTTGAAAGTGATACTGCTGGTAAGCGCGTAAGGACTGGTATAAGCCGCATCTGAATAAAAGCGGATATAGTAGTCCCAGTATTCTTTGTAAATATCCGGATCCTCATAGAAACGGGTGAACTCCCATTCCATTACCGCATACACATCAACCATTTTTCCATCTTTATCTTTTACCCGGATCTTTCCAAGTGGCATTTTACCCGGACTTTTTTTATCCGAATGGGTAAGTTGATCCATCGGGCCAGAAGGCATTAACTTTACAGGCTGAACAGACCGGGAATTGGCAAAGGCAGAACCCGCAATACAAAAAGCGAACAATGCAAAAAACATGATCTTTGATGATAGCTTCATGTGTTGATTATTGAGGTGAATAAATAACAGTTCCAAACTGCATTCTTCAAACCCTTCATATCAGACACAGTTTTCGGGTGAGCATAAGGTTTAAGTGGTTTAGAAGAATATTGTACAGTAAGTAACTGATATTATCCTTCCATTTCAATAAACGGATTGGCATTGTATTCATTCTTTTTGACAAAACTGCTAAGTGAATACGATTACCTGTACAATTTTATCGAAAAGGATTTAAACAGGATTTATTACATTTATATAGATCAAACACGATTAATTTCGCAACATGGATGAGTATATTTCTTTTGAACAGATCCCCTTTGGAAGCGAAAGTTTTGCAGACAATCCTGAACCGAGATGCCCTTGTGTGTTGCTGCTGGATACTTCAGGTTCCATGTCAGGTAAACCCATCGCACAACTCAATGAGGGCATCCAGACCTTAAAAAAGGAATTGCTTGCCGATCCGCTCGCTTCCAAAAGAGTTGAAATTGCCGTGGTCACTTTTGGGCCTGTAACGG
>JAGIAP010000107.1:8217-10197 GCA_017744805.1 Chitinophagaceae bacterium | reverse complement strand
CAGCACGGTGGCCAATTTCTTTCCCCGCCCCCTTCAGGCGGAGAACGATACGCCCATGGGCACCGCCATTTCTTTGGGAATAGATATGGTAACGAGAAGGAAGAACGAATACAAATCGCACGGTATCGGCTATTACAAGCCCTGGATCATTCTGATCACAGACGGTGCGCCTACCGATAGTCATACAAAGGCTGCCATGCAGGTAAGGGAAGGAGAAGCGATGAATTCCTTCGCTTTCTTTGCCATCGGTGTGGAAGAAGCCAATTTCGATATCCTCCGCGAGATCTCGGTGCGACAGCCGTTGAAACTCAAGGGGCTGATGTTCCGGGAATTTTTCATCTGGCTCTCGGGCTCCCTCAAATCCGTGAGCAGCAAGAATCCAGGGAACAAAGTGAATCTTTTACCTCCTACCGGTTGGGCCGAAGTATGATCTGGAAGATAATCGGACAATCCGCTACCGGCACATCCCATCTGCAATCGCAACGCGATTGCGAAGATGCCCTCGAATTCAAAACAGTCGCTTTGCCCGATGGGGATGAAGCCCTCATCTGCTGTGTCAGCGATGGGGCCGGAAGCGCGCTCCATGCCGCAGAAGCAGCCAGTTTTACTGTGCAATCCACCGTCCGGCTATTGGGCGAGCTCATGACCATCCAGGGAAATATCGAAGAGAACGAACTGCTGGAAATGCTGGAATTCGTGTATGATGAATTGCAACAAAGAGCAAATGCCAAAGAGGAGAATATCAACGAATATTCATGCACCCTCCTGGGCACAGTGATCACAGAAAACAAAGCCATCTTTTTCCAGGTAGGCGATGGGGCCATCATCAGGGATACCAACCCGGATCAATATGCAACAGTCTGGTGGCCACATAACGGAGAATATTCCAATACCACGGCCTTCCTGGTAGACGATTGCAATATGAGCCATCTCCGGGTGATCACACTCACTGAAACGATCAGTGAAATAGCCATATTCACGGACGGGTTGCAACTGCTTACGCTGAACAACGAATCCCTGAGCGTGCACCAGCCCTTCTTCAATGATCTCTTCAAGTGGCTCCGTATGGCCACGCAAGAAGAGCACCTGGCAGTGCTCAACCGCAAACTAGGCGAGTACCTCAACAGCGAGGCCATCAATAACAGAACAGACGACGATAAAACCCTTTTTCTCGCAACCAGACTCTGATCCATGATCAACCAGCAATACAGTGGCAGCAAAGGCGTATACACTACGTCCCGCCTCCTCGGCCAGGGAGGGGAAGGTGCCGTGTATGAACTGGCGGATCACCCGGAACAGGTTTTGAAAATATATTCGGACCCTCTCAGCCCGGAGAAATACAATAAACTCCAACTGATGGTGAACCGATTCTCCGAACAGATGCAGGCTTACGCCGCCTGGCCAATGGACCTGGTGCGCGACCAAAAAGGAAAGCCCTGCGGCTTCGTGATGAAAAAACTGGATCAGTATATGCCATTGCATATGCTCTTCAGCCCCATGGATCGCAAAAAGATCTTCCCGGATAAAGGCTATAATTTCCTGGTACATGTAGGGCGGAATATCGCATCGGCCTTTCATACACTCCATTCCGCCGGCATGGTAGTAGGAGATGTGAATGAAGGCAATCTCCTGGTGAACAAACAGGGCATGGTGGCCTTCATCGACTGCGACTCCTTTCAACTCTCAGACGGCAATACCTATTACTATTGCGAAGTTGGCGTGCCACGCTATACTCCTCCGGAACTATTGCGCCTCACCAGTTTCGATAAGGTGGTGCGTACTACCAATACAGATGCTTTTTCCATGGCCATCCTGATATTCCAGTTACTTTTTCTGGGCAGGCACCCCTTTGCGGGCGTCAATAATTCCCAAGAAGATATCGGGGAGGAAGTGGCCATTCAGCGCCAACTTTTTGCCTATTCCATCCGCAACCGGCAAAACCAACTCAGCCCACCGAAAGATAGTTTCGATATCAAAAGC
>JAGIAP010000107.1:0-8207 GCA_017744805.1 Chitinophagaceae bacterium | reverse complement strand
CTTCCGGAGAATATCAGCAACCTGTTCCATGAGGCCTTCGAAACCACCAGCCGTCCATTGCCTGCCCAATGGATCGTAGCCACCAACCAGCTCCTGCAACAGATGAGTACCTGCAGCAAAACTAAACTGCATGTATATCCGAATACCCTGGCCAATTGCCCCTGGTGCCATTTCAAGGAGAAAAGGAATATCCTCTACTTCATCGATGATATCTATTCTACTGAGAACAATTTCCCCAGTGACTTTGAACAGTTCATCCAGGGATTCAGGATAGATCCCGTTCATATCCCCGAACCCAACCTGACCATTCCGAACCAACCATTCAACCCACCGGATCATAGCGGCCGGCTTCGTAAGTACGAACGCGACCAGAAGATCATTGCGGCTTTGCTGGGTGTAATTGCCATCATCATGTTCATGGGATCCGTGATCGGTGGCTTTATCATACTCGGGCTGATTGTTTTCGTGTACCTGGGCCTCCCCTGGAAATGGAAGCTCAGGGCTGAGTTGAAAGATCATAAAGAAAAGTATCAACGCCTTTCTGAACGCCTCACCCAAATTGTACATGACTATCAGAGCAGGCAGGATATCGAACAGTACCAGCATCATGGGAAGAGGGTGGCCCAGTTGATATCGCAGTACACGGAAGTACCCAATAATATCCAGTTGAAAAAAAGACTGGAAGAAGAAAGGTTCTATAACCAGCAGCTACACTCGTTCCTCCAGCAATTCCGTATACAGGATCATGCCATTCCCAGTTTCGGGGCCAGCCGCAAGCAGGCATTGTACAATGCGGGCATCATTTCAGCATCCGATATTTCAAAACTGGGGAATATCAAAGTACAGGGCATCGGCCCTAAATATGAGCAATTGCTTTTTTCCTGGCAACGGCAAATGGCTTCCGGATTTGTGTATCACCCGGACAATCATCAACTCAATAAGGCCTTCCTGAAGATCATTGATGACGCGGCCAATGCAAAAAAACAACTGGAACAAGAGATCAGGAGCCAATACAACGGACTACATCAGTTGAGGCAGCATATCATCATGAAAAGAAAACACCTGCAAACGCAGATCACGGATGTAAACCAGCAGGTAGCGCAGGCGCAGGCAGAATTGAGATCGTTCAAACAGTTGATCAGGGTTGTTTAGCAATCCCAGTGATAGATCACTTTGGAGAAATCTTTTTTGATCAGGTCCTCGTAGTAGATGAAGAAATTGGCAGCGCCCATATCGCCCCACATGATCTCGTCTTCAGACTTCATTTGAAATAACAAGTTCATCTCCCTGATGGAAGCGTCATTTTTCCTTGGGTCTTCCTGGCAGAAATAAGCATATCCGCCCAGTTTATGCGCTTCGTGGTTATTGAGCTCGTACAGGTGATCCAGCAATTCTCCTTCCAGGGGATGGTCGTACCAGGCAGCAATTTCCTCCACTGTCAAACCATGATTCATATTGTTTTCCACATTTCCTAAACCGAAATATTCCTCCTTCAATTCAAAAGTCAGCGCATGCGGTTTGGTCACTGGTATATTTTCAGCAGCCAGTATCTCATTCAGAAAACTAAAATCCACCTGGTATTTTTCCACCTCCTGTTCTTCAAAGAACAACACTTTGAAGTCACTGGGCTTTCCATCCAGGCTAAGGCCATGCGTAACATTGGTTCCCACATAAAATTGCAGGTAACCGGTTTTGGGATAACCCTTCAAATGCGGCATTTCCCTGAAATTGAATTGCGCCAATGGGAACATATATGCACCATTCCGGTCTTTCGGATATTCAAATCCAACCGGAAGCATGGGATAGAATGCAAATTTGCTTTGCTCAAGCGATAGATCCGTGGCGGGTTTCGCCTTTATTTCAAGATAGGTGGCTTTAGAGTGGGCTATATCTTCCCATCGATCTGCGAAAGCGCGTGGAATAGCCAGTCCGGGGATCACCTCTACTCTTTCCAGCAAATAGTCGGCATCCACTTGTGGAGTTTCTTTCGCTTTTTCATCATATTGGATAACCACTTTTGTTTCTCCGGGCATTAGGGTATCGGCAGGGTTAGCTTTCTTCTTCCTCGAAAAAAAATCAAAAATTCCCATACAATAAGAGTTAGAGGTACGTTAGTTTTCTTCCTGTGCTTTCAATGATCTAAGATCGAGAAAAAAACGATCAATCGAAACAGGGTGACTATCTTTATAATTATATAATGGCCTTATCTGCATTCATACAGGACCTTATTACCTCAGGAGAGGTAAGCATTGCCGGTAGTATCGATCCATTTTCCGATGACGACCTGCAAGCATCTCTCGCATTATTACAACAACTGTACCGGGATGCTGCCATGGATTGTCCGTTACCCGTTCCTGCATTTGTTCCTGACACAGCACTGGCGGCCGCAAAATACCTGTACATTGCAGTGCAGTTGACCGTACTGAGAGAAGAAGGAGAAGAGAGTATCCGAAAGAACCTGCATCTGCCAGCCCCTCAACATGCAGATGATGTATTTTCCGGGGACCTGATGCTCGGTTATCTGCCACAACTGCTGGAGCTGGCGCAAGGCCTGGCCCCTGCAGACCTGTTGGTACAAGAACTTCGGCAAACCGCCGCTGAGTGGCCACTATCCACGGTAGGCATTCAACTGACCGCAGAGCCTGATCACCGGATCATCCTCTCACATCCTGCCCTGAAACAGTTGTATGCAGACAGGATCATTCAGAAAAAAGACAAAGCAAGAATCAGCCCCCCAATAAAAGAACTCATATTGTCAACTACCGGAGAGCATACCACGCAATTCTGGCCCGGGTTCGACAATCCTTAAACAAGATTATCATGCAAGCCGCCAACCCTGATAACTGGCAACAGATCGATCATCTGAAACAGATCCTCCAGCACCTCAAAGAGAAATTCGTAGGCAAAGACGATATCATCGATCTCATGGGGATCTGCCTGGCAGGCAGGGAAAATCTTTTCCTGCTGGGCCCTCCCGGTACCGCCAAAAGCGCGATGGTGAGGGAGCTGAGTACCTATATCAATGGTAAGACCTTCGAGTATCTCCTTACCCGCTTCACGGAGCCCAATGAGCTTTTTGGCCCATTCGATATCCGTAAGCTCCGCGAAGGCGATCTCGTAACCAATACCGAAGGCATGCTGCCTGAGGCCAATCTCATCTTCCTGGATGAGCTGCTCAATGCCAATAGCGCCATCCTGAACAGCCTGCTGATGGTGTTGAACGAAAAAGTGTTCCGTCGTGGCCGTGAGAACAGGCCATTGCCGGTAGTGATGATCGTGGGCGCCAGTAACCATCTCCCCGAAGATGAAGCGCTGCAGGCGCTGTTCGATCGCTTCCTCATCCGCGTCCGCTGCGACTATGTAGATCCGCAGCTCCTCAACAATGTATTGGACGCAGGCTGGAAGCTGGAGCAGAAGGGCCTTGCAGACAAACCAGAGATCACGGTGGAAGCCATCCTCGATATCCAGAAAATGATCAACACAGTGGATCTCCAGGATATCCGTCCTGCCTATATCAACCTGGTGGAAATGCTGCGCAATGCAGGGGTGCAGATCAGTGATCGTCGCGCTGTAAAGCTGCAAAGGCTGATCGCCGCCAGCGCCCTGATCTGTAAAAGGACCAGGGCCATCCCCTCCGATATGTGGGTGATGCAATATATCTGGGATACGGAAGAACAACAGGAAGTGATCGCCGGCATCGTCAATACCGTGCTGCAATCGGATAAAGACAATCCATCTCAACATCCGCGCGCTTTCGTCAATGCCGTTCCCAATGCCGATGAGATCTACAAAGAAGTGAGCATCATGGCAGAAAAATGGGAAGACAGCTCCTTACCCATGACGGAAAGGACCATCATCAAAGACCGGCTCCGTTACCTCAATGGCCGATGCGAATGGATCAGCAACAGCGTGCAGCGCGCTTATGTGCAGGAACCGATCGATGCCCTCTGGCAGAAGATCATTCAGTCAGCTTAAGCCTGTCCTATGTTGGAACTAGTATTCAAGATCAATAAACAGAACGAAGAAGCCCTGGGCGCCGTTCGTTGTATAGATGGCCTGAAACTGGCCATGGATGGGCCATTCCTTTGGCTGAGAGGGATCCTTTTTTCGGAAACGATGGATATACGCTTACGTAGCCTGCCCGTTCTGCAATCCTATCTCGTTAATGAGAATGGATTGTTGTTCGTTCCCGGACATACCACCCCAACGGATAAATTGCCGGCATTGGATTGGCAGCCACTGAAGGACTACCTGCAAGTTGAATTGCCCATGTCTTCACTGCCTGGTAAGCTGGACGGAAAGATCCCCTTCCAACTGGTGCCTTCCGAAGATCAAAGGAAGAGCATCGCCCTGCTCACTTCTTTGCATCAATGGAAACAATATGCAGCATCAGCTCCGGCCGTTCGGCTACAGGTACTTCGCTTTGCCGTTTCTGAAAACGATGAGGTGCTGATCATGGGCGCTCCCTTGCCGCCCATTCCCGGCAAAGAATATTGGAGTATCCATGATCTTTTGATCCCTTCCGGCCTGGAGCCAGCCATCGGCATCGCAGCGAAATTCTTTGCAGACAAAATGAACCCGGATCGCAGCCTCTACCTGCTGTTCCTGCCGGATAAAGGCTGGCAGCAATTGGAAAAGACCTCCTTCCTGCCCGCCAAACGAAGCGGGATCAGGCTTTCAGGAGTTTCCGGATCAACCAGTGAACAATGAGCAATTATCATTTAAATAGTGTTGAATATTTCCAGGCCCCACAGAATTATTTCTGGAAATGGGCAGAGAACGGGGAAGTGATCGAATGGACCATCGGTAACAAAACCATTTGTTACAAGCAGGACCTTATCGATATCCTTTCTCTGTTACCCGGTGGAAGCACGCCTCCGCTCAGTCCGGTATTGCTGGTAATAGCAGCATGCAACACGGGATTCAGTAATGAAGAGATCAGCACATTGCGACATTATAGTTTCGTGGTTGGAGGGGGTGTGGAGCATCTCGCCCTGGCCATTCGTTTTCTTTCCACTATTCCACTATTACCGGAAGACCTGCGCACCGGCACTGGCAGAGCGCACCTGCTGAACCATATTTTCAAAATTCCCGAGATCACCAATTTCGCGCCCGTAGAACTGAAGTCCGCATTGAACGATCTTTCCAGCGGACAATGGCAGGACCAGTTACAACAACCGGGCCGGGCCATTTCACCTCAAACCTTTAGCTGGCACCTGAGTTATTTCGAGAACGCCCGCAGGGAAACACCTACCCTCGAAAGCCTCAAAAGGGTGTTACGTACAGGAATACCCGAAATGCCGCAGGCCGCCCCCCTCGCAGTACCGGAGCCTTCCGGCGGTGATCTCTTCGAGCAACTCAGCAAACACCCGGAACTGGCCGCCCTGGCGCGTTTGGCGGAGAGGTTGATCCCGGTATTGAATATCCCCATGCATACGCAGGGCTCAGGGCAATATCCTTTTGGCGGAATCTCGGATATCACCAACAGGGGTAGTTACGATAAACTTCTGCTCAGTGAGCTGGCGCAGGACGATCTCACCCTCACCGCCCGCCTGGTAAATGGCGAAGCACTTTATTACAGGAGAGAAGAACCGCCCGACAAGCCCACCAACCGGCGCATCCTGCTGATCGATGCCACCTTGAAAATGTGGGGCATCCCCAGGCTGTTTGCGATGGCCTCCGCACTGGCCTTTGCCCATAACCTGAAAAAACGGGAAGAGACCGAGGCCTTTGTTCTGGAAGGCAGCAGGTATAACGCTGCCAATCTGGGAGACATAAAGGGGATTGAACAGGCCATGTCGATGATGCACCATGCCCTGCATTGCGGCATAGCCCTGCAACAATTCATCGACGACAGGCATATCACGGAGGAAGATGAGCTGGTGCTGATCACCGATGCACAATCCTACCGCAGCGCGGCCTTCATGGCTGTTTACAGCGCTGCAAAAGAATGTATCAGCTATACCATCATAGTGAACAGAAGCGGGGAGATCAACTTTAAGGAGAATATCAAAGACAGGTTGAAACAACTGGGATCAGCAAAGCTCAACCTGGAAGAGATATTGAGCGCCCCTTCCATTCAGCGGGTATCGCAGGTTGTGCCAACTGGGGAAATGCCGGCCTTTTACAGGAATTCATTCCGGCCATTGCTGCAACCGAAAGTGATCCATCTTGAACCACTCGCTTACGCGATAGATGAATCCGGCGCACTGGTGATCAACAAGAATCACCAGGTGTTGTGGATGAAAGGAACGTCCAAAGGGGCCTTCGAGATATTGGAAAATATCGAGAAAGACAATTACCGGATGTTGGTAACACATGGCCTGGTCTATTGCCTCGTATTCAACAAGGATATACCACTGGTGAAATTATATTCCTTCGACACTGCCAGTTTGGAATATAAATGGAACGATCTCAGCAACTATTTCTCTTCCCCGGTGCGCACCATGATCCATGCCGGGGCATTCTATGTGATTTGCAAGAACGCAGAAGGGAAAGAAGAAGCCTACTCACTCGATATGTATGGCGCAGGTTTCCTTGGCAAACCACAAAAACTGGAAAAGCAGGAGTCCGATGAGATCGTTCGCACAAAAGGGTCCAGTGTTCAACCTGCCAGGCAAAACAATATTTTCCATAATTATACCCGGCGGATCTCGAACTACAGTGCTATGTTCAGGACTAAATTCCTCTCCATCATTTCCGGACGACTCGTGTTTGGAGGTTATACACTGGAACCACTGGAGCATATCAATTTCCTGAGGTTGAAGGAAAACAGGATACAGGATCGCACTGGCATCAGTGCGGAAGAATCCATCATCGTTCCAAAATTCTCGCAGAACAAAAAACTGCGGTTCAGCCTTCGACGATTCCCGGATGGCAGTGAAGCCCTCATAGACCCTCGCGGCTATGTGCACCTGAAAAGCTCCAACAAAAGCCTTCCTGAAGTCAGCTTCGTTTTTATCAGCGGCTACCAGACTGCCTGCTGGGCATCCGATGGAAAATTCTGCGGCGCAGATTATTTTCTATCGCCACAATTGAAGAAGGAGGATGAACTGCCTTCCGATATTTTCTATGATCAATACATCCATCCTTTCATCCAACATATAATGGATCATGAAAGTGCAACTGAAATATGAGCCAGCCACTACCGGCCAGGTAGGGGCGGCATTTCTCCGGGGATCGGGGCCTATGGCATGGATGCACACCATCAGCCAATGGGACACCGATCCGGATTCCCTTGAATATTATATCCTTTGCGAGAACACGGGGAACATAGCCGGGCTTTTCGTGATCTTCGATAATGAGGCACAGGCAGGTCAACTTCAACTACTGGAGCCGTTTTGCCGGGTAGCCGGTAAGTTATTCATCCCACAACATACGGGCATTTTCCCGGCCATCAGCGAAACAGAACTGAGCACATTGCTGATCTGGCACCGGCAGGTGCTGCACCCCGCATTGGGATTCACAGGCTTTGAAAAATCTGACCAACTCCTTCTTTCCGATCTGTTCAGTTTCCCGGAACCGGTGATGGCCGACTGGTCCTTCGCTCACCCAGGTGTACCCGCATTACCAGGATTTCAGAGCATCCGCATTCAGCAACCCTCAACCATCGAGTTACTGGAAGAGATAAGGAAAGCGATAGGAGAAGAGCCGTTGGAAAACATCAGGAAAGATGATACAAAACCCGGCTTCTTGAAGAAACTTCTTCTCAATATCCTCTTCTACCTGCTGAAGGGAACAATGCTGCTGGCGCTCTTGCTATCGAAATTGCGCATCCCGATCCCATCATTGACATCCGGAGGCGGCAGTGCTACAGGGATGAGTAACCGAAATACAGGCGCCTCAGGCAATCCCAAAACAGGATTATTGGACAGGCTGAACAATTGGCTCGACAAGCACCTGGCAGAACTGGAAAAAAGAAGGGAGAAAGAGATCAGCCGCCTGCTGAGCATGTTCGACAAGAACAAGGATGAAGCCCTGAAATATGCGATACCACTGAATTCCCCTTACCTCAACCGGGGAAGGGACAGGTCTTCCGGCTCGCTGACAAGGGGATCGGGCCTCTTCAATCTCAACTGGCTTGGAGGAGGGGGCGCCAGGGATGTTTGGAATATCGGGCCCGACAAGGCCGAACTGCTTCGGCTGAAATATCTCAAAGCGGCCACTGAAGCTTTTGAACAAAAGGATTTCAGGAAGGCAGCCTATAT
>JAGIAP010000106.1:9777-15923 GCA_017744805.1 Chitinophagaceae bacterium | reverse complement strand
GGCATCCAGGTGTTGACTGGTCTTCAATGCGAAAATATTCTTGAGGCTACCGATGAAGAATTGCAGCAACAGGATCGCGATCATTGTTACACCCATCAGGTTCAGCAGCCTGGTATTGCCGCCGATCAATACATGGTCCACGATATTCTGCACGTACAGGGAGGTTGCTAATCCGAGTATCGTATACACGGCAGCGCCGAACAACACCTGCATCGATACTGCCTTATGTGGTCTGAGCAGGATCCAGAACCTCCGCAGGTGGGAGATCTTTTCATTGCCTTCGCGGAATGTTTCGGCAGGCAGGAGGAGCACCAGTACAGAGGTCCAGGTTTTCAGGAAGTCCTCTTTCTTGATCGTATGTGCCTGCCCGTCTATCGGGTCCATTACTGTCACTTCTTCCGGGGTGACCTTATAGATCACCACATAGTGAACGATCCTTTGTTGTACGATCACATGCGCAATGGCGGGCACAGGCATATCCAGCATGGCTTCATAAGTCCCTTTTACGCCTTTGGCCTCGAAACCCAGTTTCTGTGCGGCTTCCACAAGGCCCAGGATATTGGTGCCCTTGGTATCTGTACCGGCCAGTTGCCGGATCTGGGCGATAGGTAACTGGAGGTTGTAATGCGCCGCAATGGATTGCAGGCAGGCCGCCCCGCAATCCGTGATATCGTGTTGTTTTACTTTGGTGTTTTTCTTAAGGTGCATTGGATCTGATTGGATGGTTATTTCATGGGCATTTCCTTTCCATGTTTTGCATTGGGGTTGATCCAGCTATCTGTTCTTTCGTACAGTAGTTGCAGCAATCCTCTTCTGGCCAGGATGAACCGGCATTGGAGCGTCATTCCTTTTTTGAGCTTTCCTTCCACGCCATTGGGCAGGGTAAGTGTATTGTTATCGAGTGCACATTTCACTTTGAAGAAAGGCTGATCGTTCATGATCGTAAAATCATTGTCGATGCTGATCACTTTCCCGTTGAGCGTGCCCCAGGAATTGTAATTGAAGGCATCTACCTGGAACTTTACCGGCATATTCATGTAGATATAGCCGATATCTGCGGGGGATACATAGGTTTCAGCGATCATGCCGGAATCTGGAGAGATATAGCCCAGTAACTCGCCCGTTTGAACGCTGCCCCCTGCATATCTTCCGTTGAACTGCTGAACGGTGCCGCTGACAGGGGCTTTTACCTCCAGCAGGTCTTTTTCCCTTTGCAACTGATCCTTACCGGAGCTGTATTGCTGCGCTTCTACGCGTGCCTGTTCCAGTTCCTGTTGCCAGCGGGCGTTCTGTTCGGCTATCCTTGCCTGGTAGTTAGCCTTCGCTTGCTCGTATGCGTATTTCTTTTCGATGAATTCTTTCTTCGCTATCACCTTCTCGTCGTAGAGTTTGGTGTACATGGTAAGATCGGAGCGGAGCTTCTCCAGGGATGCCCTTTGCTCGGCCATCGATGCCTGGTGAAGCAGGTATTGCTGGCGGTATTGTCCTGATCTGACCTTATGGCCGGAGCCACTGGCCAGTAACTGGAGATCGTTGATATAGGATTGCCGCTTGTGTAGCTCGTAGCTGGCCTGATTGAGTTTGCTGGAAGTGATATCCTGCTGCATCAGCAGAAGAGGCTGGCCCTGGTGCACTGATTGACCATCTTTCACCAATACCTGCGCAATGGAACCGGTGGTAAGACTTCTGAGCTCGGTCTTTTCTGTGACGGGACGAATGATGCCGGGCACATTCACGCTTACATCCACCTTGATGAAGATGGCGGCGATCAATGCCATGACGATCGCGCCAAGCACAGTGGTGTAAATGATCTGGCTTTTCACTTTGATTCTGGGAAGCCAGGTATAGGCAGATTGTTGCATTACCTCGGCAGGCAGGATCCTGGACATGGGATTCGTGTTTTATATACAAACAATAAACCGGCCCCTCTTTACTAGGCCTTGACGGAAATTATTTTGGACACACGGTGCCAGGGAGAATGGGGATCGCTTTCGAAGGGTAGAGAAACTTTATACGGGCAAATTACCAGTTCAGATTTAATTTATTCGCAAAATGGATATTTTGACCGGATAAGGGGTAGTGCCTGGTTTGATCCGGGTATGATTGGAGATACTAAAAAGAAAATGGCGGTAAACACCGCCATTTCTTTAAACCCTTTAAAAACCCTGTCCCCTTTAACAGGATCAAGGACAACGATCAGATTGGTCTTGATAGGCATTGAATCTTGGTTACATAGATACCAGACTCGGAACTCTTCTGTAGAATATATGGATTATTGCCCTTTAAACCCTGCCCTTGACCTAAGCTATAACCCTATAGCATGGAAAGTGGAGCAGTTAGTTTTATGATAGGATCATGGATTTTCTTGTTGGTACACAAATCTTGCGAATTATCAATTTCTTTCAAAAAAACAGGGGAGGACAAATAGTAGATCATTTGAAAAAAGTCAAATCCGGGTAGCCAAATGGGGGACAATGCGCGGGACTGTCTTGATTGATAATTGAAAATGAATTATCGAATATTTGTATTCGTTAGGTGGGTTTTGATGTTTGCGTTGCGGAAATTCACAAACTGGCCAGCTTCGTGTAATGAGGACATACGTTCCGGAAGCATAGGCAGGTACAAAAAAAGGGCGGCCAATGGTAGGGCCAACCCTTGTAATTAACAGTGCGTGGACAGATCTATTGTAATTGTTCGAGGTAACTTCTCAGGCTTTCTTCTTCGGTAAGCTTCAGTTTTTTCTTCAGCCTGTACCTGGCTTTTTTCACACTCTCAGGCTCAACCGAAAATACGCCTGCGATCTCTTTATTGTTCATGCCGGCCAAAATGAAACAGGTGAGCTTTACTTCATTCGGTGTAAGGTCCGGATGTTTTTTGGTGATCCGGTCGATGGCATTTTGATGCAGCAGGTTGAAGTTGCGAATGAATTCGCCCCAATAGTCATTGTCGCCGATATTGCTCTTGATCTCTTTCGCAAAGCGGCGGCAGTCCTCATTATTGGAGGTATGCAGTTTTTCCTGGAGTTGCTGAAGGTATTCAGTTTTGTTGGCCAGCAGCACGGAGGTTGTAGCGATCTGTGCCTGCAAGGTCCTTGCCTCTTCCCTTACTTTTTCTACCAGTCCGCGGGCTTCATGCACAGCATCTTCTTTCTCTCTTTCCAGTTGCTCCCAGGCCTGCCTGATAGCGATCTGCTTTTCCTGTTCTGCCACCTGCCTGGCTATTTGGAGGGCTGCCTCTTTTTCCCGGGTGATATTGCCTTTTATCTTTTTATACCGCAACCAGATCACCACACTCAGTGTGCCGAAAGCGAGCAGCAATAAAGGAGTCAGCCTTCCCTGCCAGTTGTTGGCGATACCGATACTGCTTTTTTTATAAGGCAGTACACCCGGGTAGGATATGCTCTGGATGGGCATTGTAGTGGCTTTACCTTTGAAGGACATGCTATCACGGAGTAGTTTCGATTGCCGTTCGTACGACTGGCTCAGTATCTTATCATCCAATTTCCGGTAGCAGTTGGCGAGCCCATCCAGAACGGCGGGCTTGAGATAATTGATGCTGCCGATATTGTTGATGGTGTTCAGGGCCCTGCGCAGAAAATCCGTGGCTTTGTTCACACTATCGAGCGCGAGGTAGATATCAGCCCTGTCCTTCAAGGTCAAAATCGCATAATGATGATCGTTATTAGCAGTGAAGAGCTGAAGGGCAGCTTCATTGAGGGGAATGGCCCTTGACCATTCATTCCTGTGAAGCCAGAAAGATTGCAGTTCGTAATAATAAAAGGATAGTAGTGCCTGGTTATCCATTTTTCCCGCCATATTCAGCAACGAGTCGAACTGGCAGATCGCTTTGTCTTCCTGCTCTGCCTCATAATAGCAGAGAGCCTGGAACAATGTAGCCCTCGGCCCCAGCTCATGTTGCTTTGGTGAGCTGGCCATGGAAGCATGTTGCAGGTAGGTGAGCGCTTCTGAAAAGCGATCGAGGTGGCAAAGTGCCACACCAATATGGTAGTTCAGCTCTGGCAGGAGATCCGGCAGATCGGCTTCCACCGCCGTTTTCTGTGCCTCCTGGTAGAAGAGCTGGGCCTGCATATAATTGCGTTGCTGCTCATACAGAGAGGCCAGTTGACCATAGCTGTTCACCAGGGAAGTAGTATTGCCTGTTTTCATACCGATGTCGATAGCAGACATCATGTACTTTTCGGCTGCATGGATGTTTTCGTAGCGAGAGACCTGGAAAAGCTGGTGAAGGATGACGAGTTGTTGATCTGGCTTTTTGGTACGCGAGAGTTTATTCATCAAAGAATCGCCCGTATGGGCAATGGCTGGCCGGAATGCCATCAACAGCAGTAGCATGGTTATAGGAAATACCGTGGTTTTCCCGGGGTTCAGGTTCAGCATTTTTTTCTTAGGATTATAGATATGGGGATATCTGGTAAAGTGGCTTTTCCGGGAATTGGTGAGCGAAATAAAGAAAAAACCCATTAAAACAGCCTTAAAAAGATTAGAATTTTATTAAAAGGGCCCTTCTTGATTACCTTCGCAATATGACCATTCAACAAGTTATCAGCTACCTGGAGGGCATCGCCCCGCCCGCATTACAAGAGAGTTACGACAATGCCGGACTGCTCACCGGGCAGGCCGGATGGCAGTGCACCGGCGTGCTCTGCACCCTCGATGCCACTGAGGATGTGATACTTGAAGCGATCGATAAACGTTGCAACCTGGTGGTGGCCCATCACCCCATCATTTTCGGAGGGCTTAAAAAGATCAATGGCAAGAACTATGTGGAGAAGACGGTGATCACTGCTATCAAGAACGATATCGCCATCTATGCCATCCATACCAACCTGGACCATGTGCTGGAGGGAGTGAATGGAAAAATGGCGGACAGGCTTGGGCTGATCAACCGGCGGATCCTGTCGCCCAAAGAAGGGACATTGAAAAAACTCTTCACTTTTGTGCCGCATGCCCAGGCGGAAAAAGTGCGGGACGCTATTTTCAATGCCGGGGCCGGCGAGATCGGCAAGTACAGTGAGTGTAGCTTCGGGGTGGAAGGCACCGGCACGTTCAAGGCCGGGGAAGGCACTAACCCCTTTGTGGGTGAGCAGGGAAAAAGACACCAGGAAAAAGAGATAAAACTAGAAATAGTCTTCCCCGCCTGGTTACACACAACCGTGGTGCAGGCACTTATCAAAGCTCACCCCTACGAGGAAGTGGCTTACGATGTGGTGAGTCTGGCCAATGCCCATCCGGGCCAAGGGGCGGGACTGACCGGCGAATTGCCTGTTCCTCAGGGAGAAATGGAATTCCTGGGCTTTCTGAAGGAGCGATTCGACCTCCATATAATCAGGCATACTCCGCTCACGGGAAGGCCCGTAAAGAAGGTGGCACTCTGTGGCGGTGCTGGTAGTTTCCTGGTTTCCAAGGCATTATCTGCAGGGGCGGATATTTACATTACCGGGGATATGAAATACCACGAGTTCTTTGATGCCAATGGAAGAATGGTGATCGCCGATATCGGCCATTTTGAGAGTGAACAGTACACTACAGACCTGCTGGTTGATATTTTGCGGGAAAAATTCACTACCTTTGCCGTCCTTAAATCGGGCGTTTCAACCAACCCGGTCAATTATTTTTACTGACCCTGGTTGACCCGAAAAAACTTATAATCTTTATCAAACTATATGGCGAACGTAAAAGAATATTCTGTTGAGGAAAAATTATCCTCACTGGTTTCTCTGCAAAAAGTTGAGTCTAAAATAGACGAGATCCAGATCCTGAAAGGAGAGTTGCCCATGGAGGTGAGTGATCTGGAGGATGAAATCCAGGGACTGAATGCCCGCCAGACAAGAATTGAGGAAGAGATCAATGGTATCCAGGAATTCATCAATTCCAAAAAGAACCTGATCAAGGATGCTGAAGCCCTGATCAAGAAATACGAAAAGCAAAGCGAGAATGTAAAGAACAGCCGCGAGTTTGAAGCGATCAACAAAGAGATCGAAATGCAGCAGCTGGAAATGAAGCTGGCTGAAAAACATATCCGCGATGCCAATGAAGAGATCGCCGACAAAGTGGTGATCCTCGAAAAAGCGAAAAAGAATATCGCAAATAAAGATGGTGTGTTGAACACCAAGAAAGCGGAACTGG
>JAGIAP010000106.1:0-9767 GCA_017744805.1 Chitinophagaceae bacterium | reverse complement strand
AACCGAGAAAGAAGAAAAACACTTCGCTAAACTGGCATCCGATGCCCGTGAGAAAGTGGAAGAGCGCCTGCTCGTTTCTTTCGACCGCATCCGTAAGAACTATCGCAATGGCCTGGCCGTTGTGCCGGTTGAGCGTGATGCCTGCGGTGGTTGCTTCAACGCTATCCCCCCTCAACGTCAGAGTGAGATCCGTCAACGCAAAAAGATCATCGTATGTGAGAACTGCGGACGTATCCTCGTTGACAGAGACCTGTTCGATTCAGTAGATGTGAAGTAAGGATTGCGAACAGCACGGATCCGTGTTTTTGTACCTTAGTAATATTTTGGCAGTAAACTCCTCCCATTTGGGGGGAGTTTTTTTTATGTGCTATATTGCAGCATGACGCATGTGCTGCATTACGCCTCCCATCGCCACCATATCCGCTTGCTTGCAGTAAGCTTATTCCTCTGTCTCTTCACTTTTTCGTCCTATGCACAAAAAGTGTTCGACTTCAACAATGAATGCCGGACAGCTTACAAAGAGATCCTGCAACTGAAGCTCCAGAACGGCCAGAGAATGCTGGATGCGGAAAAACAAAAGCATCCCAATAACCTGGTGCCCTACCTGCTGGAAAATTATATCGACTTCTTTGTGCTCTTCTTCAATGAGGATCCGGCAGAATATGAAAAACGATTCCAGGATCGTGAAAAGCGCCTCGCCCTGCTGGATGAAGGCCCCGCGGATTCTCCCTTCTACCTGTATTCAAAATCGGTGGTGCACTTTCAGTGGGCCGCCATCAGGATAAAATTCGGTTATAGATGGGATGCAGGTTGGGAATTTCGCCGCTCCTTTCTCCAGGCAAAAGAGAACCTCGCCGCTTTCCCTTCTTTCTCCCCCAATAAATTATACCATGGCGCCATGCAGGTTACCGTCGGTACTATCCCCGATGGATACAAATGGCTTTCCAACCTGTTAGGCATGAAAGGCAATATCAAAGAAGGCATGCAAAGAGTAGAAGGATTTGTGAGAGGGAATGATGAATGGGAACATCTCTTTCATGATGAGGCCATATTCTATTATTGCTACCTGCAATTCTATATCATGAACAATAAGGAAGGGGTGGCCAAATTCATCAAAGACCAGAAACTGGATGTGGTGAACAATCATCTCTTTGCTTATCTCGGCAGTAACCTGGCGCTCAATAGCCAGGACAGTGAGCGGGCAGAGGATATCCTCGAAAAAAGGAATAAAAGTGCCGAGTACATGACGACCTGGGTCTGGGACCTGGAAATGGGCTATGTGAAATTGCATAAACTGCAACCAGATGCTGCCCAATACTTCGATCGTTTCCTCAAAAATTTCAAAGGGAAATTCTATGTGAAAGATGCTTTGCAAAAACTGAGCTGGCATTATTACCTGGCAGGGGATCAGGGCAAAGCCGATTATTACCGTAGCGAAGTGCTGAAGCGGGGCAATACCGATAGTGAAGCGGATAAACAGGCGCAGAAAGAAGCCAAAACGGCAAGATGGCCCAATAAGATATTGTTGCAGGCGCGTCTGCTGAACGATGGTGGTTATTACAAAGAAGCGCTCAAACTGCTGCATGGAAAATCAGTATCCGATTTTCATGCTGTGGAAGATCAGTTGGAGTTGGCATACCGTGTAGGACGATTGTATGATGATATGGGCGCAGATACTGCCGCCATTCCATTTTATAAAGAAGCCATCAAACTGGGCGAACAGCGCAAGGAGCATTTTGCCGCAAGGGCAGCCCTGCAACTCGGGATGTTGTATGAAGGAAAAGGAGATAAGGTTTCCGCCATCAGTTGGTACGAGCGCTGTATGAGCATGCCCGATCATGATTATAAGAACTCCCTGGACCAACGGGCAAAGGCCGGGGTGGCAAGATGTAAAGGCAATTGAACGGAAGCAGGTCACAACCTGTTGATATTGAATTTTCCGAATCTCAGTTTTTCAAATTAATTTGCCTCCACCTATGCTTAAACGTCTTCACATCCAGAATTACGCCATCATCGATGAGCTGGAGATCGCTTTTTCTGCAAAGCTGAATATCATCACAGGTGAAACAGGCGCTGGTAAATCGATACTCATGGGTGCTTTGTCGCTGATACTGGGCGACCGTGCAGATCCATCAGTGCTGCTCAATAAGGAAAAGAAATGTGTGGTGGAAGGGACTTTTGCTACCGAAGGCAGGAAAGTGATCAAACAATTCCTTCGTGAGCATGATCTCGATGCAGAAGAAGAACTGGTGATCCGCCGTGAGATCGCATCCAATGGCAAGAGCCGCGCATTTGTGAACGATACCCCCGTGAACCTGGAACAATTACGTCAGCTCAGCAATGTGCTGGTTGATCTGCATCGGCAGTTCGATACCCTGGAACTGGGCGAAAGTAGTTTCCAGCGTGAAGTGATCGATGCCATGGCAGGCACTGCTGAACAACTGCAACAATACAGGACCGTTTTCCAACACTTGCAACATACGAAGCAGGAATTGGAAGAGTTGCTGCAACAAAAGAATCAGTTCACCAAAGAATTCGATTACAATAAATTCCTTTTCGATGAGCTGCAGGAAGCCGGGCTTCGTGAAAATGAACTGGAAGAAGCGGATGCTACCCTCAAACTGCTGAGCAATGCAGAAGGGATCAAGAACACGCTCAATAAAGTAGCCTACGATCTGAGTGAAGGCGAGCAGCCGATGGTACAACAGTTGAAAGCGCTTTGTAATCAAATGCAGGCCTATGCTGAATTTCATGGGGATATTCCCGCCATCCTGCAAAGACTTCAGTCTGCACAGATAGAATTACAGGATATCGCTGATGAGCTCGAAGGATTGAACGATAAAGTGAATTTCGATCCACAGCAATTGGAGCAACTCAACGAAAGAGTATCCACGGGTTACAAACTCCTGAAGAAACATGGCGTAAAGACCACCAATGAATTACTGGAGATCCGCGATAACCTCGATAATAAATTACAGGCAGTACTCAATATCGATGACGCCATTCTCAGTAAAGAAAAAGCTGCTTCCCAATTGCAGGCAGATGCCATTGCCCTCGCCGCAAAACTGACGGCGCAAAGGCTGAAACAAGTGAAGCCATTGCAGGATACAGTGAACAAATTACTGGGACAGGTGGGTATGCCCAATGCAAGATTGCAGGTGGATATACAACCTTATGTGAACTTGCAGGATCATGGTGCAGACAATATCGAATTCCTTTTCGATGCCAATAAGAGCAATCGTTTCGAGCCTATCCGTAAGGTGGCGAGTGGTGGTGAGCTCAGCAGGCTGATGCTTTGTATCAAGAGCCTGGTGGCAAAATCCCTCGATCTGGCCACCTTGATATTTGATGAGATCGATACCGGTATTTCGGGCGAAGCTGCCAAACAGGTGGGCATTATCATGAAGGACCTCGCTAAAAAACGCCAGGTGATCAGCATCACACACCAACCTCAGATCGCCGGAAAGGCCGATGCACACTATTTTGTGTACAAAGAGATCAGGGGAGAGGCTATCAAAACGAATATCAGGGAACTGAGCACGGAAGAGCGCATCACGGCCATTGCACAGATGCTGAGTGGTGAGAAACCTACCGCAGCGGCGTTGGAGAATGCCCGTGAAATGGTGATGAACTGATGTGTAAATGTTATACATTTACCCCCGCTAACGAAAAACCTATAAAAAAGTACAAACAACCATTATGTCGTACAATTTACTCAAAGGAAAGAAAGGGATCATCTTCGGTGCACTGGATGAAAAGTCTATTGCCTGGAGAACTGCTTTGCGTTGTCATGAAGAAGGAGCTCAATTGGTGCTGACCAATGCGCCTGTTGCCATGCGCATGGGTGAGATCAACAAGCTGGCAGAAGCAGTAAATGCCCCCATTATTCCTGCTGATGTAACCAATATGGACGATCTGAAGAAACTGTTCGAAGGCGCTATGCAGCATTTTGGCGGTAAGATCGATTTTGTTCTGCACTCAGTTGCCATGGGCATGAATGTGCGTAAAGGAAAGCATTACACTGATCTCGATTATAATTTCAGCCAGAAAACACTGGATATCTCTTCACTCAGCCTGCACCGTGTGTTGAAAACTGCATGGGATATGGATGCGTTGAACGAGTGGGGATCCGTTGCTGCGCTTACCTATATCGCTGCACAACGTGTATTCCCTGATTATAATGAAATGGCTGATGCCAAGGCCCTGCTGGAGAGTGTGGCCCGCAGCTTTGGATACCATTATGGTGTTCGTAAGAAAGTGCGTGTGAATACCGTTTCACAGAGCCCTGTGAAAACCACTGCAGGTGGTGGCGTGAAAGGATTTGACGGATTCATGTCCTATGCTGAAAAGATGAGCCCCCTGGGCAATGCCAGTGCAGATGATTGCGCCAATTACCTGGTGACCCTCTTCAGTGATCTGACTAAGATGGTGACCATGCAGAACCTCTTCCACGATGGAGGATTCTCTTTCACCGGCGTAACGCAGGAGGTGATAGAGCAAATGGAAAAATAAACGTTGTTATTGATAGTTGAAGGTTTTACAATAAGTCCCGGTTATTCTGTAACCGGGATTTTTTATTGGTGCGCCCGGCACGGGCGCAAACTTTAGGGTGCAAGTCCCGAACGCGCCCTGATAGTGGGAAGCGTTAACCAATGGCAAGGGTGTCCTCCGTGAGGAGGAATCTGAAGGAAGCCTGCGGTAAATCTCCGGCCTGACGAACAGGAAGCCGATTAGGCAGTTACTGGTGGGTGAGTTTGCCAATCAAAACAAAGCCCTATACTATCCGAGACCAGTAGCTGTAGATCTGACAGGTAGATGGAGAGACAGTTTGCGCTCTTACCCGGGGAGATCTGTTGAACAGTGGACGGAGGGAGACGCGCGTCCCAAAGGAGCAATAACGTATAGTGATATATGTTAGTTCAACAGAAGTCAGCCGAGGCCATAGTACCGGGGAAAAAAAAACCGGGAAGGGCTGAACATTAAACGTCCGCGGAGTATCTCCGGACATGGGATCTTTGTAAAGAAAGCCGAAAACTCCTGATGGAGAGCTGCCCTGCGAGAGCTATGCTGGAAGCAGAAGGGTAACAGGGAGCGCTGAGCAAAGTCCTGAAAGAAGGGAAGAAACAAGGAAACAGGAGAAAAAAAAAAGGTAGTATGATGTTGGAAGAAATTCTCAGTAAAGCCAACATGCAGGCAGCTTACGAGCGTGTAGTAGGTAACAAGGGAGCGGCAGGAGTAGACGGCGTCGAATCCGGAGACTTCCTGCTGCAATTACAACGTGACTGGTCAGGGGTCAAAGAGCGACTGGAGAACGGAAGCTATAAACCGGGGCCTGTCAAACGGGTAACGATCCCCAAGCCCAATGGTGGAGAACGCCATCTGAGCATCCCTACCTACATGGACCGGCTGATCCAGCAGGCAATTGCCCAGGTGCTGACAAAGGAGTACGAACCAACGTTCTCGTCCAACAGTTACGGGTTCCGCAGTGAGAAGAACGCGCAGCAGGCGGTGCTGAAAGCAAAGGAATATATCAACGCTGGCTACAGCCATGTGGTGGACCTTGACCTGTCGCAGTTCTTCGACCGCGTGAACCACGATTACCTGATGAATGAGCTGAGCCGTCGTATTGTTGACAAGCGGGTGCTGAAGCTGATCCATAAAATCCTGCGTGCAGAGATCGCGGATGGTAAGACGGTATTGGCGAGTAAACAAGGTGTTCCGCAGGGCGGCCCGTTAAGCCCACTGCTTTCGAACGTGATCCTTGACAAACTGGACAAGGAGCTGGAAAGTCGTGGCCACCGTTATGTGCGTTACGCAGACGATTGTAGCATCTATGTAAAGAGCAAACGTTCAGGGGACCGTGTGATGGAGAGCATCACGCGCTATATCGAGAAGGAACTGAAATTGAAGGTAAACACCGAGAAGAGCAGCGTGACGCGTCCGTGGGTGATGAAACTGCTGGGCTTTACCTTCTACCACAAGAAAGGAGAGAAGGGTATCAGTGTTCATGGTAAAAGTATCGCGAGCTACAAAGACAAGGTCCGAGAGATCACCACTCGCAGCCGACCCCATGCGATGTCTTATCGCATAACACAGCTCAACAAGCTGAACATGGGATGGGGTCACTACTTTAAACTAAATGAAGCCAAATCCGTGTTTGAAGAGCTTGATAAATGGGTGCGAAGCCGCCTTCGCTTATGTTACTGGTCGCAATGGAAGCGACCGGGTACGCGTGCGAAGGAGCTGATTAAACTTGGTGTATCGCAGGAACAAAGCTGGCAGCGGGGCTACACGCGTAAAGGTAAGTGGCGGACTGTACAAAGTCCGACACTGAGGACTGCACTAACAAATGCTTACTTAAAGCAAGAAGGCTTTAGAAGTCTGAGAGACATCGTAAAGCCTTCCTGAAACTGTTTATGTTTAATGAACCGCCGTATGCCGAACGGCACGTACGGTGGTGTGAGAGGACAGTAAGGGAAATAATCCCTTACTTCCTACTCGATCAGAGGCACAAAAAAAGACTGTCTGTAATCAGACAGCCTTTGTTCAATCAATAATTTTAGGATCCGCTACCGGGGATCAATACTCGTCTTCGTTGAAGAAAAAGTCATCCTGGCTGGGATAATCGGGCCAAATATCCTCAATACCCTCATAGATCTCTCCCTCGTCTTCCAACTCCTGAAGGTTCTCTACTACCTCAATGGGTGCGCCGCTGCGGATAGCATAGTCAATCAGCTCGTCTTTGGTTGCAGGCCAGGGAGCATCTTCCAGGTAGGAGGCTAATTCAAGTGTCCAAAACATGTCTGCCTGTTTTAATTGTTTATCTGGAAATTAGAGAAATTTTAAAAAAGATAAGATACCGGCAGGTATCAATTTTTTCGCAAAAGTAACCCTCTAATCGAAAAAACCAAATCTATCTTTACAAACTGGTGGGAACAATTCCTTAAATTTTCCCGCTCACGATTTTGGGCACCATCCAAGCCAATGGATTGTAGTATCTTGACGCCTTATTCGTTAATCCGCAACGTATGTTATCTGCCACAGGCATTCAGAAAAATTACGGTCAGTTATGGGTGTTGAAAGGGGTGGACATCAGCATCGCCCAGGGCGAAATTGCCAGTATTGTCGGGCCTTCCGGATCCGGGAAAAGTACCCTGCTCCATATCCTGGGCACCCTCGACAAGCCCGATAAAGGCCAGGTATCCATCGACGGGCAGGCCATCGATTTTTTGAACGACAGGCAGGTTGCGGCATTCCGAAACAAGCATATCGGGTTCGTTTTCCAGTTCCACCATCTCCTCCCGGAATTCTCAGCCCTGGAAAATGTTTGTATCCCCGGGTGGATCGCCGGAAGGAAAAAGAAGGAAGTGACCGACCGCGCTATCGGTTTATTGCAAACTTTAGGCCTGGGAGCCCGCACCAACAACAAGCCCAATGAGCTGTCCGGCGGTGAACAACAGCGGGTGGCCGTTGCCCGCGCCCTGATCAACAGCCCCAAGATCGTGTTTGCGGACGAACCTACCGGTAACCTGGACTCCGCCAATGCCAGGGAGCTGCACCAGCTCTTCTTCGATCTTCGTAAACAATTCAACCAGACCTTTCTTATCGTGACCCATAATGAGGAGCTGGCGCAGATGAGCGACAGGATCCTGCATATGAAGGACGGCAAGATTATCTAGCCAAAAGAGCTTCGGCCAGGGAAAATTCCATAAAATTTCCGGTACATCTAACCCCGCGGCTTCCACGCAATCTCTGCAATGCCCATGGTATGCGCCGCATAGCGCGCCAGAACAAAGAGGTAATCGCTGAGCCGGTTGAGGTATTGGAGGATGATGGGCTCTATCTCATGACTTTCCAGTTCAAGCCTTACGCAGCATCGTTCCGCCCTGCGGCAGACGCACCGGGCGATATGCAACTGGGATACGGTAGGATGGCCCCCGGGAAGAATGAAATTCTTCATGGGCGGTACTTCTTCGTTCATGGTATCAATGGCTTTTTCCAATGCAGTAACATCATCCGCATGGAGATCGGGGATCTTCATTTTGGGTTCTTTCTCAGGGTCACAGGCCAGTGCTGCGCCTACCACAAAAAGCCTGTCCTGCACGGATTGCAGTAGCGCACGGGCCGGCTCATCGGTGAGCAGGTCGCGGCAGAGGCCAATGAATGAATTGAGCTCGTCCACCGTTCCGTATGCTTCTATGCGGAGATCAGACTTGGGAACTTTGGTGCCACCGATCAGGGAGGTGTTTCCCTTGTCACCGGTTTTAGTATAGATCTTGAGTGACATGACAATGCAATTGAAAGGTTACTGCGTTTATGCATGCAGGAGAGTACCTGCCTGTGTTCTATCGCTTTCGATGAGGCCGTCACGCAGGCGAACGATACGTTTTGCGTGGTTGGCGATATCTTCTTCGTGCGTTACCAGCACCACGGTATTGCCTGCGGCCTGGATCTGCCCGAAAATTTCCATGATCTCGATGGAGGTTTTGGTATCGAGGTTACCGGTAGGCTCATCTGCCAGGATGAGGGAGGGGTTGTTCACCAGGGCGCGGGCAATGGCCACACGCTGACATTGACCTCCGGATAATTCATTCGGTTTGTGATGGCTTCTTTCCTGAAGGCCCACTTTAGCGATCACTTCCATGGCCATATCCATTCTCTGTTTGCGACCGATGCCGGCATACACCAGGGGCAGGGCTACATTTTCGAGAGCGGTGAGGCGGGGAAGGAGGTTGAATTGCTGGAAAACGAAACCGATCTCCTTGTTGCGGATATCCGCAAGGTTGTCGTCGGCCATTTTGCTCACGTCATGGCCATTCAATACATATTTTCCACCCGTAGGGGAGTCCAGGCATCCCAGGATATTCATCAGGGTGCTCTTTCCGGATCCGGAAGGGCCCATCAGTGCTACATACTCGTTCTTTAAAATATCCAGGTCGATACCCTTCAGGACCTGTAATTCCTGTTTACCCATGAAATAGCTCTTGCGGATACCTTCGAGATGGATGATTGAATGCATGTGGATCGGTTTAGCCTTCTTTTCTGATTACTTTGGGCACTTTGAAGAATACACCATCGGTTTCAGGGGCGTTCTTCAGGCCTTCTGCTCTTGAGATGGAACCTTTTTGTTCGTCCTCCCTCAACACATTGTAGTTGTCTGTCATGTGTAAGAGAGGCTCAACACCGGTGGTGTCCAGCTCATTCAGTTTGTCGACGAATGCGATCATTCGTTGCAGATCTTTGGAAATAATTTCTTTTTCCGATTCGCTGAACTGAAGGCGGGCCAGGTTGGCCAGGTTCTCTACCATTGCGTCATTGACTTCCATACTTAACAAAAATAACTGGTTTTGCCAGACTTTGGCCGGGAAAGGGATAAAAGGTTTGTTTAAAGTGAAACTGAACGTTTAATAAGGTTGGATCAGGATTTCTGCGGGAATACGCAGAATGGTATGGAGTTTCCGGATCATAGTCAAGTTCAGTTTTCTTTTTCCTGAAAGGATCTCTGACTTCCGGGATCTGTAGCCGAGGATGTCGGAAAGTTCTGACTCTGACATATTCAGTTGTTCCATCCTGAATCGGATAGCCTCTAAAGGATTGGGCTTGGGGATTGGGAAATGGACGCTTTCATACTCTTTGATAAGGATCGACAAAACCTCTACTTCGTCTGACTCCTTCGAATCTGGTTTCAGGTCTTTCTGCATTAATGTGTATACCCGCGCCAGAGCTGCTTCGTATTGTTTGTTATTTTTTATTGGCTTGAGCATAGC
>JAGIAP010000105.1 GCA_017744805.1 Chitinophagaceae bacterium | reverse complement strand
GGTAATATATGTTCTAATGTTGTTTTTTACGCTGCGTATCAATGGGGTTTATGGAGTGGCAAGCGTAACCGGAGGAAAACCTACCACCGAAGGAATAGATTACAAATATGAATTCAGTTTTGAAGGCAGGGTTTATTCCGGCGTATTTACAGATATGAAAAGGATCGAAATGGGAGATAAGTATTTTGTATTATTTCATCCCAAAGACCCCGATAAAAATCTACTTCAAATGGATTTGAAAGTCCCGGGTTGTTATGTTGATTCAGTAGGAGTATCCTGGGAAAAGGTACCGGCATGTAAATAAATAATTAATTAATGAAACTAAGTAATCATTCTTTAATAGCTATTTTGTTTCTGTCAATAATTTCATGTAGTGGCGAGAAGCAATATGTAATAGATACAAATTGCTGCACAATCTCCCAATAGGTACATCTACTTATTTCTGAAAAAATCATCTACCCCTCTGCGTTATTCCCCTTATATTGCATCCCGTTACTGACCCCTAATACCGTTGACCGATGCCCCTGCTTTATCCGCATATGGTATCAGCCCTGCTGTTGTTGATTATGCTACCTGCATTTCCTAAGTTCTGCAGGACAGATCACACCTACGGTATTTCCACTTTTTCTCCCTTCATAAGACTTCACTTTATCGATCCTATTTGCAACAGTTTCCTTGTTGTAGATATGATTGAAGAGATCATTGTATATAATAAGTTCATCCTATCAGCCTGCAGCCCAATACCTGGCAAGATAACAGAGCTCCATTATCAATGATCTGTAAATAATATAGCCGGAATAAGTATTTAAGACATATAAACCTTCTCAGATGTTAGTTCGATTGGCCCGAATGCCGAAGGCTATTGCCCGGTTCTTTCTAGTCCTTATCTATATGGAATTGCTGTTGACTCCAGCCATTACAATGGGTAGTATGCCTTATCCGGCTTTCGCTTTCTGCAATCCCTATGTTGCACTGAATCAGAAATTCAAACCCGGACTATTCCCAGGTTCTCCGGAACTCAATTCTCAAAAAGAGGGATTTGAAGCGTTATCTGGTGCACCTTCCCGCAAGGCGGATCAAAAGATTTTTTCCAACCAGCAAAACACAGAAACATTCTCTCCGGAGGGTGGGGGGCCAACCCAACCAGAAATGCAGGCTTTCAGCAGCGTGAATGGCGGCAATATGGTTGATCTGTTCAGCGGAGATTTCAGTTATTCGATCCCTTTACTGGATGTGGGCGGTTATCCTGTTACGTTAGGGTACCGTGCCGGAAGCTCCATGGATGATGAAGCCAGTTGGGTGGGACTTGGCTGGAATATCAATCCGGGTTCAATAACACGTAACCTGCGCGGCCTCCCAGATGACTTCAATGGAGATACCCTCACCAAGGTACTTAATATAAAGCCCAATAAAACCACCAGCATTTCTGTAGGTGCGGGCCTCGAGGTTGTAGGCTCGGAAAAATTAAAAAAAGCCGGGAAAGATTCCACCTTCAGCCTGGATGCAAGCATGAGTGTCACCTATAACAATTATAAAGGGTGGGGACTTCAAACCAGTATCAGTTCCTCAGTTGGGGTAGGACTGGGCGCTGCAGGTTCGCTTTCAGGCGGGCTGAGCGTTGCCAATAGCACTATGGACGGCGTATCCATAAGTCCAAGCGTATCCTTAAGTGGCAAGATCAAGAGAACGATAGGTGATCATTCCCACACATTTACTGGCGGCCTTACCCTGGGCAGTACCTATAATTCACGCAGTGGTATAAAAGCCCTGCAATTATCGACTGGATATTCTCAGTCCAGATCAGACAAAAAGAATTCTGTTTCCAGTGGCTTCAGCGGGTCTGTCCTGTCCTTCTATTCCCCCGTGGCTCCTCCATCGATAAATATTCCCTACACAAGTTCTCAATTCTATTTTTCTCTGAAAGTGGGAACTGAGAATAAGGTGGTATTCCCGAATATGACCTTTTCGGGATTTCAGTCCACACAATATATCTCTTCCAGGGATACACTGCAGCAAATGCTTTCTTATGGTTATCTCAATTACCAGAATGGCAGCAGGGACCTTTCGTCCTATCTTGACTTTAACCGGGAAAAAGAATTACCCTACACGGAAAAACCAACCTATCCTCATATCGCCCTACCATACTACACTTATGACGCTTTTTCCATGTCCGGCGAAGGTACCGGTGGAATGTTCAGAGCATATAGGAATGATGTGGGATATATCTATGACCGCCTCACCAGAACAAAGGATGAATCAGGAAGCGTAGGGTATGATATAGGTGTCGGAGACCTGGTGCATGCCGGGTTCGACCTGAACGTTACCAATGCCAATACTTCCACCTATGCCTGGCTGGAAGGGAATCCAATGGCACAAACCCTGGGCTTCAGAAAGGACTCGGGTTTGTTTCAATCTACCTATTTCCGTAACCCTGCTGAAAAGTCGATCGTCTCCAAAAAATTCTATAAAGCAATGGGAGGCGATAATGTAGTCACTGAAGGCCTGGTGCAATACAGTACACATAGTCCCAATATAACTGGTTCCAACAATCTGATTGGCTATTCAAAACAGCGGATCATGGATACCAGTAGCCTCACCCAGCAAAATGTGATCCGGGCAGAAAGGGATAAACGCACACAGGTGATCACCTATCTCTCTGCCAAAGAAGCGGAGGCGGGCGCATTATCGAAATACATCGAGAACTATGCCCCCAATGTTTTCGAGCCTGGGATTTGCACGGATGCTTTTACGGATGTTGAAAAGTATGGGCATGGGCTCATCAGGGAAATCTATGGTAACAATAAGCTTGAAGGAGTTCCATATAATGTCAGCCCCAATCCTGTAACTGTATTTGTACCGCATCGGATGGACAAGCCTTTTGATGAGCTTCCTGATAATGTAAGCCACGATTACTATAGTGTACGCTGGTATGGCCGCATCAAAGCGCCTGTCACGGGCAAATATGTTTTCTATATGCTGAGTGATGATGGCGCGGGTATCAAACTGAATGATCAGTGGTTATTCAGCAACAAAAAGGAATGGAATTTTGACGGAGGGGAAAGAACCGGTACTGCAAATCTTGTACAGGGAGAGCTCTACGATGTGGAGATCTTTATGACAGAATATAGAAAGCTGGCTGGCTTCCAGTTACAATGGTCCTATCCCGGACAATCAAAGACCGAGATCGATGCTGCCTGGCTTTTCAAACCGGCAGTGGACACCTTCGCTTTCAAACAGACGCAGCACCCGGAAAAAGACCTGCTGGTCAAAGAAAAACGATTGAGTAGCTACCGGAAGGGCAATCATATCTCCGAAATCTCTGTCCTCAACGGCGATGGGCGTCGTTACGTTTATGGGATACCGGTATACAATTTCATCCAGAAGGATGTGACCTTTGCCGTTGATCCCAGGCAGGGCGCCAATAGCAGTACAGGCCTGGTAAAATACCAACCCGGTGAAGACAATAGTTCCCGGAATATGAAGGGCAAAGACCGTTATTATTCCCGGGATGAAATGCCAGCTTATGCACATTCTTTCCTGCTCACTGGCATCCTCTCCGCAGATTATTCGGATATCACCGGCAATGGGATCACGGATGATGATCTCGGTAGTGCAGTCAAATTCAATTACTCCCGCCTCAACGGCAAATGGAATCCTTTCAAATGGCGAACGCCCTCAGTGGCGGGAGACTCAGCCAGTCTCAATGAAGGGCTCCTCACTGACTACCGTGATGATAAAGGCAGTTATATATACGGAGAGAAAGAGCTCTGGTATATGCATTCCATCGAGACCAAAACCATGATCGCCACCTTTGTGCTGGAGGATCGTTCTGATCTCGTAGCCCGTAACGAGAACGGTTATATCGATCCCAATGGCGCAGCAAAAAGATTGAAAGAGATCAATCTTTACAATAAATCTGATTTCATTACCTCCGGTACCAAGGCAAAACCGGTAAAAACAGTTCATTTTGAATATGACTATGAACTTTGTACCGGCATCAACGGATCCGCCACTGGCAAGCTTACACTCAAGAAAGTCTCCTTTACTTATAACGGGGTGAAAAAAGGAAATGGCAAAGGGCAGAATCCCTATGTATTCTCTTATCATGCCAATAACCCTTCTTACAACCTGAAATCTTACGATAGATGGGGTAACTACAAGAACAGTATCCATAATCCGGGTGCAACTTCTCAAAATCCCATTTCGAATATCGAATATCCATACGCGTTGCAGGACAGTGCACTGGCCGCATATAATGCAGGCGCCTGGAACCTCGATTCCATCTATCTGCCATCCGGCGGCTCTCTCAAGATCGATTATGAGGCGGATGATTATGCATACGTGCAGAACAGAAGGGCCATGCAATTGTTCAAGATCATGGGCTTGAGTGGTAATCCGGCCAATCTACCCAATAATTCCGGAAAACTATATGAAAGGATCGCACAGGCCGACAATGATATAGTCTTCATCAAAGTGCCAAGGGCTGTCAGCTCTAAAGAAGAAGTGTACAGGTATTATTTGCAGGGCGTGGAAAAGCTTTATTTCCGTTTATCTGTTGAGATGCCCACCGATAATTACAGTAACGGAAGAAAATTCGAATACATTCCCTGTTATGCAGAATTAGATCCCGCGCAGGGATACGGTTTCTACAATTCCAATATCATTTGGGTAAAATTGAAACAAGTTTCGAAGTCCGGAGAAGAAGGGAATGATTACAGCCCGCTTGTGAAAGCAACTACTCAATATATCAGGCTTAACCATCCTTCCAAAGCATTCCCGGGCTCAGAAACAGGCGATGCCATAGATCTGGCTGAAGCAGCACAGGCCGTGAAAATGCTGGTAGGCTTCATCCCCCAGGTTATTAATGCCTTTACCTCTTTTGACGTCACTGCAAGGAAAAAAGGGTACGGAATGTTCCTGGATACCAGTCGCAGTTTTGTGAGGTTGAACAATCCCTGGTTGAAGAAATATGGTGGCGGCCATCGTGTAAAACGAATTACCGTATATGATAACTGGGATAAGATGACCGGCCAACGTGCTGCCAAATACGGGCAGGAATATACCTATACAACCGAGGCTACATTAGGCCAACAGCGGAATATAATCAGTAGCGGAGTGGCCATCTATGAGCCTCCAATTGGTGCAGAGGAAAATCCTTTCAGGCAACCGATCGAGTATAAAGAAAAATCTTCCGTGTTGGGGCCTGTCACCCTTGGATATTCTGAAGAGCCACTAGGAGAGTCTTTATTTCCCGCTGCAGGTGTAGGATATAGCCGGGTAAGGGTCCGTACTATCAATTACAAGAACAGGAAATCGGCGAACGGACTGAGTGAGACGAGATTTTATACCGCTTATGATTTCCCGGTGATCACAGAAAGGACACTGATAGATGTGGATACCAAAAAACGTTTCAAAAACCCGATAGGCAATTATTTCAGGATCAACTCAAAGCACTATCTCGTTTTGAGCCAGGGCTTCAAAGTTGAGCTCAACGATATGCATGGAAAGATCAGGTCCGAAGGAACGATTGCAGAAACGGAATTGAAGGACGGAAATTATATCACCAAAACTGAATACTACTACAAAACAAAGATCGGTAGCGATGGAAATCCAAGGCTGGACAATACTGTAATGGCCATCGATCCTATGGGATATATCGATACAGCGGCCATTATTGGGAAAGATATGGAGTTGATGATGGATATGCGTGAACAACGTACGGATGTCAAAAGCCGCAATATCCCATTCAATACGGATTGGTTCACTGCTTCAGGGATCCCGCCTTTCTGGTTATTGTTTGCAGTAATACCGATTTTCCAGGATGAAAAGAACCTATTCCGTTCATCGGGTACTACCAAACTGATACAGCGATATGGCATCATCGATTCTGTAGTGGTATCTGACCGGGGAAGTCATATCAGAACAGAGAATATATTATATGATTCAGAAACAGGCGATGTGTTGATGACACGGACCAGGAATATGTTTAATGACCCCGTTTACCATTTCACTTATCCATCTCACTGGGCATATGATGGAATGGGAATGGCCTATAAGAATATCGATGTAAGGCTGGAGGGTCTGACTTTCAGGGATGGCAGGATCCACAATGGCCCTGCTAACCTCAACCGCTATTTCTCCAGCGGAGATGAGATCCTCGTATTTGGCAAGCAACAAACCGGTGGCATAAGCTGCTATGAAGAGCTGGCCACCTTCCCCAACGGCAACAAGATATGGTGCCTCGATAGCAGTGTGATCAGGGGGGGCACTTCTGCATTGTATTTCATTGACAGGACTGGTAAGCCCTATAACGGGTTGGACGTGTCCATTCGCATCCTTCGTTCGGGAAGAAGGAATATTTTCGGCGCTGTTGGTGAATTCACCAGCTTGAAAAACCCGTTGGTTAAAAATAGTACAACAGGTCTATACGAACTGAAACCAGACAAGACCAGCAAGATCATTGCGGCATCATCCAATCAATACAGGCAATTCTGGAAAGTGGAAGATGTATTTGCGAAGAAAAAATATATAGATTGTCTGCCGCATTACACAGCAACCGGCAGACTTCGCTGCGTGCGGGAAAATGGCGCCAATACCGGTTACCAGGAAGCTGAAGAGATCGATATCAATATTTACAGCGGGGAATATGGACAATCGCGATGGGTTAGCCTTGGCTTCAATTGCCGAAGCTGCCCGCTGAAAGAATCATGGTATGTATCAGGCACGGTGCGTTGCCAGGTAGATTCCCTGGGCAGGTACACAGGTTATATGGAGCGTGAAGAGATCGATACCACATCTTGTGGCCCCGCCAATCCACGTAGCCGTTGGAGCAAATACCAGTTGGATTGCGCGCAGTGTCCGCAATCGCCTGCATATGCCCAACAAAAGGACAGTCTCCTGAAATACCTGAAAGAGTATGATCAATATCGTCAGCAGCAATATGGCGTAACCACATCACTCACTACACCGGACAATATCGTATATAGTAATCCGACAGAGATCACAGATAGCAGCCTGCTAAGGTTACCAACCAGTGAACAAGCCAAAACAACACCTGGCTTCACGAAAATGAAAGCTGCTATGAATGGAGGCAACTTCTGCCTGCAGAATGGCTATACTTTGGAAGCGCGCGTGAAATTCAAATCCCTGCCTGCAGCAGGAGAAATAGTGAAGCTGAATGCGATCAACCTCACCGCCACCTATACAAGAACGGATACCTCTGTTGTTCTGAAATCCGTATCAGATAATTATGGAATGACGAGGACATTCAGTAACGGGCCAGACTCCTTGTTCGGGCTGAAATATGTAAACCTGGTCGACGACTGGCTTACAGTGAAAGTGCTCGTATTGCCCACCCGGTATGCCGCATATGTGAATGGCCGCCTGTTCTGGGATTCTACCAGGAATAGTGCCAATGCCATCCTGAACAGCAATAATATCGGCGTCGATATCAACGGCTGGAAAGGCCTGGTAGATTGGGTTAAGCTGTACGACGCCAATGGACAGTTGAAATATTTCGAGGACTATACCAAACCTGCCAGTCCTGCCATGCCGGATAAAACGATCTATTGTCCTGCCACTCCGCCAGATTGTAAAACTGCATTTGTGAATTATTACAATCAGCGGACAGGAAAGAATTTCACTTTCAAGCAGATCGATTCCGTGTATTATCTCTATACCTGCAGAAATGTGGATGTGTGCGGAGCAAGGGACAGCGTAGAAAAGATCGTGAAGAAATTCAATAATCTGCAAAGTCCGCTAAGGCTGGTGATTTCAGCAAGGAGTAACCAGGTGCCACCACCACCGGGGCAGTCGTTCCTGTTTTCTTCTGACCCTGAAATGATCATCAAGGATGGTTATTTAACCTATATGGATACACTGAGATCCGTGCCGCCTAACGGTTCTTCCCTGAATTATCTCACGGTGAGTGGCCCCTCCACATTCTGTACGGATAGCGGTTATACGGTGGTATGGAAAACCAAAATGTTGAGAAACGATCTCGGCACTTTCCCAAGCCTTGGTTATTATCAGGATGAAAACCTCAAGTTCACCTACCAGAGTGTGGCTGATGGATACAAGGCTGCAGTATTCCAAATGTATGATGGCACCAGTACCAGGCCAACCATTGCACAGGGACCATTCCGCATCAGCACCAATAAAATGGCGCATTACGACAATTGGCTAACCTTCAAAGTGAAGCTCACGCCAACCAGGGTGGCCCTGTACTGTAATGATACCCTTGTGGTAGACACAACCAGGAAGGTGACCAATCCGCTGGTGAAGTTTAAAACATTTGTGCTGGCCGCCAATGGGCATCAGCAAGCGATAGATTGGGTAAGGATCTATGACGCGAACGGTATACTGCAGGTTAGGGAGGAGTTCAATGATCCTACCAATATCACCAAGATCAATAAGAACTTCCTGTGCCCAACGCCAACATCCAATTGTAAACAGATATTCACCAATTACTTCAATCAGCAGAATGGCTCGGCGCTCACCTATGATCAGATCGCTGCGCTGTACCTGGGATTGACAGGAAAGGTGTTGGAGATCTGCGATTGACCATAAAACAATTATTCACCTGATAATACAGGCTATGAAAATATTCTTTCGATCCATTCCGGTAATGCTGCTGATGACGGCCATCTTACCATCCAAAGCGCAATCACCCTGCGATACCGTTACAGGGAATGCCTGCCGGAGCATTGTAACCGATACCGTGTTCAATCCATATGTAATGGGCGTGCTGGGCAACTGGAAGCCGAACAAGGCTTTCACTTTTTACGACAGGAGGGCAGAATCAGATCCTGCAACGGCCATCAATCTAAGAACGGCGGGTGCTTACAATGAGTTCACTCCCTATTGGGATTTCAGGAATGCCTCACTCAAGGAAGTGCCCGATACATTCCGTTGGGTATGGAATAGTGAAGTAACCCTCTTCAATCGGAATGGTGGAGAGCTGGAAACCCGGGATCCGCTTGGCAGGTACAGCGCAGGTCAATTTGGATACCTGACCAATCTGCCCATTGCTGTGGTGCAGAATAGCCGATACCGGGAGTCTGCTTTTGAAGGGTTCGAAGATTATCATTTTGCTACCATGGGCTGTGGCAATGATTGTCCTCCCAACAGGCATATCGATTTTTCTTCTTACAAATCTTCCATCGTCACAGATGAAAAACATACAGGACGAAGTAGCCTCCGCCTGAATGCAGGCGAACAGGCCGGAGTTAGTTTCCTGCTTACACGCCCGGAATCGGATACCATTATGCCGCAATTGTCCTTCGGACTGAAGTCCAATAGCTGCACAGGAGCTGGGGCGCTGGATAAAGTGAGTACGGATTCACGTGTACTGATCCCAACATTCTCACCCAGTCCCGGACAGAAAATGGTGGTGAGCGCCTGGGTGAAGGAAGCGCAGGATTGCAAATGCATTTCCTATGTGAACAACCAACTGGTGGTGATCATCAAAGGACCAGGTGAAACACAGGTCAGCAAAGTGTTCAATGCAAGCGGTAGCATCATCGAGGGATGGCAGCGTTATGAAGGTATATTCGAATTACCTGCAGATGCCAACTATGTTACTGTAAGCATGCGGTCTATCGGCAGCGCTACCGTTTATTTTGATGATTTGCGCATTCATCCTTTCAATGCCAATATGAAAAGTTTTGTATTCCATCCGGTGAATATGCGACTGATGGCGGAGATGGATGAGAACAACTACGCCACTTTCTATGAGTATGACGATGAAGGGACTCTCACCAGGGTAAAGAAAGAAACACAGCGTGGTATCAAGACCATCAAGGAGACGAGGAGCGCGATGGTTAAAGAATAGCAGCGCGCGTAAACGGTAAAAACAATTCAGATTCACAGATCATTCTTTTGATATGCGTAACCTTTTCCAACGGTTTTCATTCTTATCGGTATTGCTGATCAGCTTCAATGCTTGGGCGGGTATGGATCTACCTGTGATGGCTGTTTTAGATGGCGCCCGTGGCCAACTGAAAAAAGATTCCCTCGTGCGGGTGGAAGATGCCAAATTCTTTGACCCTGCTTACAATAGCAAGCTGATAAAGCCCTACCAGGTGAAGAATATGGTGAGCCTGGAGATCGATGAGAACTCCCCATTCATCATCCGGTCTAATTTCACTGTAACTGTACGCCTGCAGATCACCACTACCGATGCTGCAGAAGCAACACATTCCATGGGGAAAGACTTCACCATTCAGTACAATGGACAGGGAAGTTATGCCAACCGGGTAACTTATCTGTTCGACAATGCTTACCGGGTAGATGTAAAGATCATCAGTGTGGATAGTGGAAATGTGAACTGGCCGGTATCGAACGTACTACGTGTTACCAACCAGTTACAGAGCTTTCCCAAATATCATTTCAACTGTACCGATCAGGCTGTTCAACAGGTATTCCGGGACCCTTCGGTTCTACCGGATACAAAACTGGATGAGCTACCCGTTTGGTGGGCGCCGGTTACCGGTGCGGATGAGTACGACCTGGAATGGGCTTATGTAGATGATGTGGCGCTGGCAGATTCTGTATATGGAAACCCTGGCGCTCCCGATGTGGACCTGATCTTCGTGAACAATGCCAGCAGGGTGACCGTTTCCGGTAGTTCCTATAAGATCCCGCTATTATACGATAACAAGGGAAAGCTCTTTTTCCGCGTCCGTTCAGTACAGTGGTCTGGGGATCTGGGCCCTGAAGGAGGCCGTGTAGAAGCGAACTGGAGCTCAGGCTTTACCGGAGGACTGGGTAGCCTGGAGTTCAACGGACATGAGCAAACGCTCAACTGGCAGGCTACTACCAGCTTTGCAGAAGAAGGCAAACGGAAATCCGTAGTTCAGTATTATGATGGTAGCCTTCGTGCAAGGCAGACCGTTACCCGTGATAATGTCACAGGAAATTCCATTGTTACTGAAAGTATGTATGATTACCAGGGAAGGCCCGTAATACAGGTGTTGCCTGTTCCTACACTAAAGAATGCGATCAGTTATAACAGGAATTTCAATCGTGCCATGGGTGGCGGCGATTATGATAAAAGTATATATGATACACTGGCGGACCCATCCCTGTTCTGTAATCAGGCAGGGTTGCCCATGGAGAACAGTAGTGGCGCTGCCCGCTATTATTCGCCTGCCAATGATTCCGCTGGTTCATCTTCTCCCATTTACAGGTTCATTCCCGATGCCGAAGGGTTTCCTTTTACAGAAGTAGTGTATACCCAGGACAATACCGGCCGCATCAGCAGACAGAGTGGAGTAGGGCCTGCTTTCAAAATAGGGAGCGGACATGAAACCAGGTACTATTACAGTGTGCCCGAGCAAAGGGAATTGGATGCCTTGTTCGGGACCGATGTGGGTGATCGTAGCCATTATTTCAAAACGATGGTCCGTGATGCGAACGGGCAATTCAGCGTGAGCTATGTGGATATGACCGGCAAAACGATCGCTACAGCCCTTGCTGGTAGCAGACCAGATAGCAGCCTGCAAGACCTGCCTTCCAAAAATATTCACTGGATGACCGAGAGGCTCAGTGATGCCGGTAGCACCAGTATCGATGGCCTGGTTATGCAAAGCTCCCGGGTATTGACGGTGGCGGAAGCAGGGATGCAGTACTTCAATTACCAGCTCAGCCCCGAAACCCTCAAACTGCAGGGTTGTGAGCCAAAAGATTTCTGCTATGATTGCCTGTACGACCTGAAGATCACCATTACAGATGATTGTAATAACCAGAACCTTGGTGGTGAGCCCTATGAGACCGTTGTCAGGAATTTCACCATCGGCGCTCCCGATACATCCTGCAATACGCCACAGGGCTTCAACGTCAGTTTCAGTAAATACCTGCCCGCTGGGGTTTACCAGGTGACCAAAAAGTTGAGCCTGAGCCAAAGCAGCATGGATATTTATCGCGATAGCTTCTTCATCAAACGTAACCTCTGCAAGAGCCTGGAGGACTTTATCAAAGAGCAACGCCTGATCCTTCAAAGCAAAACCGGCTCTTGTACACCTACCTGCCAGGGGTGTATCGATAGCCTGGGCACCTGGGAACAATTCTGGTTACGGTACCGGACCAGTGCTGCCATTGCGGACAGCGATACCGCCAGTTACAAAGTAGCTGCCCAAACGGCCTATCAAAAAGCACTGGACGATTGTGATATCCTCTGTGATGCACCCGATGAACTGGAAGCGATCCGCCTGGCCATGCTGGGAGATATGACACCTCCTTCGGGCCAGTATGCCAATATCGAAAAGCCCGATGCGCCATTCTCCATTTTCAAGGACATCCCCTCCATTTATTCGCAAGCCACCGGATACAAGGACGAGTCCGGGAAACCAGATTCCTTATGGAACCCAGCCCTTCAAAAACTGGTGCCTCCATCCCAATTGCCCAGTTATGAGTTTGTGGACAATTTCAAATCATCATGGGCTGAAACCTTGTTACCATATCACCCGGAGTATTGCCGTTATCAAAAGGCTTTACTATTCAAAGCCAGTTACGAGTACGATCGCAGCATAGGGAAAGTGGATAAATATGCAGATGCAAAAGCAAAAGGGTATCTCAATCCAACCAATAACCCATCTGCGCCATTCAGCTTTTATAACGGTATAGGAACTGTGCAGGGAGATCCTTTCGCTTCTGTTAACAGCTCCCAGTTCAAAGCGCAGTTGGAGAATCTTCTGCTCAATTACAGATCCAATGGAACAAGTAATTTCTCCTTGTGGAGCGTAGTGGGCGCAACAGTGGGTTGCGATAAGATAGATGAAGATTGTCTTACCCGCTTCGGCAGTGCGGCTACGCTGGATACCGTTTCCTCTCTTTGCGAAGCAGACAGGGACAGGGCCTGGCAAACCTTCAGGCAGCTCTATCTGAATATCAAGAGGAGTTTGATCAGCAATTACTTGAAAGGAGCCTGTACCGAACCATCGGTGGATTACCTGTTCAGTCAGGGCTATCAACCTCAATTCTTTGATCCTGCCGATATGATCAGGCAGAACAATATGCCTAATCCAACCAATCAGCAGGAGGGCGACAATTTATACAATGAACAAAATCAAAAGCTGCAGGCACAATATGATGCCAATTGCCGGGCATATATAGAAATCTGGATCGCTCAGTTGTCCGATTGCAAACTCTACAGTCCTGCAGCGCTTAAGGATACGATCATACCCAAATTATTGCAGGTATGTAAGGAAGGGGCGGATGTACATCACCCCATGGGTGCCAGTACGGTGAAGCCCGGAAGTACTTACCAGTATAAGAGTTTTGAACAGGTAATAGACGAATACAATCAAAGTCGTGGCATTACCGGTAATGCCTGCAATGCTTACGTGATCACTGCTCCCACGCCTTATGGGCAACAACCCGGGTACACCAACAAGCCTGTAGTGTCCAAGCCCGATACTTGTGAGTGTGAGGCCATCAGCAATTACCATAACAAGTATATCCAGGTAAGTGAAAGCTATACTTCCTTCTCGGACTTCATGAAGAAAGTATATGCAACCGATATTCAGGACTCCGTGCTGAATGCACTGGTGGCACTTTGTAATGGGGAAGATATCTGTCTCTTCGCGGATATCGACGTTAGTTTGCCGCCTGCCTTCCAGTGCAATACCGGCGAGATCTGTATCGATTGCGAGAAATTCAAGACGTTGGAAAGCGAGTTCCAGTCAAGGTTCCCTGGTGTGTTCCCGGTTGCCGATATGACTGTACGGGATTCCGTACAACAAAGTTGGAACAAACTCTACGAGCAATTCTTCAACTCCAAGTTGGGGTATGTAAAAGATGTAAGTGAATATCTCGCCTTTGCCAATCTCTGTCAGGGGAAATGGCGAAGCCCTGGTTGCGACTCCCTGAACAGGATCATTTACGATTTCAGGATAGATCAGCAACAAAATGGCCCGGCAGCGGATTGTACCGGCGCATTCCGTACACTCTTCAACGCCAGGATGGGCACATCATTCACCAGTACACAGATAGACTCTATCTATTTCCGCACATGTGGTAGGGGGCTAGAGATCTGTGGTATCAGGGATTCCCTGTTAAGATGGGTGGCAGTGTACGATAGCACCCGCCAGAAGAACTATGGAGTAGCCACCAGCTATGCTATTTCCGATTCTACCTATACCCACCTTCCCGGCATTGTGAAGAATGGTGTATTGCAACTACCCGATGCTGTCAGAGCCGTTCCATCCACAACCTTCAGCGATATCAATTTCAAGCTGAACTATGGCAATTATTGCTGGCAGAGCGGATATATGATGGAGACCAGGTTCAAGTTCCTGGCGCTTCCGCCCAATGGCGATATCCTTCGAGTGGATGTAGGGAATTTGAATTGCGTATTTGAGCGAACAGCCAATGGCGTTCACATGAAATCTCTTAGTGATAATCAGGGGATGGCCCGCAATTTCGGATCAGGTATCGGCGATACGGTGAACAAGCTGTGGGACCCGTCTGTGATGCTGGATTGGATCAGGATCAAAGTGATCGTTTCCCCGGTTCGTTATTATGTGTATTTCAATTCAACGTTAATTTTCGATACTGTACACAATGGTGTTATCGCAAATGGATCGTCCATCAAGATCAGTCCGGCAGGAAGACATGGCGTATTGGATTGGATGAAACTTACAGACCTTAACAACCAGGTCAAATACTTTGAAGACTTCATCACGCCCGACAGGCCGGCGCAACCGGTTAAGACATTTTATTGTCCAACCACGCCTCCTGATTGTAAGCCTGGTTTTGCGAGCTGGTACAATTTACAACGCGGTACCAGCCTGAGTTTCCAGCAGATCGATTCGGTATACCTACTATTCACAGGCAGGAGCCTGAACGTGTGTAACCTGAAGGATTCCCTGAACAATCTTGTACAGCAATTCAACCTGGAGAGGAACCCAACGAGGGTACAGGTTGCCACACAATCCACCAATCATCCTTTACCAAGCCCTTATTACAGCATCAATGATCCGGAGCGGATCATCAGTGATGGCTATATGCAATTTGTAGATACCCTGAGGCTGATCAATTCAATTGGTTACCAATACCAACATATTTCAACGCCAACAGGAGTGTTCTGTACTGCCAATGGGTATGGAGTAGAACTTAGGTTCAAAAACCTGAAGAATCTGGTTAGTGGGGATCTTTTCTATTTTCAGGATGCGAATTGGAAGTTCACTATATCCAATCAATTTACAGGGTCTAAGCCCGGCGTATATTTAGGTGGTTTCCTGGAGCGGAACTCGGACAGCACGCGATTGTCCATTCCCATGTCACCATTTTACGTGGATAATAATCCCACGGGTTTTTCAGATAATTGGAATACGCTGAAATTAATAGTCACCAAACAGAAGCTGGTGCTCTATTATAACGGGAACCTCATAGGAGAGGTGAGTAAGCGAAGCAGTTATCCCTTGCTTACCTTCAATGTGTTCACCCTTGCGTACAGAGGGTATCAGGGGGCAACGGATTATGTAAAAATGTTCAATGCCTTCGATGAAGAAATGCTTTATGAGGAATTCAACGACAGGTTTACTCGTTCCATCATCAAGCCTTCGTTCATTTGTCCTACTCCTCCGGTGAATTGTCAATCGGGGTTTGTTACATTCTTCAACCAGCAAAGAGGTACCAATTATACCTATGCGAAGATCGATTCCCTGTATTATGCCATGAACGGTGTAAGACTGGATATGTGCGGATCTGCGCCGCAGCCGCCTCCCGCGAATTATACATTATGTGGACGAGCTGCAATATTGTTCCCTGAAGTAGGAGTGGTTCCGATCGATAATTGTTATGATAGTACTTATTTTATCACCAGCAAGGCGAGAGAGCTTTATCGGATCTACCTGTACTCCTTGAAAGGATATTTCGATAGTAGCTACAAGGCTAAATGTCTGGAAGCTTATAAATACGAAAAGTTCACGGTTCGCAGGCAGGTAAGCGAACATCATTTCACATTGTATTATTATGATCAGGCCCTGTCTC
>JAGIAP010000104.1 GCA_017744805.1 Chitinophagaceae bacterium | reverse complement strand
GGTTCTTTCGCTACCGGTGGCATCTACTGGAACAGCGTGCACAATATGCTTGTGATGAGCCCACTGATGCACGCTTATAACAAAGACGGAGATTACTACACTTACAAGGATCGCCTGGCCGATGGGTACAACTGGGATATCTCCAACGGAGCCGATAAGAACCCTATCGCTTATATGGATTACCTGATGAACCAGAACAAGAGTAAATCGCATTACCTGCAATCCAGCTTCTACGCTGAATTACAGCCGATGAAGCGATTGAAGTTCCGCACTCAGTTCGGGTATATCATGGGCGCCTCCAGCTACAGGGCCTATACGCCTTCCTACGAGCTTACTCAGGCCATCACCAGCGCCAACGACAGGGTAGTGCAGTCCCTTTCCTTGTTCAACCGCTTTACATGGGAGAATACAGCCAACTATACCTTCAAAGTGAAAGACCATAGTTTCGATGCCCTGGTAGGTCAGTCGATAGAAAAATGGGGAATGGGCGAGTCCATGAGCGGCACCAAGGCTGGCTCCAATTTCGATGATTTCGAGCATGCTTATCTATCGAATGTGGCCACCAATTCCACCAGTGTGCAGGCGCTTTCGGGATCGCCCAGCAGCCAGGGCGCCCTGGTCTCTTTCTTCGGAAGATTGAATTATAACTACAAAGAGAAATACATGGCATCATTGATCGCCAGGTATGATGGCTCTTCAGTTTTTGCCAACGGCCATAGATTTGGATTCTTCCCCTCCGTTTCTGCCGGTTGGACCATCTCCAATGAGTCCTTCATGGAAGATGTATCGTTTATCGATTTCCTGAAACTGAGAGGTTCCTGGGGACAGAACGGTAACAATGCCGTTTCTTCTTTTCAATGGCTCGCCCTGGTGACTTCCAACAACACCTATGGAGGGTATTCGTTCGGGAATTCCATGAACAATGTGTCTACCGGTTCTTATGCGTATAAGCTCACCAATCCCGATCTTACCTGGGAAACACAGGAACAAACGAATATCGGTATCGATGCGAGATTCCTGAACAACCGCCTGGGCATGGAGCTCGATTGGTATAAGAAAACAACCAAGAACTGGCTGGTGACCGCACCTGTGTTGTATTCCTTCGGTGCAGAGCCACCCGCTGTGAATGGCGGCGATATCGTTAACAAAGGCATCGAGCTGGCCTTGCACTGGCAAGACAGAATTCTGCCGGACCTACGCTATGGCGTTGATTTCAATATCGCATTCAATAAGAATAAGGTCACCCGGATCGCCAACCAGGATGGCATCATTCACGGCCCTGCCAGCATTCCATGGGAAGGAGCCGATGAAAGTTATCGCGTGCAGGTGGGGTATCCTATCGGCTATTTCTACGGCTATCAATCTGAAGGCATCTTCCAGAACCAGGCGCAGATCAAGAATCATGCAGGTCCATTGTTGAATGGTGATAAGACCCAGCCGGGAGATGTGATCTGGAAAGATGTGAACCACGACAATGTGATCGATGAAAAGGACCGTACAATGATCGGTAACCCACACCCGAAATATACAATGGGACTGGTGTTCAATATTGGATGGAAAGCATTCGACTTTTCCGTAAATGGTTATGGTGCATTTGGTCAGCAGATATTGAAAGTGTATCGTGATTTCGCCACTTCTCCGCTGAGTAATTTCTCCACGGATATCCTGGAAAGATGGAATGGTGAAGGTAGCTCCAATAAGCTCCCGCGCCTCACCAGCAGCGCCAGTTCCAACTGGTCGAGGGTTTCGGATATTTTCATAGAAGATGGGGATTACCTGAAAATAAAGAATATCACCCTTGGCGTAGATGTCAAAAAACTGTACAAGAAACTGCCATTGAATATGTGCAGGTTCTATGTGTCCGTACAGAATCTTCACACGTTCACGAAATATTCGGGCATGGATCCGGAGATCGGGTTCGGGGGAGAAGATGCAGCCGATTATGCAAGAGGCATCGATCTGGGCTTCTATCCCAGTGCCCGTACTGTAATGGCTGGAGTAAATATTCAATTCTAACGATCTAAAAATTGCAACATGAAGTCCCGATATATTTTCCCCTTCATCATATTGACGATGCTGGCGGCAGGCTGCAATAAATTCCTCGATACCGATAACCTTACGGCCAAAACCACCGCCAATTTCCCTTTGACGGAAAAGGATGCCGGTGAAATGGTCACTGCCATCTATGCCAATTTGTTGTACGAAAGTCCTGAAACATCTTCAGAAGTATATGTGGCGCAGCTCGCAGGCGATGATTGCCTGGGCGGCAATCTTTCTTTTTCCAATAACTGTGCAACTAATTTTTTGCTCTACAAAGATAACCTGAACGGCTTGCTGGATCTATGGGCTCGCTGTTATCGAATGGTGAACCGGGCCAATAACGCCATTGCTACGCTCGATAATGTAAAGAAATGGTCCGATGAATCGGTTCGACTGCGCCATTTTGGGGAAGCCTATTTCCTAAGGGCGATGGCGTATTATGAACTGGTGAAGATCTTCGGTGGTGTGCCGCTTCGTACCAACCTGGAAACGGAGAATCTGCCCAGGTCTACAGTGGATGAAGTGTATGAACTGATCGCTGCCGACCTGAAGCATGCCATCGAGATGATGCCCAACAAGATCTATCCTGCCGGATCAGAAATGGCAGGGCATGCCACCAAATATGCGGCTGAAGCATTGATGGCAAGGGTGTTCCTTTTCTATACCGGCAGGTATGCAAAACAGGAATTACCGGGTGCCATCACCAAGGCACAGGTGATCACCTGGATCGATGACTGTGTCAGCAATTCCGGTCATGACCTGGTGCCTGACCAAAGGAATATCTGGTCTTACACCAATGAGGCAACGGAAAACAATACAACAGGAAATCGATACAATTATGTAGTGAACAATAACCTGAAATGGATAGGTAACAGTTCCATCGAATCGGTATTTGCCACCAAGTACAATATGAAGGCCGACTGGACCTATACCTGGTTCAGCAATACCAACTGTTTGTACTATTCTCCATCAGGTGATAACTACTCCAAGACTGCCAGTTATCCGTTTGGTGCGGGATGGGGAGCAGGTCCGGTTTCTCCTGCCATGGTGAATGAGTGGAAGGCCTGGGCTGCGGCTCAAACCTACACGGGCGGCTATACAACCGATCCGCGTTTGACAGGCTCTGTCTGGAGCTATCGTGCACTGGATCCCAACCAGGCAGGTGCTGTATTGATGGACACCAAGCTGGATGCAGGTGAGCCGGATTACACAGTGTCCTATCGCTATTACGAGAATACCGGATACTTCCAGAAGAAATACATCAATATCAATTCTTCTTTCAATAACAATATCCTGTCCTTTTCGCTGCAAATGTTCCCTGGTATTTCCAGTCAAACCTCTGCTTCTTTATTGCAGATAGCAGACCTGATCCATATTCGTTTTGCGGATGTGCTGTTGATGCAATCTGAGCTGAAAGAAGATGCTGCAGGCTTGAACAGGGTAAGGGCGCGCTCACACCTGGCGCCGATCGGGTATTCGCTGGATGCCATCAAGAATGAGCGCAGGTGGGAGCTGGCATTCGAATCCATCCGCTACTGGGACCTGCTTCGTTGGTCTGGTCCATCGTTCGAGGAGATCGGCAATGCGCTGAATAAACAAACCGGATTCAATGTGGTGAATGCAGCCGTGGTAGTGCCTATGCTCCATTACAATTACAAGGACAGGATCAAAAAAACGGAAGGGTACTGGCCCATCCCTCAAACGGAGATCGATATCTCCAATGGCCTGATCAAGCAAAACCCGGGCTGGGACCCGTCTGCGCAATTCACGGACTGGAACAATTATTAAACTGCCAAAACAAATTATATGAAACGGATCCTGTTTATTCATTGTATTGCAATGGCAGTATTTTGTATGGCTGCCTGCACTGCAAAAGAAGATACCTATCTCAGGGAAAAATATATTGAAAAGGCCGGTACGCCAGTGTCCAAAGAAGTGCTCCAAAATGCCATTACCGTTTCCCAGCCCTTTCCTAACAAGGAGGGACAGGTGAAAGGAGACCAGTATGTAGTTATTAAGAATAGCCGTCCGGATATCGGTGGCGTCTGGCACCTGGGCTGGGGTGGAGGAGAAAAAACGGTGGTGACGGATAATGATACCATCGTATATGAATCCAACGGTACTTTTCAGATCTACTACACCGGACTGTCTGCCAATACCCGTGTTTCTACTGACCCCATATCCATCACCGTTACTAACGTGTTCGACCCGTAGTCGGGTTACCTTACCGGCGCCAAAGACAAGGCGGATATTACCGCCGAAAAGAAATGGAAATTCCGGAACGTGAGCTGGGGCTCCGTTTGCAATATGGGCGCCTATGGCGGCTGGAAGTACACCAGTGCCGGCTATGTTCCTGAATCTAATTTCATGTGGTGGGCCAATGTAACGGAAGCGACAGCGGGCGATCAATACATGACCTTCAAATTCAATGGCAACAAATTGGCGGTCTACAAGGCCGATGGAAGCCTGGCAGGTGAAGGTAGTTATGCTTTCACCCATACCGTTGCGGACCAGTTGGTGATGGGAGAACTGATCACGTCAAGGCCCATCATCGGTGGTAACTACGATGAATGCGGTCAGAACAATACCTCCAACAAATTTTGGATACTTACGCTGAACGATGATTATCTTACCATTTTCCATCCTGTGAAATATACCGGTGGGGTAGACTGGGATGATTATGGATGGTATGCTTACTTCAAAGCGGAGAACTAAACCCTAAACCTGGATTTTTCTATGAAAAGAATTGCTGCTTATGCGTTGTCCTTACTGGTGTTCATCGCATCCTGTAAGAAGGACGATTATGAGACCGGTGTAAGAAGCCCGGACCCTAAACAATTGCTGGAGCGCGTACCTGGACGTAATGTGATCGCTTATGTCACCAATTACGGCACACAGATCCCGGACCCTGCATTTGTAACGCATATCAATTATGCTTTTGCTGAAATCTATGTGCAGGGTGGGGTATATCAAAAGTTCAAATTACAGGGCACTGAAGCAAGGTTCCAAAAGATCGTGAACCTCAAAAAACTCAATCCTGATCTGAAGATATCCATATCCTTCATCAATGCTGTACAGAATGCCGATAATGTAAAGGATGGCGGATTCTCGGCCATCGCAAAATCGGCTACCGACCGGAAGGCCTTTGCGCTGGATTGCAAGGCGTTCCTGGAAAAATGGAATATCGATGGTGTGGATATGGACTGGGAATTTCCCGGTATGTCTTTCAGCGGAATGCCCTTCGATGTAGCCGCGGATGTGGACAATCATGTGCTGCTGATGCGCGAGTTGAGGGAAACCCTGGGCTCCAAATACCTGCTCACCTATGCAGGCTATTGCCTCAACAAGCAAGCTGTGACGGGCGGTTACCGGTATATCGATATCAAGGCGGTTGATCAGTACGTGGATTTTGTGAACATCATGACCTATGACCTGGATGAGTCGCCCAGGCATCATTCCGCCCTGCGTGCGCCTGGCGCTTACAGTGATTGTGAGCGTGCAGTGAATGTTTATCTGAATGCAGGTGTAAAACCGGAAAAGCTGGTGCTGGGGATCCCGTTCTATGGCAGGCGCGCCTTTTCAGGATCTGAAACGGCCATCAATTACAATAAGATCATCCTCCTGGATAAATCGATCTATAAAATAGATAATTGGGATGATGCCGCCAGCGTACCGTATGTTACTAAGAATGGACAATACTACTGTGGTTACGACAATGCAAAGAGCATTGAAGTGAAAGCGGCATGGGCACTGGGGAAATCCATGAAGGGATTGATGTTCTGGGATTATGATGGTGATGATAACCAGGGCAGTTTGCGCAGGGCTGTTTGGCAGGGTGTGATGAAAAAATAGCCCTACAGCACTTTCATCGTTTTGGCATATTTCTGCATTCGTTTGTCCGTAGGGGAGAGCTCGGTGATCAGTATCTCTATGGCGCGCAGCGGGTTCACTACCAATTTCTGGGATATGTCCATTTTTTCTGAAATGCACATCACCACCGTTCTGTCGGCTGCTTTCATCAGTGCTTTCTTTACCTGTACCACATCCCAGTCGTGATCTGTCAGTCCATCCTTTACTGACAGCCCGTTGGCGCCGATGAATGCAATGTCTACATGCAGTTCGGACAGTTGGCTGATCACCGTGGGGCCGGTGCAAACATAGGCGTCGTGGGAAACCTCGCCGCCGATTAGGATCACGCGGATATTGGATCGCTGGGCGATCTCCAGCGCCACCAGTGGGCTCACCGTAAATACGGTGCCCTTATGATTCTTGGGGATGATACGCGCCAGCTCCAGCATAATGGTGCCGCCACCCATCAACACATTCATGCCATCTTTGAAAATGGACAGGGCCTTGTGGGCCACTTCCTTTTTCTCTTCCCTGGCATATACTTTGGGCTGTTGAAAAGGGATATGGAAAGATTTGGATACCGCACCACCATGCACTTTCACGATCCGGCCGCTTTCTTCCAGCTCATGCAGGTCGCGGCGAACGGTATCGAGCGAAACATTCAGTAACTTACTGAGGTCTGTGGTAAGTACTTTATGGTGCAGGTTGATCTGGTTGATGATAATGTTCTGGCGTTCTTCCTGAAGCATGGTTGTTGGTATTGTTCAACAAATATAAAAACTGTATGAAACCATCTTTGATTTTATTTTGCTGATTCGTGCATTATTTATAATTTACACCAGTCAAAACAGCAAAAAACAGCATGTTGAATAAAATATATCCTTTTCAGATCCGAAAGAAATATATCACCTGGATACTGTCCATCTTGTTTCCCTTTATTGCTGCCATGGCGCAGGATGCAGACTCTGCGTGGATCCGGATCAACCAGCTTGGTTATACGCCTGCTGGCATCAAAGTGGCCATTTATGGAAGCAAGGGTAACAAGTCTATCCAATCCTTCGAATTGATAGATTCTGCTACTGGTAAGAAAGTGCTCAGTAAAACAGCAGGTAAGGCAATGGGCGCTTATGGGCCATTCAGCCAGACCTGGCGACTGAATTTTTCCGCTTTCACCAGGCCGGGAACTTATTATTTGCAGGCGGGTAAGATCAGGTCGCCCTTCTTTAGGATCGGCAAGGACGTATACGATGGCGCTGCCGATTTCTGTTTGCGGTATATGCGCCAGCAACGCTCTGGCTTCAACCCTTTTCTGAATGATAGCTGCCATATGTACGATGGCTACACTTTATATGGGCCGATGCCGGACAGTAGTTTTGTGCGGGTGAGCGGCGGATGGCACGATGCGAGTGATTATCTCCAGTATTCCACTACCTCTGCCAATGCAACATCGCACCTGTTGATGGCCTGGCGCGATTTTCCCTCCGTATTCACTGATCATCATGCTGCTAATGGATTGCCAGGCAGCAATGGCATTGCGGATGTTCTGGATGAAGCGAAATGGGGGCTCGACTGGCTCCTGAAAATGCATCCTAAAGATGATTGGATGTTCAACCAGATCGCGGACGACAGGGATCATGCAGGAATGCGCATACCCGGCCTCGATAGTATGTATGGCCGCGGGTATGAGCGTCCCGTTTACTTTATCAGCGGAGAGCCACAGGTGAGAGGCAAATTCATGAACAATACTACCGGAACATCCAGCACCGCCGGCAAATTTGCCAGTGCCTTTGCGATTGCTTCCGGTATCTATCAACATATCGACAAAGAATTCAGCAACCTGATGCAATACAAAGCTGGTACGGCTTACCGGTTTGCCCTGAGGAAGCCAGGCGTTACGCAAACGGCTTCCGTGAAATCCCCTTATATCTATGCAGAAGATAACTGGGTAGATGATATGGAATTTGCTGCCGCCACCTTACGCCGTAACAATGAGGCCATGGACTATGCCAGGCAGGAGCCGGTCACGCCCTGGCTCGGCGATGATACCGCTAAACATTATCAGTGGTATCCATTCATCAACCTGGGCCATTACGAACTGGGCAGGAACCTGAAAGGCAAGCAGCGCGACTCGGTGCTTCAATACTATCGTACCGGCATCGTTCGCGTCTGGAACAAGGCGAAAGCCAATGCATTTTATCGCGCCATCCCTTATATCTGGTGCAGCAATAACCTCACCACCTCCTTCGCGATCCAGTGCTACTGGTACCGTCAGCTCACTAATGACCAGCAGTTCCGTGAGCTGGAGCAGGCCAATTTCGACTGGCTCTTTGGTTGTAATCCATGGGGCACGTCGATGGTGTACGGATTGCCTGCGCATGGTGACACCCCGGTTGATCCGCATGCGGCCTTCACCCATATCTTGAAAGCCCCGATCGATGGGGGCCTGGTGGATGGCCCGGTATATGGAAATATTTACAATAACCTGATCGGCATAAAACTGAATAACCCCGATGGGTATGCGCCATTTCAAAGTAAGCTGGCGGTATATCACGATGATTACGGGGATTATTCAACCAATGAGCCTACCATGGATGGAACAGCCTCACTCATCTACCTGCTGGCGGCCTTTCAGTGGGCGGCAGGAAAATAAAAACTGATACAATCTTTTCAATGATCTGAATAAAAGGGTATGTCGCTATTAGGGATCGATCTTGGTGGTACAAAACTGGCAACGGCCGTTTTCTCCGAAGGGGCAGAACTGCTCGGCAAGGAGAGCCTTCCGTTGGAGAAGCGCCATGGTGCTGCCGTAGGCGCTTTACTGACCGCCCAGGTATCCAAACTGGTGCAGCAGCAACAGCAGCTGGGAGATCCCGTGGCAGCCATCGGCGTATGTATACCGGGGATAAGCAACCGAAAAGAAGGGACTGTTTGTGCGCCCAATATCCCCGGCTGGGAGAACTATCCCCTGGCGGCTGAAATTAAAGCGGTGGCGCCTGGCATTCCGGTTGCCATCGATAGCGACCGAACCTGTTATATAATGGGCGAGGCCTGGAAGGGAGCTGCACAGGGATGTACCGATGCCATCTTTATTGGCGTAGGCACCGGTATTGGTGCGGGGATCCTGGCAGATGGACATTTTCTCAGAGGACATAACGATACGGCCGGGGCAGTGGGATGGATGGCCATGCAAAAGCCCTGGCACCCAAAATACAGGCAGTGCGGCCATTTCGAGACCATGGCCTCAGGGGATGGTATTGCCAAAGTAGCCCGCGAGCTATTGGAGGCAGACCCTTCCTATAACGGAGTGCTTGGAAAGGATAATAATGGATATCCCGATGCAGCGGCGGTGTTTGCTGCTTTTCAACAGGAGGATCCGTTGGCAAAGCAAGTGATATCGCAATGTGTAGAGTGGTGGGGAATGGCTGTGGCCAATCTCGTGAGCATATTCAATCCTGAAAAGATCATCATGGGTGGCGGCGTATTTGGGCCGGCCATCCCGTTGATACCTGCCATTTATGAAGAGGCGGCCAAATGGGCCCAGCCACTGAGTATACAAAGGGTAGAGGTAGTGCCTTCACAACTCGGTCCCGTGGCCGGTTGCTGGGGCGCAGGATTGCTGGCGCTGCAAGCGAAAGCTGCCCGATAACGATTAGCTCCATGTATAAAAAGAACCTTGTTTTCCTGGCTGCCTGTCTGGGCATGCTGCTCTTTGGCATTAGTTTGATCACCCTTGGCTCGGTTGCCGGTTTTCTCAAACAGAAATTCCAACTGGATGGGATCGCGGCAGGAACCCTGTTCTCATTATTGCCTGTAGGCATCCTCACCGGCTCGCTGATATTCGGGCCTGTTTGCGACCGCTACGGGTACAAATGGCTGCTGGTACTGGCCTGCCTCGCCATGTGCGCAGGATTTGAAGGCATCGCATATGCGGGCACGTTATCCTGGCTCAGGATCAGCGTATATGTGTTCGGTGTGGGCAGCGGTATCGTGAATGGCGCTACCAATGCGGTAGTGGCCGATATCAGCACCCGCAACAAAGGCGCCGACCTCAGCCTGCTGGGCGTATTCTTTGGGATCGGTGCGCTGGGAATGCCGCTGATACTGGGTTTGCTGACGGGGCGATTCACGGCAGACCAGGTGGTGGCCGGGGTGGGCCTGTTCACGGCCCTCATTGCCATGGTATATATGTTCGTCAGTTTTCCAGGCGCCAAACCGAAAGAGCCCGGGCGGTCTGCTGCCTGGAAACAATTGCTGGATGGCACGTTGGTGCTGATCGCTTTCTTCCTGTTCTTCCAGAGCAGTATCGAAGCCATCATCAATAACTGGGCCACCACCTACCTGGTGGAAAAGGGCGGGATGGACGAAACGGCAGCGCTCTTTGCACTCACCCTGCATGTGGCAGGTATGGTGCTGATGCGTTTGCTGAATGGTAGCCTGCTGAGCAATATGCCGCCAAAGAACAGCATCTATACCTGCCTGTTATTACTGGCCACCGGGATATTGCTGATGCAATACGGACATTACAAACCGCTGTTGATTGCGGGGCTGGTATTGTCGGGCGCGGGAGTAGCGGCGGGTTTCCCGGTGATGCTGGGTATTGTGGGGGAAAGGTTCGCCTCGCAGAGCGGTACAGCATTCAGCTTCGTGTTTGCTTTTGCGTTAGTGGGCAATATGCTGCTCAATTACCTGATGGGTGTTGTAGTGCATGACTATGGCATCGGGCATCTTACCACCGTGTCGTATGTAGTGATCGCCTGTATGATGATCATCAGTTTGATAATATTTCGTAACAACCAATCTACTATCAATAAATAAACAATTATGTTAGCAAAACAATGGCTTTCGAATGCAAGAGATGTAATGACCCGGATCGAGGAAACACAGATGGATAATATTAAGAAAGCCGCCGAAGTGATGGCTGCCAGTATCGAGTGTGGAAGATGGGTGCATACTTTCGGTTGCGGCCATGCCACTATCCCCATCGAAGAGATGTATCCCCGTATCGGAGGTTTTGTAGGATTCCATCCGATGGTGGAGTTGCCGCTTACCTTCTTTACCCGCATTACCGGAGAAATGGGCGTTCACCAGTTCGTTTTCCTGGAAAGGGTGGAAGGATATGGCGTAGAGATCATGAAAGGTTATACCTTCGATTCCCGCGATACGATGTGGCTCTTCTCGCATTCCGGTATCAATAACGTGAATATCGACGTGGCTATCGAAGCCAGGAAAAAAGGAATGAAAGTGATCGCATTTGGCTCCGCTGCGGAAGCTGAGGGAAAACAAACGCGCCACTCCAGTGGCAAAACCATTTTCGAACTGGCAGATATCGTAGTGGATACCTGTGCGCCGATCGGTGACGCTTCCGTGGCTATCAAAGGCCACCAGGATAAACTGGGACCCGTGTCTACCATGGCCTTCATCACCTGTGTGTGGATGACCGTTATCACCGTAGCCGAGATACTGGTAGAAAAAGGCGTGAAGCTGCATATCCATCCCTCTCACAATGTGCCTGGTGACACCACCGCCCGTGAGAGACTGGAAGATGCACTGGCTGAATACAAGAGACGCATCGCTGGCGTTTAAAATATGAATTGAATGATCACAGCAATCAACAATGCAACTATCTATACCGGTGAGCAGGCTTTGCAAGGGCAAAGTCTGCTCATCAGTAATGAACGGATCCTCGATATCGTTCCTCCCTCCCTGGTCCCAGCCGATGCCCATAAGATAGATGCTTCGGGCCACCTCATCAATGCGGGATTCATCGATCTGCAGATCTATGGGGCCGGAGGTTATCTCTTCAGCAATGCACCATCCCCGGCGGCTTTGCAGGCAGTTACCAATGCCATCGTTCGCAGTGGTACCACCACGTATATGCTCACGTTCGCTACCAATGAGATGGATATCTATCTCAAAAGCTTCGGGATAGTACAACAATATCCTCATCCGGCACTGGCGGGCATTCATTTGGAAGGGCCCTATTTCAATCCTGTAAAAAGAGGCGCCCATATTGCACATCTCATCCGCACACCCGTAGTGGAAGAAGTGGCAGCCTTACTCAACGCCGCTGGCGGCACGCTCAAAATGATGACCCTGGCCCCGGAAGTGACCAGCGATGAGGTGCTTCGTGTATTGAAAGACCACGATGTGATCATCTCCGCCGGACATAGCAATGCCACTTTCTCCAAAGCGATGCATGGGTTTGCCAATGGGATCAGTACCGTCACCCATTTGTTCAATGCCATGAGCCCGTTGCATCACCGCGATACCGGACTGCCCGGGGCGGCTTTCCTGTCGGACCACGCGTATGCCAGCATCATTCCGGATGGGGTGCATGTGGATTGGCAGGCTTTCAAGATCGCCAAACAGATGATGGGCCGCAGGTTATTCTTCATTACCGATGCCGTGCAGGAAGTACTGCAGGGGCCGTATATGCATGTGCGTAAATCAGACCGCTACACCTTGCCCGACGGCACTTTGTCTGGCTCCTGCATTACCATGCTGGAAGGGGTGCGCAATGCTGTGAAATATGGAGATATAGCCCTGGAAGAAGCGCTGCGCATGGCCAGTTTGTATCCCGCCGAAGTGATGGGCGCAACCGACCTGGGGAGGATACAAAAAGGCGCAAAAGCCAACCTGATCATGCTGAATGAGAAACTGGAACTGAAGAAAGTCTGGTTGGAAGGAAAGGAATTTGCCTGAAAATAGAACAAGGGGATCTCAGTTAGTTTTGAGGCCCCCTCGTTCTGTTGTATTGCTGAGAATACGCAGTACCATCATTTCTTTGGCGATGGTGGCTCCATTTTTGGAAGTTGCTGTTCGTATTGATACATCAGATTGATCTTTCCATTATTGTCGAACCGCCATATTTCGTGCAGGTCCCTGGAAGTCTTTTTCCCTTTTGTATCTGTTGAAGTTTCCCGGGTCCATATCAATACCCAATCTTCATTTTTATCCTTGCTCCTGAGAGGAACAAAGGCCTGAATGGCATTATCCATGCTGCTTATCTGTTCTCTCATTCTGTTGGCTCTTGCAAAAAGGCTATCCCTGCTCCCGGAAAAAATGCCGCCATCGGAAAAATACATCGTATCAATTTCAGCAAATGAATTTCTTGAATTGTCGAGCTTGTTGTTATCCCAGTTTTTATACATTTCAAGAATTGTTTGTACATTTTTTGAACTGCCGATGGCAAAATCTGAAGAATACTCAGCCGTGTAAGGGTATATTATCTTTTCCTGTTTTGCCGAACCGGAATCGGCTGCCTTCATGTTTTCCGTTGTTGGTTTGCCGGTGTTGGAGTTGCAGGCTGCCAGGAAGACAACTGCTGCAAAAAGATAGATCTTTTTCATAAAAGTTGTTTCTAAGTTTTAAAAAATGAAAAGGTTAAAGGAGACGGAGGAAGGGATAAACGGGGGTGAGGATTCAGATATCTTATCCTAAGTTACACATTTCAGGGCAGGGGATCAATTCTCAAAGGGGGTATCCCTGTTTATCAATACCCGGGGACGTACCCAAAAAGCAGGGCCTCCGTGCTGTTGACCCGGGTTTATCCAGGCAACGGCACGGAGGCCTTTCGTTTTTGGTCATTTACAAGATATCCCGGTTATGCATCCGGGATATTCGGCTCTACCAATTTCGCCAGTTTTTCCAATGACTCCTGCCAACCCAGGTAGCAAAATTCCGCTGGGATAGCTGCAGGTATCCCTTCCTGTGTGATCCTGATATCGGTACCTGCCATATTCTTTGTGAGGATAATGGTAGTGGTCATTTCTCCCGGCATTTTGGGATCATCGAACTGATCGGTGTATTTCAGTAATTCATTGGGTTTTATTTCAAGATAAGTTCCGCCGAAAGAATGGCTATTCCCGGTAGAAAAATTCTGGAACGACATTTTGTGTACGCCCCCTTTTTCTACTTTCATTTCATGCACGGTACAGAGGAATCCATAAGGAGGCAACCAGGATGCAATGGCATTGGGTTGCGTAAATGCGCGGAATACTTTTTCCGGCGTTGTTTTGAGCACTCTGTGTAGTGTGACTGTATTGCTTGACATAAGATCCATTTTTTTATTCCTACTCGTCTGGCTTTTCGGTTTCGCCCGTTTTTTAAGTGGGTGCTGCTCCACTTATTGTATTGATGGTTGCTGATAGATCAAAGATGGTAATTGGATAGGAAAGAGATGTAGGCTGGATGCGACAAATAGAAGACGGATAGCGGCCGATGCTTTCCGGATATCGAATTATCGTTTATTGGCTTCCATTTTCCTGATCGCATTCCATCCTTCCGGCGTAATGCCCATGATCTCCGTCACTACTCCCATGGTTTGGTAAGTGTCGAAAAATGCCATCCGGGCAATGGGGTGATCTACTTCACTGATCAGTTCATGGCCCTGTTCCCGTAGCTCTCTGGTGACCTTTTCAAATTCGCTTACGGGTAATCGAAAGGCGATATGCTGGATACCCCCGTCAGGATTTTTGGACAAATAATCATGGAACATGCTTTGCCCGGTCAAAGGTTGTACCAGCTCCAGGAAGAGCTTTCCATTAAAGGCTTGAGTGGTCAGCCAATCTGCCGGCACCACTTTACCATGATAGCTCATTGCGAAATCGACTGCCCCGGAATGTTCTGGTTCCGGAAAGCCTTCAACGCCCATTAGTCCGGAAAGGAATTCCATGGCAGCATGGATATCCGGTACTACCCAGCAGATCTGGGCCATTTCAAGTCCGGCAGTAGAAGAGATGCTGTTCATTCTGCAAGGATTGTTGTGTTGAAACAAAGATAAAAAGGCATGCCATGAGCATTGAGGTGCATTTACGGCAATAAACAGGTTATTTGCGACCACCGGGTTACCCATTGAATACCCGGAAGGAGTCAGGGAGCCATTGGCTTCCTGCAGCACGCTTAAACGGCAAAACTTCACGATTAGGGGCTAAAACTGCACAGTTATAGGTTGGTATTGCTAATATGGGGTAATTGTATTTATTTAAGGTCAAAATATAGTGGAAAAAGATCATGTTACCCTTGACCCCCAAAAGCTGCGATCCACTTCCATCGCGCCATGCAAAATATTGCAATCCTTTATTCCGTTTTTACATAAATCCTGATTACTTCATTAAAGGCCGTATAGCAATGACCCCGAGAATAGCACTGCTGACCTTATTCTGCATCTTAAGCCTCAGTTCAATCGCTCAAAAGAAAGCCCGTCTCATCAAATCCGGAGAGATCATTAAAGCCGGGATCAAATTATATGACGATGGCAAATACAAAGATGCCTTATCGGAATTCGAAAAGATCCCCGCAGGGGATACCAATTATGTTTGGGCGCTCTATGAAAGCGCGTTGACCTGTGCTGCCGATAGCCAGTACAGTCGCGGTATCGCTTTCTGCGAAAAAGGCCTGAGCGCCAGAACGGAAAAACATCGCCACCCGGAATTATTGTCGCAATACGGATCACTGCTGGATTACGACAATCAGCAAGCCCGTTCATTGCAGGTGTTTGATTCTGCCATTGCCATCTATCCGGCCTATACCAGCTTGTATGTGAACAAAGGCACTACGTTGATCCGCATGGAAAGATATGCTGAGGCCGAAAAGGTATTCCAGGAGGCCCTGCTGATCAATCCTTATTCCTCCAGTTGCCTGTTCAAAATGGGCATTGCTGCATGGGGGCAGGGTAAGATGGTGCCCGCCTTTCTATCCATGATCGGCTATCTCATGGTGGAGCCGGACGGCCGTTTTTCGAGGAATGCCATCAATGTGCTCGGCGAGATATCCAAAAGCACCGATGCCGTAACCCAATTGATCGATAAAAGAAAAGAAGACCCTTCTGAGAATTTCAGCACGGTGGAGCAGATCCTGTTGTCGAAGATCGCGCTGGATCCCAATTACAAGATCATTACAGAGCTGGACGATCCTATCGCCCGCCAGGTGCAGGTAGCCTTCGAGAAGCTAAGCTTCGATGAAAGCGAAAAGGATTTCTATATGCAATTCTTCGTACCGCTGTACAAAAAGATCTTCAATGAAAAGAAGTACGAGTATTTCGTCAATTATATCTTCTCTGATGTGAACATCCCCAAGATCCAGGAATTCAATAAAAAGAAGAAGAAAGATATCGAATCACTGAAGAACGATATCATCGAATATTTCAACCTGGTGAGGCAG
>JAGIAP010000103.1:13449-16142 GCA_017744805.1 Chitinophagaceae bacterium | reverse complement strand
GCTGAGGATATCGCGGGCATGGTGGCTTTCCTGGCAGGGCCTGAAAGCCGCAATATCACAGGAGCGGGGTTTGTAGTGGATGGCGGAACGAATGTGTAAGCCGTAGTGCCCCGCCTCTCGCCGGAGGCGAACAAATACAGATCACCCGCCGGGAGGCGAGCGATGGAAACATTATGATGAAAAGCCAGGGCGTCTCAAAAATATGAGGCGCCCTGGCTTTGCTGGTATAGAGACGGTTCTTTCCTACAGTGCCAACCCTCCATCACAACGTATGATCATTCCTGTTATATTCGGATTCCCCATGAGGAAATGAATGGTATCTGCAACATCTTCCGGTTGCCCGATGCGTTCCAATGGCGTGATCGTTTTGTAATACTCAAATGTTTTTGCTTTTTCTTCAGGCGCAAGGAAGTCCCACCATCCGGTATCGATCACTCCTGGTGAAACGGCGTTTACACGTAAGGGTTTTAATTCCTTAGCAATGGATGGTAGCATTGATTCCAATGAGCCATTGATGGCTGCAAGCCCGGATGTGCCGGGTGCCTTCATTGTGGCAGAAGCGGCGGTAATAAGGGTTACAGACCCACTCTTGTTGATATAGGGGATAGCGGCCTGGAAAGTATTTAGCTGTGGCCAGAATTTTCCTTCGAACCCTGTTCTGAGATCATCCAGTGGCAGGCTCGCAAAATCCCCGGCGCCTTTACCACCGCTGAGGCATACTACGAGGTGGTCGAAATGGCCGGTGACTTTAAAGAAATTGTCCAATTCCTGGCGGTTGTTACTATCCAGCGATACAGTGGAGATACCTGGTAATGCTGTTTTGGCGGCTTGCAGTTTTTCTTCGGAACGGCCTGTGATGATGATCTGTGCCCCTGCTTCATGAAGCAGGCCTGCGGTGGCAAAGCCTACACCTGTTGAACCACCTGCGATAACTATCTTTTTGTTCTCAAATTTCCCTGGCATAACGATGAATTTTATACCAGCAAAATTGCGATGGATCTGCCAGGGTATTATTATCCGCTTACTGCGAACAGTTAACCGGATCATGCATTTTTCCTGAATTGCTGTGGTGTTTGCCTGGTTTGCTCTTTGAAGAACCTGGAAAAGCCTGCCGGGTCGCTGAAATCAAGCTGGTAGCTGATATTGGCGATGGTATCATCCGTATAGCGGAGCAATGCCCTGGATTCCTGTATGAGCATACTGTTAATGGCGTCGGAAGCAGTGTGGCCACTGGCTTCTTTGATGGTGCGGTTGAGGTGGTTGGGAGTAACACCGAGCATGGCGGCGTAATCTGATACCTTTCTTCTTGTAAGATAATGCTGACTGACGAGCTTTTTGAAACGGGGCACCAGGTAGGCTTGCCGGGTATCGTTGGAGAGGAGGTGAAGGTCCTGCTCCATATAGCTTCTCTTTATCTCCAGTAACAACAAATAAAAGTACATGGCAATGGCCTTTTCCCTGCCAGGTTTCAGTTGTTGCAACTCTGTATTGATCTTGTTCACGAAATCGGCTACTACAGTGATCTGTTCTGTTGTCAATTGTATGAATAGCTGCCCCTCCACGCTGAAGAAGGGAAATTCGATTTGCAATTTATCCGGTGGAAGGAGATCTTCCAGGAAACTGGCCTCAAACAGGGCATAGTAACCGAAAGTGCCGGGTTGGATATTATACTTGCTGAATACCTGTCCGGGATAAGTGAAGCTGATGGTGCCGGGGCGATGCCGGAATTCTTCCAGGCCCAGCCTTACGTCTACACCGCCTGCGAGCGTAATGCTCATGCGATAGAAATCCGATTTTAAAGGCCCGATGGCAGACACCAGTCCTTCGCTGGAATAGAGCTCAAAGCCCCTGATCTTTTTTTCGGCAGCGAGATTATTATAGCCGAATGAGGAGTCATCAGCGGGAACCCGGTGGAGATGCCGGAAATCGTTCAGGGTGTACTGAGGGATCTTTTCCCGGGTAACAGTTCGCTTAGCCATGGTATGGAGTAATAAAGGCGCCTCAATTACCTGAGACGCCTTTGCTTTGTATGATCTGTTTTTTTTAGTAATGCCATCTAACGAACGCCTCCATGGCTGCATACTTGGTAAGTCCCAATTGTGCATACAAGTTGGCGGTGTTGGAGTTGCGATCTTCGGCACGCTGCCAGAACTCGCGGCTATCGGAACCCTGGAAGGGTACCATATCTTTCTGCGACTGGTGGATGAAGATGCCAAAGCGTTTTTTCATCACCTGTTCAGGGCTCATGGGCACGGCCATCTCGATCTCGGAGATATCCCATTCCTGCCATGCGCCTTTGTAGAGCCACATCCAGCAATCTTTCACCCATGGTTCGTTGGCTTCTTTGAGCCTGCGCATTGCTTCGAATACGATCTCGAGACAAACCTTATGTGTTCCGTGCGGATCGGCGAGGTCGCCGGCGCAATAGATCTGCTGTGGTTTCAGTTTGCGGAGCAGCTCGATGGTGAGGATCACATCTTCCTCGCCCATTGGTTTTTTCTCGATGGTGCCTGTTTCGTAGAAAGGCAGGTTCTGGAAATGGTAGTTGTCATCGCTGAGGCCCACGTAGCGGCAGGTAGCTTTCGCTTCGCAGCGGCGGATCAGTCCTTTGATGGCGCGGATATCAGCGGTATCGATCTCGTTCGATTTCTTATTTTTCAGATAGGCCCTTGCCTGGCTGAGGATCTCGTTCG
>JAGIAP010000103.1:3062-13439 GCA_017744805.1 Chitinophagaceae bacterium | reverse complement strand
AGCGGGTAACGAACTCATCGGTTACGGCGATATTGCCGGAGGTTTGATAAGCTACATGAACATCGTGGCCCTGATCGTGGAGGCGTTGGAAAGTACCGCCCATGGAGATGATATCGTCATCGGGGTGGGGGGAGAAGATCACGCAGCGTTTCGGATAGGGCTCGCTACGCTCGGGATGGTTGGGGAGTTGGGCATTGGGCTTGCCTCCGGGCCATCCGGTGATGGTGTCGCGCATCATATAGTATACCTTGAGGTTGATCTCATAAGCGTCCCCTTCTTCTACTAGGAGCTCGCTGAGGCCATGATCGCGGTAATCGTTGTTGGTGAGGCTGAGGATGGGTTTGCCGGCTTTGAGGGCCATATTCACTACGGCCTTGCGTACCAGGGCAGGCGTCCATTCCATTTCGCCGGTGAGCCAGGGGCTTTTATAACGGGTAAGCTCAGCCGCAGCCGCCTCATCCAGTACAAAGCTCACTTCATTATGCTGCTGCAATAAAGAGGCTGGGATCTGTTCGTCAACATGTCCTTCTACCGCTTTCTGCACCACTGGTGCTTTGGCAGGGCCCCAGGCCATGAGGATCACACGGCGTGCCTTCATGATGGTGCTGATGCCCATGGTGATGGCCAGGCGTGGCACCTGTGAGAAGGTGGGGAACTCGTAGGAGTTGGCGATACGGGTGGAATTATCGAGTGTGATAAGCCTGGTTTTGCTGAAAATGCTGGAACCGGGCTCGTTGAATCCGATATGTCCGTTGTTACCGATACCCAGGATCTGGAGATCGATGCCGCCTGCCTGTTCTATCTGCTCTTCGTATTGAATGCAGTGGGCCTTGATCTTGTCCTTGGGGATCTCTCCGTTGGGGATATGAATATTTTTCGGGTCGATATCGATATGGTCAAACAGGTTTACATGCATGAAGCGATTGTAACTCTGCAAAGCATCGTGTTCGATCGGGTAGTACTCGTCGAGATTGAATGTGATCACATTCTTGAAGCTGAGCCCTTCTTCTTTATGAAGACGGACCAGTTCTGCGTACAATGATTTCGGGGTAGAGCCCGTGGCCAACCCTAATACACAATTTTCCTTTTTTGCTTGCTTACTACGGATCAGGGAGGCGATCTCCTGCGCAACAGCCGCTGAGCCCTGTTTCAGGTTCCCATGGATGTTTACCGGGATTTTCTCAAATGAATCAACCATATCTGTGTTTTTTTGAAGTTGCACGAAATTAGCAGCTAATTTCAATATTTATGCAACAAAATTTAATGCAAACGCTTGCATTAAATGTTTGAATGCACTGAATTCCAATGTTAACGAACGGTAGTATCAAATAAGGAAGGAGAGCAGGCTATAATGCCTGAGCAGGATCTTCTTCATGGCTTTTACAGCCTGGTGCAAGAGGTTACGGGCCACCTGGTAGTTGATATTCATGATCTCACTGATCTCTTCATAGCCCAGATTCTGGTAGAATTTGAGGTAAACGATCTCCTTTTGGCGGTTGGTGAGCTGGTTGAGGGCCTGCACCACCTTAGCCGTTTTTTCTTCCGATTCCTGTTTTCCGATTATGAAATCCTCATGGCTGATCTGGAAAACGGAATTCTCAGCCAGGTCGGCCTGCAGGCTGGTATTGCTTTTTTTTCTGAGTACTTTGAGTAGTTTGTATTTCATGGCCTTGAGGAGATAGGCCTTTACGGAGATGGAAGGAGGCGGGTTCTTGCTTTGCCAGAGCTCGATGAAGAGCTCCTGGATGCAATCTTCCAGTACAGCCGGATCGGGGTAGATCTTATGGCCATACCTGAAAAGATCAGGATAATATTGACGAAATAACCAGCCCAGCGCCTCACGGTCACCCTGGATAAAGGTCTGCCAGTAATGAATGTCCGGCTGGTGTTTCATTTTCACATTCTCCATTAGTTATGGTGCAGCAAGCCCGGTAAACCTACCGGTAAAAATGCTCAAAACCAATTTTTGGTTAAGAAAAATTAAAAAAACTTCATTACAATATTCAGGAACCGGACACTTATTCTCGGTATAATGCTGTGTTATGGATAAAAACTTTTCAAATATTGAAGATATCATTGCCGATGAGCAATTCCAGGCCTGGTATTTCAGAACTGATGGTACAAACCGCAATGAGTGGGAACGATGGATGGCGGAAAATCCGCAGCAGGCGGCCCTTGTAGCGGAGGCAAAGGAATACCTGGATCAATTGGTGATCACAGAGCAACCTTTGCCGGAAGCTCAGTTGGTGAAAGCTGAAGAGCGACTGATGGCAGGGATTGCCTCGATGGAGGCGCCCGTGATACTAGCCACTCCTTCAGGTGGTGTAGTGAGAAAAATGAAACGATGGATCGCCGCCGCAGCAGTAGTATTGGTGATGGTGGCAGGCGGGTTGTACTGGCTCAATCGCACGGCGCAGGATATGGTGCAGACCAGTTTCGGCGAACTGAAAGAGCAACAATTGCCTGACGGATCAAAAGTGACCCTCAATGCCAACAGTACCATTACGTATTCAAAAGGATGGGACAAAGGCCATGAGCGTGAGGTGTGGCTGAAGGGGGAGGCATTTTTCCATGTGGCCAAAACGCCCGCCAGGAGCCGGTTTGTAGTGCATACGGATCGTTTTGATGTAGTGGTTACCGGAACACAGTTCAATGTGGTGAACAGGGACGAAAAAACGAATATCATGCTCACCGAGGGCAGCGTTACTTTGCATACTCCTGATGGCAAGACCTACAAGATGGTGCCGGGGGATTTTGTGGAAGTGAGCCATAGCGAGCTTCAGAAGAAAACAGGCAGGGAAGAGAATATCCTGGCCTGGAAAGATAAGAAACTGATATTCGAGAATATACCGCTGCATAGCGCACTCGATAAAATAGAAGAGCACTACGGTATCAAGATCACGATCGGCAATGCCAATATCGGCAACAAGCCTATCACTGCTATCTTACCCAATGATAACCTGGACGTATTGTTAGATGCGCTGGAAGCGACCGGCGATTTCCATGTGATACGGAAAGATGGTGAGATCATCATTACGGAATAATTTTTTTTTAGAACAGGCCCTCTTTTTATTAGCAAACGGCATTAGCCGGCACATTGCGATGTATGGTTACATCCAATGCAGATGGTTATTGTCTGTTTGGTAACAAAGAACGAGGTTCTTCACGGATCAAAAGGATGCCGGCCTGCTGATGGGGACTCAGCAGGAATAGCATCCGGGGTTGGGTGGTAAGTCCTCACCACCTGCCCGGGTCAGTGAAAAGGAGGGCCTGGCATAAAACCCAAAACCAGTACATCACTATTTAAAAAACGCCGCATTATGAGAAGTTTTCCGCGTAGAACTGGATCTCTTGCCATTGTGCTGGGCATACAACTGGCGTGTTTACCTGCCATATTTTCGCAGGAGTCGTATGCCTATCTGGACAAGCACAAGGACCTGGGACAACAAAGTGATACCAATAAGAAACAAGACGATTCTAGTCGTAAACAACAAACCTTATTCAAAGTCTTAAAAGATCTCAACAAAACAAAAGGAGTATATTTTCTTTTCTCCGATCAAAGCCTTGGAGAAAAAATGGTGAACCCGGTGAAGAACGAGAATGCAGAGATAGAGAAGATCCTCACGCAGGTGCTGGATGGAACCGGGCTCAAATACAAGAAGGTGAACGAGAAAACATTCGTGATCCTTTCAGCGAAGGAAAACGCAAAAAATGAGTACAACCTGGCGCCGGTTACATTTTCGGAAAATGACCATCCACAGGCAATCCAGGCCGCGGAAATAGTGAAAGGAAGGGTGGTGGATTCAACAGGTACGCCGGTTGCTGGCGTAAGTGTAACGGTAAAAGGCACACGAAGAGGGACCACCACAGGGGCCAATGGCGATTTCTCCCTGGATGCAACCAAAGGAGAGGCCCTGGTTTTTTCGGCAGTGGGCTATATTCCCCAGGAACTGGTGGTAGCCGATCAGTCATCGATCAGTATCACCCTGGTGGCGTCAGGTTCGCAGTTGAGCGAAGTGGTGGTAACCGCCCTCGGTATCAACCGCCGCTCCAAAAGCATCACTTATTCCACGCAGAAGATCAATGGGGAACAACTCACCACGGTAAAGGATCCCAACCTGATCAATAGCCTCAATGGTAAAGTAGCTGGCCTCACTATCAACAGGAGTGCCTCCGGTGCCGGTGGCTCTGTAAAAGTGGTGATGCGTGGTAATAAATCAACGCAGAACAACTCTCCCTTGTATGTAATAGATGGTATCCCCATGTATAACGGGCAACTGGGGCAGCCAGACAATACCTTTGGCGAGTCCAATGGGTCGGGTAGTGCCGGCCGTGATGGCGGAGATGCGATCTCCAATATCAACCCGGATGATATCGAGAACATGCAGGTGCTGAAAGGCGCTTCTGCCGCGGCTCTCTATGGTAGCCAGGCAGCCAACGGCGCCATCATCATCACTACCAAAAAAGGTAGATCGGGATCTGCCCGCATCACGGTCGGTAGCTCGCTCACCATGGACCGTGTATTGCTGAAGCCCGATGCCCAGTTCGAGTATGGTCAGTCGGCGCAGGGGGCTGAAGACGGATGGGGCCAAAAGAACGGCAATGGCGATTATACCAATGAATTCTACAAAACAGGGGTCACCTGGATCAACGGTGTAAGCCTCACTGCCGGAACAGACAGGGCGCAGACCTATTTTTCTTACAGCAATACAGACAATAAAGGGGTGATCCCAACGGCTACCTTCAATCGCCACACCTTCACTTTCAGGGAATCCGCCAAATTCTTCAACGATAAACTGCTGGTAGATGGTTTTGTAACGCTCACCAAACAAAAGTCGAATAACCGTCCCATCTCCGGTTTGTATAATAACCCGCAGTATGGCCTTTATTTCCTGCCGAGGAACCTGCAGTTCAGCGATTACAAGAACAATTTCGAGAAGCTCAGCAAAATGCGTGAGCTGATGGTACATAACTGGTGGAACGTGGATTACGATAACAATGTACCAGGTAATGCATTCTCCCAGAACCCATACTGGATACTGAACAGGAATGCGCGTACAGATGGGCGTGAGCGTGCCTTCTCTTCATTGTCGTTGAAATATATAGTAACTCCATGGCTCTCCGTTCAGGCACGTGGTAATTACGATCAGGCAGTGGATGAATACGATAGCCGTTATTACGCCAGCACCAATACAACCCTGGCAGATTTCAACGGTCGCTATATCTGGGCGCGTAGCAAGGACAAGATCGCTTACGGCGATGTGCTTGCCACCATCAACAAGGATATCACCAGCGATCTCTCCCTCAATGCCACGGTAGGCGCTGCCATCAATGATGTGCGCGTCACCGATCAGACAGTGATCGATTCCTACAGGGCGGTTGATGGTAATAATAACCAGTTTGGCCTTGCGTTGGCGAATGTTTTCAGCCTGCAAAACATCCTGCCCACCAATGCCAGCCGCCAGCAATCGGTGGTGAGGTACCAGACACAGTCGATACTAGGAAGCGCTTCATTCGGATACAAAGACTTCCTCTTCCTGGATCTGACCGCGCGTAACGACTGGTCGTCCACACTGGCCTTCACGCCCAATGTCAGCTTCCTGTATTATTCAGCAGGTGCAACTGCTATCATCAGTGATATCGTAAAACTGCCTTCTTCCATCAGTCTGGCTAAAGTAAGGGCCTCCTATGCGAAGGTGGGTAACAGTATCAGGGCGTTTGTGACCAATCCTCCGCAATACACACTCAATCCGCAAACCTCCGGTATCGTGAAGGGAACACGATCCTCCTTCCCCGGTAAATCACTCAAACCAGAGGATAACCGTTCACTGGAATTCGGTACCGAGTGGAGATTCCTGAATAACCGATTGGGCATAGACGTTACTTACTACAGGAACGACAACTATGATCAGTACTTCGAAACGCCTGCTCCTGCTGCATCCGGCTTCACTACTTATTATCTCAACCTGGGACAGATCCGCAACACCGGCTGGGAGATCATGTTGAACGCTGCTCCGGTGAAAGGAAAGGACATCGAATGGAATACCTCCGTGAACCTGGCAACCAACAAGAACACGGTAGTGGACCTTAGCGAAGAAGGCATCAATAGTGCCGATGGCGTGGCCCAATTCCTGCTGACCCAATACGATAACACGTATGGTACGGTGGTCCGCGAAGGTGGCAGCTTCGGGGATATCATTTCCTTTGTTGCGCTACGCGATGCCAAAGGACAGTTGGTGCTCGATAATACCAAGCATACGCCTCTTCCCGACAGGAATCAGAAAACCCGTCAGATCGTGGGAAATCCGAATCCGGATTTCACGGCTGGCTGGAGCAATAGCCTTCGATACAAGAAGTTCACGCTCGATTTCCTCTTCGATGGCCGTTTTGGTGGAGAAGTGATGAGCATGACCCAGGCCGAGCTGGATCTGGCAGGATTCAGTAAGAATGCAGCAGCAGCAATGGCTGCCGGCGGTGTAGACCTGAAAGGTGTTTTACAGAACGGAACTCCGTTTGATGGGAAAGTGGATGCAAGGACCTATTACACTGCCATCGGCGGGCGTGCAGGCATTGGTGAATACTATATCTACGATGCTACCGTGGTGCGCCTCAGGGAGCTTTCTCTCGGCTATGTGCTGCCATTGAAATGGAAGGGTGTGAAGGAAGTGAATCTTTCACTGGTAGGGCGCAATCTCTTCTTCGTTAAGCGCGAAGCGCCATTCGATCCGGAAGTTTCCATGAGCACGGGTAACAGACTGCAGGGTATCGATGTATTCGGATTGCCCTCCACACGCAGCTTTGGGCTCAACCTGAAAGTTAGTTTCTGATCTGTTAATCAATGAATGCATTAAAATATGAAACGCAAGCATACTATATATAACCGCCTCATGTGGATAGTTGCGGGGTGCACACTGGTATTGTCGGCTTGTACAAAGAACTTCGAGTCTATCAATACAGACCCCTACGGTTTGAGCGATAAGGACCTGAAAGGCGATTTCGCTCTCTATGGCACGCCCTTCAACCAGATACAGCTCAATATCCACCAATATACGCCCGACTGGCAATATCAACGGGTGCAGAACCTGAACGTGGATATCTGGTCGGGATACATGATGTCGCCGAACAATTTCGCGGGTAATGTGAACAATATCACCTATGCGATGATCGATGACTGGAACGATTATATCTGGCAGACCGCTTATGCCAACGTGATGGCGCCGGTACAGGCCGTGATCGAAAGAGCCAAGCGGGATAATTATCCCAACTTCGAAGCATGGGGGCTGATCCTGAAAGTGATGGCCATGCACAGGGCCACCGATCTTTTCGGGCCGATCGTTTACTCCAATTTCGGTAAGATCAATGCTGATGGTAGCGTTACCTACGATTCCCAGCAGGATGTATACACCGCTTTCTTCAAAGACCTCGACGATGCACAGGCCAAGCTGAAGCCGTATGTGGATGATGCCAATGCAGCGAAGATCTTCACCAGGTTCGACCTGGTGTATGGCGGCGATTATGCCAAATGGATGAGGTTCCTGAATTCCCTCCGCCTTCGCTTAGCCATCAGGATCGTGAAAGCAGACCAGGTGAAAGCAAAAACAGAAGCTGAAAAAGCGCTCTCCAGCCCGTATGGACTGATCGAGACCAATGCCCAGGACTTCATCATCGATAGCAGAACGGTCACCAATCCACTCAATACTATCGCCAATAGCTGGGGCAATATCAGGATGGGCGCTCCGATGGAATCATTCCTTACCGGATACAATGATCCCAGGTTGCAGATCTACTACCTGCCCGCTACCGATAAGGATTTTGCAGGGCAGTACAGGGGGATCCGCCCTGGCATCAACCTTACTGACGCTACTACCTATGCGAATTTCTCTTCCCTCAACAATCTTGGCACCCGGATGCCGATGTTGACCGCTGCTGAGACCTGGTTCCTGCGTGCAGAGGCTAAGCTCTGGGGATGGGCAGATGCAGGTGTGAATAGTGTTCAGGAAGCTTACGAAAAAGGGATCGAGCTGTCCTTCTCTCAATGGGGAGTTGCGCCCACAGTATTTGCTACTTACAAGAACAGTACTGCAACACCGAAGGCTTATGTAGATCCAAAGAATGCAGCCAACAATATTCCTGTAGGCCCCAAGCTCAGCAATATTTCACCCAAATGGGATGCTGCAGGTGATTTTGAACATAAGTTGGAACAGATCATCACCCAGAAATACCTGGCGCTCTATCCCGAATCCTGCGAGGCTTATGCTGAATTCCGCAGGACCGGTTATCCGAAATTATGGCCGAATATGGTGAACAACAGTGCCGGTGTTGTTCCGGATGGCGAGTTCATCAAGCGGATCAATTTCGTGATCAGTGAGCGTGAGTCCAATGGCAAAGGTGTTCAGGATGCCACCACCAAACTGGGTGGCCCGGATAATGTGAACACCCGTGTGTGGTGGAACAAATAACGTTGTCGTTTAATGTTAGAATAGTAAGACCTTAGAACCAAACGATCAATAGGGTAAATCAGGCCGTCCTTTTCAAGGGACGGCATTTTTTTTGGGGGGTGGGATGTGGTCACAATTTGTGACCTCATGGCAAAGTGGCGGTTGTGAATGAGGGCAGGGGTTAAGGGCTCATCACGGTTTGAATCCGATCCTGGTACGGTTATCCCATTTTCGTTTTGCCGAGGATTCATCCACCAGATTGTCCATCGCATCGTACAATGCTTCAAGTTGGTCATCATGAACGCCCAACTTCTCTTTGATGAATTTGATCTGCTGCAACAAGTCTAACTGTTGCATATTCAGTCTTTTAACCGCTACAAATGTGCGGATGATGGCAAGGTGCATCTTTACCGCCTTGTCTGAGTGTAGCACGCCGCTCAACATTCCTACTCCCTGTTCGGTAAAAGCATGGGGAAGGAACTTGTCGGCCCTTTTCTTGATCGTGTTAATGGAAAATACCACTGAAGTGGTGGTTTCCTTACCCGCTGATGCGGTCACAATTTGTGACCTCATGTCAACATGACCGTCTCGTCCGGTTGGAATTTGATCCCTTAATTCTTCCCATTCTTCGGCCGTCAGTCTGAACATAAAATCCTCAGGGAACCGGTTTGCATTCCTCTTCACTGCCTGGTTCAACACTTTTGTTTCCACTTCATACAAGGCTGCCAGATCGAAGTCGAGCATCACCTGCTTTTCCCGGATCGTGTAGATACGATTCTGAATACTTTCAATCGCTACCATTCAATTCGTTTTTATGATTAACGCTTCATTCTCACAAAAAGAAAGCCTGTGCGCTCGGGATCGCACAGGCTTCATATCCTTTACGGGGGAGATCTTCTCATAAGAAATGTTTACGTATGCAAACTAATTCATCCTGTGAATACAAAAATCCCCGTATAAGGTCAAAGTTCGGTTCTCTATTTCCGTTAGAAAAATGGAATAATGTAATTATGGAATAACCGGTAATACGATGCAACTGCTGTTCGTTGCATCATGATGTATCCTGATGTTTGCTTTTTTGAAATCGGCATCATCACAGGTATAGATGTTCACGAATTGCTGAGGGTTCCTGTCGAACAGCGGGAACCAACTGCTTTGTATCTGGATCATCAGCTTATGTCCTTTCCTGAATGTATGCGCTACATCCGGCAATTCAAATTTCACATGCTCCGGTTTATTGGGCTTGAATGCCTCTGGTACAGCGAAGCTATTACGGAACCTTCCGCGCATGATCTCTCCGCGCACCAGCATCTGGTAGCCTCCCATCGGATAGTCACCAACACCTGCCGTTCTGCTGGTATTCGCTTGTGTGCCGGGATACTTGAAATCATCAGGGAATACATCTATCACTTTCACTACATAATCTGCATCGGTGGTGGAGATGGAAGTGATCAGATCAGCGATCACGGTACCACCCAGGGTGAGATCCTGTTCCAGAACAGGCGTTTCAAATGTAAGTACATCGGGGCGGCGGCTGGCGAAGCGCTGGTCGTCGATCATATACTCACGGGTGCGCACATAATGTACATCTTCGGCGTAGGGCACCGGTGATTGCGGATCACTCACGTATTCACTGAAGCTGGCTTTGGCAGTTGGTTTTTCCCAGGCGAGCTTGCCATTGGGTTGCAGGTAGATCGCTTTGTTGGTTTTGTCGGCAGGGGGCCATTGATCCAGGTGTTTCCATTCATTGGCGCCCGTAAAATAAACGGTGGCTTCTGCCAGTTTGGAAATATCTCCCTTACCCTTCAGGTAATAGTTGAAGTAAGGGATCTCGATCTCGTTTTGAAAATAGAAGGAAGTATTATCGCCGAAGCGGACATTACCGAGTTTGCTTCCATCCTGGGAAGCCCATTGACCATGCCACCAGGGGCCCATCACT
>JAGIAP010000103.1:1708-3052 GCA_017744805.1 Chitinophagaceae bacterium | reverse complement strand
GCTTTTTTCTCGATAGCCTCGTAGCAGCGCCATGCGCCGAAACAATCTTCCGCATCGAAGGTGCCGCCTACTATCAAAGTAGGGATGGTGGAAGGGATATGGTGAACGGAGTTGCGGATATCGCGTGCTTCCCACCATGCATCACGATTGGGATGTGCGAACATCTCCTTCATGAATGCGATGCTATCGCCGGTGAGCGCCAGGAAATTCTTCAGGGCGCCGATACGGAGATAAGTATTGTAATTGTCGCTGGAAGGCATCTTCAGGTTCACGGTGGGGCGGGCCGTAGTGGGCAGTGGACGAGGGTTGCCGAATCCGGCAGAAACGTAAAAAGCAAATGCGTCGATAAGCGCGAATGCACCGTTATGATGGAAATCATCTCCCTGGAACCAATCGGTTACCGGCGCCTGCGGGCTGGTGGCCTTGAGGGCAGGGTGACCGCTGAGTGCTGCCATGGTGGAGTAGAAGCCGGGATATGAACCGCCGAAAACACCCACATTGCCATTGTTATTGGGCAGGTTCTTCACCATCCAGTCGATAGCATCATAAGAGTCACTGGCTTCATCGATGTCCTGATTGGTCTTTTTGTTGGGGTTGAATGGCCGTACATCCACGAACTGGCCTTCGCTCATCCATCTTCCCCGTACATCCTGGATCACAATGATGTAATTTTCACGAGCGAAATAACGATAGTCCCTGTTCCAGAGCATTGCATTGAACTGATCGCCGTAAGGCTGGCAGGAGTAAGGCGTGCGGGTCATCAGGATGGGATGCTTTTCCGTTGCGTCCTTGGGAAGGTACACGCTGGTGAAAAGTTTTATCCCGTCCCGCATGGGGATTTGATATTCTTTTTTGGTATAATTGTTCAGTATCCAGGTAGAGTCCTGGGAGAACTGCTGCGCAAAGGCAGTCAAAAGAAGGCACTGACCCAATACCAATAGCGAAAATTTTCTCATTGTTAACGGTATTTTTAGTGACTTAAAAATAATCAATGTTGCTCAACCCAATCGTGTGAAAAATATGGGACGATATGAAGAACTGATAAAGAAATTCTATACCTGTTTCGGGCAGCGCGATTATGCCTGCATGAACAGCCTGTATCATCCTGATGCTATCTTCTATGATCCGGTCTTTGAGAACCTGAATGCAGACCAGGTAAGAAGCATGTGGGAGATGCTCACCAAAAGGGCGGAGGACCTGACCGTGGCCGTGAGCGATATCCAGGTGGATGCTGCAGAAAAATATGGTAGCTGCCATTGGAAGGCGGAATATACTTTTACCGGCACGGGCAGAAAAGTGATCAATGAGGTAAAGGCGAATTTCAAATTCCAGGATGGCCTGATC
>JAGIAP010000103.1:0-1698 GCA_017744805.1 Chitinophagaceae bacterium | reverse complement strand
ATTGAACATATGGATGATTTCGATCTCTGGAAATGGAGCCGGCAGGCCCTGGGCATCAGCGGGCTCTTGCTGGGATGGAGTGGCTTTGTGCAGAAGCCGGTCCGTAAAAAAGCAAAACAGGGGCTCCGGAAATTCATGGAGTCCAAAGCATAGAGATACACAGACCTAAACGAACACCACATGAGTACACGCAGGAAATTCCTGTTCAGTTCCGCCGCTGCTTCCATTGCAGCATTGGCCGGAAAAAAATCATTTGCTTCCCTTCCTGCAGCGGCTTCAAAGAATGATCCCATTGTGATCTCCACCTGGGATTTTGGAAAAGAAGCCAATGCTGAAGCCTGGAAAACGCTTGCCAGCGGCGGCTCTGCATTGGACGCTGTTGAAGCGGGCGTAAAGATCCCCGAGGCCGATCCCAATAATCATACTGTCGGATATGGCGGTTACCCAGACCGTGAGGGCCATGTAACCCTGGATGCCTGCATCATGGACATGCAATATCGTTGCGGGGCCGTGATGTGCCTGGAGCATATCAAACATCCTATTTCCGTGGCCAGGCTGGTGATGGAAAAAACACCACATGTGCAACTGGCAGGAGATGGCGCCTTGCAATTTGCGTTGGAAAATGGATTTCAGAAAGAGAACCTGTTGACGCCGGAGAGCGAGAAAGCATGGAAGGAGTGGTTGAAGGAGTCTAAGTATGCACCTGTGATGAATATCGAGAACCAGTTGAAGCTGCCCGGCGGCCCGTACAACCATGATACCATCGGAATGCTGGCGATCGATGCCAGGGGCGATCTCAGCGGGGCCTGCACTACCAGCGGTATGGCTTTCAAAATGCGGGGCAGGGTGGGGGATTCTCCCATTATCGGGGCTGGCCTGTACGTGGATAATGAGATCGGGGCCGCTACCTCATCGGGGGTGGGGGAAGAAGTGATCCGCATTGTGGGATCGCACCTGGTGGTTGAACTGATGCGCCATGGCCTGTCGCCCAGGGCTGCCTGTAAGGAAGCGGTGGAAAGGATCGTAAAAAGAAATCCGGTCAAAGCAAAGACCCTGCAGGTGGGCTTTCTGGCCATCAATAAGAAAGGAGTATTCGGCGCTTATGCATTGCAGAAAGGATTCACCTTTTCCGTGAAGAATGGCCGTGAAGAAAAAATACTTCATGCAGACAGTAAATGGTAAAGAACAGAGATATGCCGGTACTTGAAATTTGTGCTTACAATATCCAGTCTGCGCTGACTGCTGAAAAGGCGGGGGCCGATCGTGTTGAATTATGCGCCAGTGCACCGGAAGGAGGGATCACGCCTTCTATGGGCACTCTAACGTTGACGCGGGAGCGATTATCCATTCAATTATATCCTATCATCCGTCCCCGGGGAGGCGATTTTTTGTATGACGATGAAGAGATCGCCATGATGAAACAGGATATCCTGCTTTGTCGCGCTATCGGATGCGAGGGTATTTCCACGGGTGTGCAACTGGCTGATGGGAATATCGATTTGGAAAGGATGAAGCGGATCATCGAATGGGCCTATCCGATGAATGTGACCTGTCACCGGGTATTCGATAGTACGCCTGATCCGTTCCGGTCCTTGGAAGAGTTGATCAGTTGCGGTTGCGAGCGGATCCTGACCAGCGGACATGCGCCTTCGGCGCCGGCTGGAACAGAACTGTTGCGGCAACTGGTAGAGACAGCGG
>JAGIAP010000102.1:8428-16171 GCA_017744805.1 Chitinophagaceae bacterium | reverse complement strand
GTGGTAAACGGCTTATACCTATTTCCATTATCTTTAAACCTTTTCTATCCAATAAAATCAAGGAGTTATGAATTTAGTGACCAGAATATTTGCAGGAGCCTGCCTTTCGGCCATCAGCCTGGGCGCTGTTGCACAAACAAACTCGGTCTATGATCAGCACGAAACTTTTGCGCCATTATTCTATCCAGCCTTTGGCGATGAGGTACGTGCAGCCGATGGTACCCCCGGTCCCCGCTACTGGCAGAACAGGGCCGATTACAAGATCGAAGCCACACTGGACGATCAGCAACATGGTGTTACCGGCAATGTGGTGATCACCTACACCAATAACAGCCCGCAACAACTCAGCTTCGTTTGGCTGCAACTGGATCAAAACATTTACAGTCAGGAATCCCGTGGTGTGGCCACTACAGCCACAACCGGCGGACGTTGGGCTAACCGCAAAGCTTTCGATGGTGGTTACAATATCTCTTCCGTAACCCTGATCCAGGATGGAAAAGAAACACCTGCTTCCTATTCCATCAATGACACCAGGATGCAGATCAGATTGCCCAGGGAACTGAAGTCCAAATCTGCCGTGCAGTTCAAAATAAATTATGCCTTCCCTATTCCTGAATATGGTACAGACCGTATGGGACGACTGGAAACCAAGAATGGATGGGTGTATGAGATCGCACAATGGTTCCCTCGTATGTGCGTGTACGATAATGTGAATGGATGGAATACCCTCCCTTACCTCGGACAGGGCGAGTTCTACCTGGAATACGGAGATATCACTTACAGCATCACTGCTCCTGCAGGTCATGTGGTTGTGGGCTCCGGCGAACTGCTCAATCCAAAGGAAGTGCTCACTGCCGAACAACAGAAGCGCTGGGCCGAAGCCTCCGGCAGCGAAAAAACGGTAATGCTCCGCACTGCTGCTGAAGTATCGAAAACAACTTCCGGCAAACCGCTCACCTGGAAATTCAAATGCACCAATACCCGCGACGTGGCCTGGGCTGCTTCCAAAGCTTTCATCTGGGATGCTGCCAGGATCAATCTCCCTGGTGGAAAAAAATCCCTCGCAATGAGCGTGTACCCTGTAGAAAGTGATGGCAAGGACGCATGGGGCCGCTCTACTGAATACGTAAAAGGTTGTATCGAATTCTATTCACATTACCTCTATCCTTACACTTACCCGATGGCGGTGAATGTGGCCGGTATCGTAGGTGGAATGGAGTATCCCGGTATCGTATTCTGCTCTTCCCGTTCGCAGCGTGGCGGCCTCTGGGGCGTTACCAATCACGAGTTCGGTCATAACTGGTTCCCCATGATCGTGGGTAGCGACGAGCGCCGCTTCCCCTGGATGGATGAGGGTTTCAATACCTTTATCAATGGCCTGGCAGATTCAGCCTTCAACAAAGGCGAATACAATGGCAACCGCGCCATCAATCCTGAAATGGCTGCCGGTATGTTCTTCAACGATAAAGGCGAGTCCATCCTCACCGTTCCTGATGTTACGCAGCAATTCAACCTCGGCACTGTGGCTTATTACAAGCCTGGCTTCGGTCTGAAACTGCTTCGCGAAAATATCCTGGGTAAAGAACGTTTCGATTCTGCATTCAGCTACTATGTTCACCAATGGGCATTCAAACATCCTACACCATGGGATTTCTTCCATTGCATCGAGAATGCAGCCGGTGAGAACCTGGAATGGTTCTGGCGCGGATGGTTCATGAATAAATGGAAGATCGACCTGGCGGTTACCGATGTGGCAGCTATCCAGAACGATCCTTCAAAAGGAAGCATCATCACCATCGCTACACTTGAAAAACTCCCGATGCCTGTAACCATCGAGATCAAGGAAGCGAACGGGAAAACAGGAAGGGTTTCTCTCCCTGTAGAGATCTGGCAGCATGGTGGTGTTTGGAAATTCAACTATGCGTCTACCGATAAGGTAGTATCAGTGGTATTGGATCCTGACAAGACCATCCCTGATGTGAACCTGAAGAACAATACATGGACAGCTCAATAAGGCTGCAACCGTAAGAACTTGCTACCGGCCCGCATCGATTGGTGCGGGCTTTTTATTGTAATTGTTTGAGGGAGGTGCCGGTCCATTCATAGATCTCAGGCGCATCAAATTCGCCCATATATGTTTTCAGACTATCGTCCAAAGCATTGGCATTGCTGATCAGCATCCGGCTGTCTGGCTTGTAAAGAAAGCCCCAGCGCCCGCCATTATTGGGCGGCAGGTCTGCATAGATCTGTCCTGTTATCCTATCGATGATATACAGTCCTGAGCACATAGCGCCACAACCTGATTGAACCACCGTGTAATGGCCTGCAAAATTGATCCCACTATCCCCGCATGCTTTTCTCAGCGGGCTCATGAAAGCAGAGTCCCTGATCAGTTCATTATCGCCTTTTGTGGGGGCGAGTAGTTTACCCTTGTAAACGGTGGCCTTGAAACTATCGAACCGGTAGGAAGTGATGAATGGTTTTCTATATTCTTCCAATGTCTGACCAGCACTGTCTTTGACCAAAGGAGCTTCGGTTGTTGGTAATTCAGTATGGGTATTGTCATTGCAGGAGGCAAGCGAAGCAGCAAGGAGGAGGAAGGAGATGGATCTCATAAGGATGATTCAGGTTCAGGAAGATAAACAATAATTTTTCGCCTTACACCGGCCGGAAGCCGGCTGCGCCAATTTTAACAGAGGTAATGCAATTGTGCAGCCAGGTTGTACATTTGGTGAATACTCTATGCCTCCAGCAACTAAAACATTACGTACCTGTCCCAATGGACATCGATACTACAAGAGCAGCGACTGCCCTGTATGTCCCGTTTGTGCCAATGGATCCAAACCTGGAACAGGTTTTCTTTCCTTGTTGTATGCGCCCGCCAGGCGGGCATTGGAGAATGCAGGCCTTACCACCGCTGCAAAACTGGCTGCACATACGGAAGCTGAAGTGTTGTCCCTTCATGGCATGGGACAAAAAGCCATGCCCATACTCAGGCAGTTCCTGAAGGAACAAGGACTCACCTTCAAAAAATGATCCCTTACTCCCGATCCCATTTTATTGCTTACCTTTTGGGCGATTTTGCTCAATATGGTAAAGGAACCGACTACTGATTCTGCATTATGGCGATCTTTCAAAGAAGGCGATAAAGAGGCATTCCGCCAACTTTACCATCAGCATTTCAACAACCTGTATGAATATGGCTGCCGGCTTTGCATGGACACTGAGCTGGTACGCGATGCGATCCACGATCTCTTTGTGAAGATATGGAACAGCCGGCCTAATCTCGGGGATGTAGCCGCCGTGCGAAGCTATCTGCTGGTATCATTGCGCGGCACTATCTACAACAGACTACAGAGGGAGGCCAGGATAGTGCCCGGCGCTGACCCTGACGATCATCCATTTGAAATGGTTTTCTCCGTGGAATCAGAATATATCCGCCGCGAAACCATCAGCATACAGACCCGGCAACTGCTCGATGCCATGAACCAACTGAGCCCCAGGCAAAAAGAAGTGATCTGGCTCCGGTACATGGAAGAACTGGACTATGAAGAGATCGCGGCCATCATGGGCATCACCGTGAAATCGACCTACAAACTCAGTGCACGCGGACTGGAAACCCTTCGCGACCTGATGAATATAGCACCGGCAACGCTTATCCTCCTGCTGACCGGCGCTGGCAAAGAATTGTTCACCTGATCCTGTCTGATTCAAAATACCAGGCCACCGGCCGGCAACCACTTTTCAAAAAAACTGGAAAAAGATCCTTTTGGGTGGGGTAAAAAATAAAACCGGATTGTCCTCTTGAAGGGATGAAGTAACCGATCCCTTTACCGAGCATGCAAAAACAATACGAAACATATGACACCGGGCAATTCCTGGATGATCCCGATCTCATCAGTTGGGTCAAATACCGCAAGCCGGAACAGGAAGCATTCTGGCAATCTTTTATCGATAGCCATCCTGCTAACCTGAAAGAACTTCAGCAAGCGATCATTCAGTTGGAATTGCTATTGTCTGCCGAACGCATCTCCGTGCCTGAAGGAGATGAAGAAAGAATCTGGAAAAAGATAGAAGACTCAATTGAGAATACTCCGGTTGTGTCAATGGATGCAGGCAACAACAGAAAGAATTGGTGGTGGGCAGTGGCCGCTGCCGTGCTATTGGTGGCAGGTGGGATCTATTTCTTCCATGGAAAAGAAGACAAACCAGTGGCACAAAAATATCCTGCCTCAAAAGATGGCAAGCCTTCATTCACGTCACCTGTATTGACTTTGGCCGATGGCAGCACCTTGGTGCTGGACTCGGTCAACAAGGGTACGATCAGCCAACAGGGCAATACGAAACTGATCAATATGAATGGATGGCTGAGTTATCAGCAGTCAGGCAGTTCTTCCACGCTCATGTACAATACTATCAGTACTCCAAGAGGAGGCATGTATACCGTAGTGCTCTCCGATGGGACGAAGGTGTGGCTGAATGCCATGAGCAGCCTGCGTTTCCCCGCTTCGTTCGGTGAAGGGGAAAGAAGGGTGGAGGTGAATGGGGAAGCCTATTTTGATGTAGCGAAAGATGGAGCAAAGCCTTTCATCGTTCAAAAAAAGGATCTGTCCGTTACTGTACTGGGAACGGGCTTCAATATAAATACCTATGATGATGAACAGGAGCCTGAAGTGACCCTGAAAGATGGAAAGGTAAAAGTGGAAAAGAAGGGAACTTCATTATTGCTGAAGCCCGGGCAGCAGGCTGTTGTGAAGGATGATGTGATCGGCCTGGTGGATAATCCGGATATGCAGCAGGTGCTGGCCTGGATGGACAATAATTTCTATTTCTACGGCGAAAATATTCGTGCCGTAATGAGGCAACTCGCCCGTTGGTACGATATAGAAGTGGTATTTGCCGATGGAGCACCGGACGATATCAGGCTTTCCGGTATGATCTCCAGGACCGTTCCCTTATCCCAGGTTTTGGATGTTTTGTCCGATCTGCGTATACACTCGGTACGCGAGGGAAATAAAGTGACCATTATACCTTGATCAAAAAGCTCAGACCCAATAAAAAACCGGTAGTGCAGCAACACTACCGGCTATGATATTGAGTCAACCTGGATATTCATGCCCCGCAAGGCGAATTCTTGTTAACCCAAACACTGCAAAAGTATGAAAATTGCGAAAGCTGGTGTGGGCTGGAATTGGTATGCCCATTCAGCTCCCCTAATTTGGCGCGTTATGAAATTGACTGCTATTTTACTGACCGTGGTCTTTCTCCAGGCTAGTGCCAATGGAAAGGCACAGCATGTGAGTTTTTCGGGAACCAATGTTTCCCTGGAAAAGCTCTTTTCCGTTATCCGGCAACAGACCGGTTATTCCTTCTTCTATCGTAACGACGATCTGCTGCAAAGCAAACCTGTGACCATCCGGTTTCATAATACCCCGCTTGAATCAGCGCTGAGCAAGATCTTCATGGACCAACCTCTCGGATATTCCCTGAAAGACAAAATGATCCTCGTAACGCTAAAGAAAATGGACGCAAAAATGCCGGAGCCCGCACTGGTGCTAGCTACCGGCCTGGTGAACGTAAAGGGTATCGTTACCAACGAAAGGAATGAACCGGTGATCGTATCTGTAACGGTACGGGGAACATCCACCGGAACCAGCACCAATGAAAAAGGAGAATTTGAACTGAAGGGGATCGATGAAAAAGCTACCCTGGTTTTTACTGGTATCAATATCGAAACGAAAGAGATCAAACTGGCTGGCCGTACAGAGCTTTCCGTGACGGTTCAAACAAAGATCGCGGCAGAAATGGAAGTGGTGGTATCCACCGGTTACCAGACATTGAAAAAAGGACAGCTTACCGGTGCTTATGCAACGCTTAGCCGGGAGAGATACTTGCAGGCTGTTCCGGTCAACGGAAATATCGTGGATAACCTGGAAGGCCGCATTTCCGGTCTCATGCTCAATCTCAACCAGAGCCGCAATAACTGGGCAGACCCAAACAATACCAGTCCATTTGCGATCCGCGGTGTGTCTACATTCGAGGCCATCAAAAAACCATTGATCGTATTGAACGGATATCCTACGGAGATCGATATCGAAACCATCAACCCTTTCGATATCGAGAATATCACCGTGCTGAAGGATGCCGCTTCTGCGGCCATTTATGGCGTTCGCGCATCCAATGGCGTGATCGTGATCAATACCAAAAAAGGATCTGACAGCAAGCCGGTATTCAATTTCACAACGGCACAAACCTTCAGGCCCAGGCCGGATTACAATAAGTTGAACCTGCTGAAAGGCCGCAAGCTGATCGATTTTGAAAAGGACAAAAGTATCTACGATATAGAGGCCAATTTCAATTCCAAAGACCTGATCGATATGAACAATGGCACGTACACGCCTGTGTTCAGTATTGCAGATGATCTTTACAACGGGAAGATAACGCAGGAAGAGGCCGATCAGCGCTTCAATGCACTGGCTGCTTATGATAATACCAATGATTACAAAAAACTCTTCCTGCAGGATCAATGGTTGCAGACCTATGATCTCAATATGAGCGGGGGCGGCGCCAATACTACCTATTTTCTCGGCATCAACCGCGTGGACAATCAAGGTGGTGAGAAATATTCCGGCAATAACAAAACTACCCTGAACTACAGGGGCTCCTTCGATATATCGAAAAAGATCAGTCTCGAACTGCAGACTGTCTATTCTAATATGAACACAAAGAGCGCAGCCATCCCGAACTTCTATGAGCTGCGATCCTACCAGCCATTCTTCGATGCAAACGGCCATGCGGCCGCTGCTTATCTTTCTCCTTTCCTCGTAGACTACTACGGTTTCGGCGATACTTACGGTACCATCAGCCAGGCCCGTAATGCGGAGAATATGGCGATGGGCCTTTATGATGAAATGTATTACCCTTATCGCGAAATGTTCGAGACCCGCTCCAGATCCAGAACGGATCTCTATCGCCTGCAGGGTAACCTGAAAATAAAATTATTGCCCGGCCTCAACCTGGAAGCGGGTGGTGTATATGAAAGACAAGTAGGGGAGCAATCTACTATTGCTTCGGAGAATGCCTATGAGACCAGGATCATGCTCAACTACTATGCCGCGATGGACCCTGTTACCGGCAAACCACAGTTCAGGATGCCACAGGGTGGTGTAAAGAAAACAGTGGATAACAAAACCAGCTCCTATACGCTCAGGGCTCAGTTGACCTACAATAAGGACCTCGGTGCACGGCATTCCATTTCTTTATTGGGTGGCGCGGAAACCAGGAAGATCGATAATGATTCCAGGCTCTATACGGTATTCGGGTATGATAGTCGCCTCTTGTCCATCAAACCCATGGACCTGAGTATCATCGGCAATTATTTGCTCTATCCTGAATTCATAGATCATATCGTTCCTACGGGAGGCTATGCCTTTGATCAGACCATGTTCGAGAATTTTTTCAACGAAACTTCCAGTGATGACCGCTTCGTGTCCTGGTACGGGAATGCAGCCTATACCCTCGATCAGAAATATGCAATTACCGGAAGCCTTCGCATAGATCAGAGCAACCTTTTCGGGAATGATCCCAAATTCCGCTATACACCACTATGGTCGGCAGGCGCTTCCTGGAATATCCATCGTGAGGATTTTATGCTCAACGCCAATTGGGTGGACGAGCTGAAACTGAGAGTGGCTGCTGGTTACAACGGGAATATCATCAAGCGTTCGGGGCCCTTCAATATCC
>JAGIAP010000102.1:4987-8418 GCA_017744805.1 Chitinophagaceae bacterium | reverse complement strand
GTATACGAACAGTCAGGCACCGAACTCCCCCCTGGGTTATGCGATCTCTACACCGAAGAATAATTCCCTTCGCTGGGAGAAAACGATGAACTTCAATACCGGCGTTGATTTCGCTTTTTTCAAAGGAAAAATTGCAGGCTCGGTGGATTACTATATCAAGAGGGGTAAGGATATCTTCTCGCCCATCGAATCCGATCCTACCAAAGGGTTCAGCAATCTTTACACCAATAATGCGAGCATCGAGAACCGTGGCGTGGATATCAACCTCACCACTACCAATATGCGCCAAGGGAGGTTCATATGGCAAACGCAGCTCACGGGTTCTTTCAACAAAAGCAAAGTGCTCGATATCAAAAATCAATACACAGGGTTCTACAATTTCACCAGGGCCGGCGGTGCGGAAAATATCGTAGGTCTCCCGATGAATACCGTGCTGGCATTGGATTATGCAGGATTGAACGAAATGGGGCAACCGATGGTGCGCGACGATAAGGGCAACCTGGTGGTGCTCAGTTTCAATTCCCAAACGGATATCCCCTTCAGTGCCCTGAAGAATGCCGGTGTGAATGATCCCAAATATGTACTCGGTTTCAATAATCAGTTCACCATGGGAGATTTCAGCCTGAGCGTAATGCTGATGTATTACGGAGGTCATGCAGGTTTGATCAGCCCACCCGGCGTATGGGAACAGCGCCCACAGAACGGCGTGGAGAATATGTGGAGACAACCCGGCGATGAAAAGAAAACCAATATCCCCGGATTTGGTGGCGCCTGGGGCACGCCGGAGTACATAGAAGTGAGAACAGGATATGATAAGGCCATTCAGTTTGTGCGTAAGCTGGATTATATAGCGCTGCGTAATGCCACATTCACTTACAATATGAAGAATGCATTCACGCAACGAGCTGGCATGAACAATACCAGGTTGATCTTGCAGGTGCAGAATCCCTTCAAGCATGTGTTCAGCGGGAATGATGTAGACCCTGAAACGCTGGATTTCATATCAGGTAGCAGGGGCCTGCCTGTACAGCCATCCTTCACCTTCTCCCTGTCAACCAATTTTTAAAGCATTGCCAAAAAGTATCGAAATGAAATTCAACATCATTATATGCATCGCCTGCTTCGGACTGGGGATCACAGGTTGTTCCAAATACCTGGATGTAAAACCGAAGGGCGCTATCATTGCTGAATCATTACAGGATTATGAAGCATTGCTGAATGACCAGAATATCCTGAATCCTTTTGGCATCAACACGCCCATCATCTTTGCTACGGATGATGTTCGCGACCTGAGCCTGGCGCCACAAGCGCAGACCTCCGTAAAAGGGAATATCTATTTTTGGCGCCCCTATATCAATATCACTAAGGATCGACCGGTGATGTGGTCCGAAATGTACAATCGCATCGCCAATATGAACCTGATCACGGAAGAAGTGATGAACGCGAAAGATGGAACCAAAGAAAAAAAGAAGCAGATCTATGCGGAAGCGGTAGTGAACAAAGCCTGGTTCTATCATCATTTATTGTCGTTTTTTGCACCCGCCTACAGCCCCGTCACTGCGGGCCAGGACTATGGTGTTCCCTATGTTACCAGTACCGATCAGAATGATGAAACGCCCACCAGGCCATCATTGAAGACATCTTATGAAACCCTCGTGAATGAACTGACGGCTATCATCGGTGATCTTCCCGATCAGAATGTCAATAATACCCGTGCCTCCAAAAACGCAGCGAGAGGCATGTTATGCCGGTTGTACATGAGCATGCAGGATTATGTGAATGCTGAGAAATATGCAGACCAGATCCTGGCTTCGGGTGCTTCCATCCTCGATTATAACCAATACCTGTCTGGTCTTCCTTCCGCTTCTTCAAGTACCGAAGAGATATTCGTCAAATATGATGTGAACAGTACATTCAGGTTCTCTGATGAACTGATGGCCCGGTTCGATGCGGCAAAGGATCTGCGCATCAGGCTACAAGCCACCAAAGATGCATCCGGAGCTTTCTACAGGTATGGAAGGGCGAACAGTCAGAATCCCAACAGGGGTATCACTTATGCTGAGATATACCTCAATAAAGCTGAATGCCTTGCGCGAAGAGGAGAGGTCGCCGATGCCATGAATATCGTGAATGAAGAGATCAGGATGAAAAGATTTGCCCCTGCCGATTATACCCCTCTTGATGCGGCAGACAAGGAAGCCGCCATCAGCGCAGTACTGGCAGAGAGAAGGCGTGAGTTGGCATTCAAAGGCCTTCGATGGATCGATATGAAAAGATTGGACAAAGATGGACGTATGCCGCCTGTGCAGCGGTTTGCCAATGACGGTACTGTATTGGCAACGCTTCAACCCGGATCGGACGCTTATACATTCCAGATACCATTGCAGGTGCAGGCATTCAACCCCACCATGCCACTCAATAAACAATGATCAAATAGTGTAAAATCAGCATTATGAAAATATTTGTCTTTGTATTGCTACTGGCAATACCCGGGGCCTTGCATGCCCAACAAAAAACCTATACTCTCACGGGAAAGATCGCCGGAAAGTCGGATGGTATGAAAGTATATCTTGCCCGCTACGATTGGGAGAGCCAGGCCTATTTTGATAGTTCGGTTATCCGTAAAGGAAAGTTCGTCATGAAAGGTAGAATGGATGTTCCCCGTTTGATCAGGTTGATCATCGATAGAACGCCCAAAGGGCAGGTGCGAAGCGAAAAGAACTGGGTGCAATCCTCTTTCTATCTCGAAAACAGTAATATCGGGTTCTCCGCGCATATAGACAGTATGCCTTCCTATTACTACAATCCTAAAAAGATAACGGCAGATCCGGTGATCGCCGGATCTCGCACGCAGGATGAGTCCAATGCTTTGAAGGCCACCATGGCCCCATTGAAAAAGGAGCTGCGGGTATTGGATGAAGAATATTTGAAAGTATATCATCGCCCGGCCATTGAAGGGAAGTTCAACACCAAAGAAGGAGTGGAGCTTAGCCGGAAAATGAATGCGGTGAGTGATAGTCTCGATAATATGAAATGGGATTATATCCGTCAGCATCCTGCCAGTAAGATCTCCTACGATCTGGCCATGGATATGCTGAAGGGAATGTATGTAACCCTTACCCTGCCCCGGTTGAATGAGCTGGAAAGGCTGGTCCGCAAAGGATGGGACGGTACCAAACAAATGCAGCAATTACAGGAAGCAGTAACCGCTTCCAAGAGAACGGCCATTGGTGAAAGATATCTCGATTTCTCTTTTTACAAACCTGATGGTCAGAAAGTGATGCTTTCCGAACTGATGCCGAAAGGGAAATATGTATTACTGGAATTCTGGGCAAGCTGGTGTGGTCCCTGCAGGGGCGAGATCCCCCACCTGCGCGAAGCCAACAAGAACAAGAAAGATAATTTCGAGATCATCAGCATCTCCCTGGATG
>JAGIAP010000102.1:0-4977 GCA_017744805.1 Chitinophagaceae bacterium | reverse complement strand
CCCTGGATGAGCGCGATGCCGATTGGAAAAAAGCGATGAAGGAAGAAGCCATGACCTGGACCCAACTCTGCGATCCCCATGGCTTTGCCGGCGAGATCGCAAAGGCTTACAATATTTCAGGGATACCATTCAGCCTGTTACTCGATAAAGAAGGAAGGATCATTACAGTGGATGTTCGTGGTGCGCAACTAGACCTGGCGCTTGAGAAACTCTGATCCCATAGCAACCCTTATAGTTTCCCTGAAGCCGCAGCTCGTCTGCGGCTTTTTGTTTCATAGCGCTTATGATGATTCAGCATTGAATTTCTACGGGTGAGGTCCGGATAAAAGTGCGTATATACCTAAACCGGGGATGCTGGTGTGACGGAAGCATACATTTTGTTGTCAATTATGCCAACCATTCAATCCTTATTATGAAACAGATCCTTGTAGTAGTCAGTCTTTTGGGAATCATGAGTTGCAGTAAGTCCGGTAATGATCCCGGCGTAGATCCAAATCCTAACCCCGATCCGGGTTCTGGCGGGAACAATGTGGAATTGATCATTACCACTATCACTCCCAACAGTGCAGAAATGGTGCCTGTCACTATCAATGGCACCGGGTTCAGCACTACGGCTTCAAAGAATATGGTGCATATCAATGGCCTTCCTGCCACTGTGACCAATGCTACCGCCACTTCATTACAGATCACTTTGCCGGCTAATCTCGTTGCTGGTGATCATGATGTGATGGTAACGGTCAATGGGAAACAGGTAACCAAAGTGAAAGGATTCCACCTGGTGGGGTGGATCGTGAGTAATTTTGCAGGCTCCGGTGATTGGGCACAAGTGGATGGGACAGGAGATGCAGCGGCCTTCAAGCAACCGATCGGCCTGGCAATAGATGCCGCAGGGAATTTCTATCTCTCCGATCTCAACAAGATCAGGAAGATCACTCCGCAAGGTGAAGTGAGCACTTTTGCCGGTGGCGCGGGTTCCGGATCCGTTGACGGCAACGGAACCAATGCCAGGTTCAGCTCTCCTGCCAGCATCGCCATCGATAATGCGGGTAATTTGTATGTAGCTGATCAATTCAACCATCAGATCAGGATGATCACTCCTAACAAGGAAGTATCCACGCTGGCTGGTACCGGTGATCCTGGTTGGGCAGACGGGGACGGAGATAAGGCTAAGTTCAGTTTGCCCTATGGCATTGCCGTGAATCCTTCCGGAACATATTTGTATGTTGGTGACTACGCGAATCATGTGATCAGGCGAATTGAAATTGCCACCCGGCAAGTGATCACCCTGGCTGGTGATAAAACAAGTACCCGTAAGGATGGGAAGGGAACTGCAGCAGGCATTCCCAGCCCTGGCAACCTGGCTTTTGATGCGGATGGAAATCTGCTCGTCACAGAAAAAGGAGCTGGTATGATCCGTAAAATAGCCCCTGACGGAACTGTTACCACTATCGGTGGCTTTGATGTACGGCAGGACGTGAATATCCAACCTACGCATCTGGCTTTTGATAAGGACAAAAATACCTACGTAACATTCAGTGGAGGAAGGGAAGTGAAGAAATATGCTACCAATGGTACAGCCTCCATTTTTGCAGGGGTCTGGGTGGGACCGGACCAGGAGAACGGACCGGCCAATATGATCCAGTTCCAACGCCCTGAAGGTATTGTAGTGAAAGAAGATGCCCAGGGTAATCCTGTTCTTTATGTGGTAGACTCACAAAGAAAGAAGATCAAGAAAATAGCAAAACAATAAACGGTAAATTGTGATTGTAACAGAAAGGGCCTGCATTTGCAGGCTCTTTTCTTTATGTGAAGGATGGAGTTACGATACAACCCTATTTATTCGATTCCAGCGAATACGATATACCAAAGCTGAGCGTGGTGAGTTTGGCATCCAGTCCCTTGCCCACGCCTGTGAGGCTGGGAGCGAAGCGTATATTGATGCCGATACCGGATGTATGCCTGTAACCCATTCCCATGATCAATCCTGCATTGTATGATTCCATATCAGGGATCTCAATTTTCTGATCATCGTCAATATCGTTCGCTGTCGATCTTAATTTCACTCCAAACTGCGCACCGAATTCGGCATACACGCCGCTTTCATGGCGGAGTTGAAAAGTGAGTGGCATCCTGGCAAAATCAAAATTATACTTCATACCCGTGCCTCTGAAACCTTCCCTTGAATAGAGTAGCTCTGGTTGGAATGCAAATACCTTGCTGAGTGGCAAGGTTAGTTGAGCACCTGCATACCAGGCATTCAGGTTGTAGGCCTCTCCTGAATTCTTACCGGAGAGTGCGGCCACATTCATACCCGCTTTCAAGCCATATTGAAGCTTGGTTGATTGTGCAGTAGCGGCAAATGCAATGGAGGAAATCAAGGCAATAATGATCATCTGTTTCATTGGTAAACTGTTTTTGATTGCACAAAACTGATACAGGGAAACCGTTGCAGGAAGCGGCACTTAACGGATGCGCTGTTTTGTTTAACCATCCTGGCATTTTCGTTGTATGTGCATGTAAATCCCCAGACGTCAGCAGGTAGCGGGTAGCCCTGACCGGGCATAACAATTGTCTTTGTAGTGGAAACCTTCAGCTATGGTCCCAAATCGAAATAACCGCAGGGCCTTCATCAGAAGCGCTACCCAAAAGATCACCTTACTGGCATTGGGCACGCAGGTCATTCCGGCCCTGGCCGAAGAGTTGGAGCAACCGGTGGAAGAATTGCTGCCTCCGGAGCCTGTGCTGCAAGAACAACCATTGACCAAAGAGAAAAAGGTACCGGCAAAAAAACTGGGTATTGCCCTGGTGGGTTTGGGCGGTTATGCCGGAGGTCAATTGGCGCCTGCGTTACAGGAAACGGAACATTGCTACCTGGCCGGTATCGTTACAGGCACTCCACAGAAAGCGATCGATTGGAAAGCGAAGTACAATATCCCCGATGCCAATATCTACGACTATTCAAATTTTGACGATATCAAAAACAATAAGGACATCGACATCGTTTACGTGGTGCTGCCCAATGCACTGCATGCTGAATATGTAGTGCGTGCAGCACAGGCCGGCAAACATGTGATCTGCGAGAAGCCGATGGCCATTACCGTTGAAGAATGCGACAAGATGATCGCGGCTTGCAAAGAAGCTGGTAAACTGTTGTCCATCGGATACCGCTTGCATTTTGAGCCCTATAACCAGGAGATGATGCGGCTTGGCCAAAAGAAGGTGTTCGGTAATATCAAAACCATTGAAGCCAATGATGGAATGAGTGAAGTGAAAGGTTGGAGATTGGATAAGAAACTGGCTGGCGGCGGCCCGCTGATGGATGTTGGTATCTACTGTGTGCAGGGATGCCGCTACACCACAGGCATGGAGCCGATAGCTGTGGTTGCGGTGGAGCAACCCAAAACAAATCCTGAGAAATTCAAGTCTGTGGAAGAAGCCCTTCATTGGCCAATGCACCTCCAGTTATTCAAAGGATATGAATTTGCTGCAGGCCAATGCAGAAAAGGGTTGGTTCAAATTGTCGCCAGCCTATCCATACAAAGGACAACAGGGAGAAACGAGCGAAGGGAAAATGGAATTCCCATCTGTGAATCAGCAAGCCAGGCAAATGGACGATTTTGCTCTGGCCATCATGGAAGGCCGTCCTACGCCTGTTCCCGGAGAAATGGGAAGGCAGGACGTAAAGATCCTGCAAGCGATCTACCAATCCATGGAAACGAAAAAAAGAGTGGAGATCAGTTAATTTCCTATAAGATTGAACATCAGGCATGAAGCTCAAAGGGTAAAAAAATATCTATCTACAACTTTTTGTCAGGAAAAATATCTATTATGCACTTTGATAGTACATAAATCAAACTTTGTCTGGTGAAATTAGAAGGTCCCTCTTCGGTATCAAATATTCCTGTGATCAATTGTCTGCGCGGAATCGCTGCTTCAATAGTCTGTTTATATCACTTTGTCAACACCACTACCGGGTACATTGAATCCGAAACCATAAAGGATATATTCTGGTTTGGAAAAACCGGGGTCTATATGTTTTTCGTTATCTCTGGAGTGGTGATCCCCCTGTCTATGATTCGCGGCAATTATACATATAATAATTGGGGCAAGTTCATGCTGAAGAGATTGGCCAGGTTGGAACCACCCTATATTGCTTCATTGATCCTTGCGCTCCTGTATTTTAAAGTTAGGTTAATGGTAGCGAGCTCGGCTCCGGAAGATATGACTCCCAGTTTCAGAGACCTGATCTTACATATTGGATATCTTGTTCCTTTTTTTAATGGAGAATGGGCTATCGATGTTTATTGGACTTTGAGTGTAGAATTCCAGTATTATCTTTTACTCTCTATATTACTTCCTTTTGCTCTTTCTGGTAAGATCATTACCAGGTACGGGTTCTATGCACTTTTCCTGATCATTCCATTTATTTTGAAAGGGCATGGTTTTTTCCCTGCTTATGCTCCCTTATTCCTGATGGGGATTGTATATGTTTTTATGTTGACCGGCAATGCCAATCCAACTGAATGCCTGATCATTGTGGCATTATGTCTGATAGCAGGGTTCTCGGTGTTGACACCCAGTTATACCGTGGCTGCTTTCATTACACTTCTGATCATTCATTTTATTCCTTTATACACTAATAAGGTGCTGAGATTTTTGGGTGAGATATCATATTCCTTATACCTGCTACATATCATTACAGGCGGAGCTATGATCAATTTATTATCGCATAAATTTAAATTGCCTTATCAAAAGCCGTTTGTGATCATTGGCGGATACCTCTTGTCGGTGGTTTGTTCTTATTTGTTCTACCTGGTTGTTGAAAAGCCTTCGCAAAGATTGTCTTCCCGCATCAAATACGCCAAACGGGATGCTCAACTTGAACCTGCAATGGAGTTTGTAAAGAAGCCAGGTGCCAGGTAATAATTAGGTAATCTTACACAAGGTTGGTTTTATATACTTTTGCTGCCGAGTTGC
>JAGIAP010000101.1:12209-16175 GCA_017744805.1 Chitinophagaceae bacterium | reverse complement strand
CGTTCCTGCCAGTTCCCTGCATCCCGGATGCCCGCTGCGGTTTTTACTATGCCCGCTTTACGTAAAAGGTGCTATTTACTGATAACCGGCGGGAGTATCTCTGCTTTTGAACGTCTCAATGAACGAACTTCACCCATTCAAAAAAAAATCGCCCCGAACACATGAAGCTGTTAAGTTTTATCATGTTGTTGACGATCGCTTCCATGGCATCCGCTCAACAATCCCCGGTAACCAAGGCCAATTATCAACAGGCAGCAAGGTTTGCGCCGAAAAAACTCAGCAAACTAATTTTCAGCACTTCAGTGGACCCTCACTGGCTTAAAAAGTCTGATCGCTTCTGGTATGTTTACGAAACCACTGAAGGAAAGAAATGGTATATCGTAGACCCGGCCAAAGGAGAAAAGAAACTGATGTTCGATAATGCGGAGATGGCTGCCAAACTCACCCGTATTGTGAAAGATCCCTTCGATGCACAGCATCTCGGCATGGACTCACTCCGATTTGTCAGGGATGAGAACTGGATACAGTTTGAAGTGAAGAGTTCTCAGGATATAATAAAGAAAGATACTTCCGGACCTACAAAAGGCAAAGGGGCAGCGGGCACGCCGCCCGCCCGCGAGAAAAAGATATTCTATTTCGAATACGATCTTAATACTGGTGAACTGGTGGAGCTTCCTGATTTCAAGAAGCCCAAACGCAAACCTTTCTGGGCCAATATCTCTCCCGATGGCAATATTATTCTCTTCGGCCGCAATTTCAATCTCTACTGGATGGACAAGGCCAATTATGAAAAGGCCCTGGTGAAAGAAGATGACAGCACCATCGTTGAGCATCCCCTCACTACCGATGGGGTGGAGTATTTCAGTTATCATGCCAGCGGTAGTTTCCAGGGCAATGAAACCAATGTGGAGAAAGAAGCCAATAAGAACAAAAGAAAAATGGCGGGCGTTAGATGGGCGCCTGATAGTAAACATTTTGCCCTGATCCGCACCGATAGCAGGAATGTGAAAGACCTCTGGGTGATCAACTCCGTGGCCGATCCCCGCCCCACACTGGAAACATACAAGTATATGATGGCGGGAGAAAAAGAAGCGCCTGAGGATCATTTGTACCTGTTCGATGCGGTGGCAAAAACAGGAAAGGAAATGCAGGTATCGCTTTTCAAGGATCAGAATCTCGGCCTTTGGGCTGCAGAGGAACTGGCGAAGGAACGTGATGACGACTGGCGTCCATCCAAATGGTTGGGCAATGATCAGCAGTTCTATTTCACCCGTACCGGCCGCGATCTGAAAAAAGTGGATATCTGTAAAGTGGATATCAATATCGGCGAGGTGAAAGTGCTGATCGAAGAGCGTTTCAATACCTATATAGAATTGCGCAAGCTTGGCCTGGTGAATGGCGGGAAAGAGCTGATCCATTGGAGCGAGCGCGATGGTTGGGCACATTTCTATCTCTATGACGAAACCGGCAAACTCAAGAACCAGATCACATCGGGCAACTGGCATGTGGAGGATATCCTGGGCATCGATGAAACCAAACGTGTTTTATTCTTTTCCGCAAATGGAAAAGAAGTGAAGGAGGATCCTTATTACCTGCATGCCTATCGTGTGAACTTCGACGGTACAGGACTGAAACTGCTGAACCCGGGCGAGTTTGAGCATGCCATGAGCATCAACGATAACAAAACCTTCTTCGTAGATAATTATTCCAGGGTGAATACCGTTCCCAGGTCCACACTCTATGCGGCTGATGGCCGCAAGGTGATGGACCTGGAAACTGCTGATCTTTCTTCCCTGATGGCTACCGGGTTCAAATTCCCTGAACCATTCAAGGTAAAGGCGGATGATGGCATCACGGATATTTACGGGGTGATGTACAAGCCAATGGATTTCGACTCCACTAAAAAATATCCCGTGATCGAGTACGTGTATCCTGGTCCTCAGACAGAAGCTGTGAACAAAGCTTTTGGCCGCAGTATGGATCGTACGGACAGGCTGGCCAACCTCGGTTTCATTGTGATCACGATGGGCAACCGTGGTGGTCACCCCGCACGCAGCAAATGGTATCATAACTATGGCTATGGCAATCTCCGCGATTATGGACTGGCTGATAAGAAGGCGGCGGCTGAACAACTGGCAGACCGCTACCCCTGGTTCGATGTCAACCGCGTGGGCATTCATGGCCACTCAGGTGGCGGCTTCATGAGTACGGCTGCCATGCTGGTGTATCCTGATTTCTTCAAAGTGGCCGTGTCCTCTGCCGGCAACCACGATAACTCCATTTACAACCGCTGGTGGAGCGAGCAACACCATGGTGTGAAGGAAGTGATAGGAGAGAAAGACACCAGCTTCCTGTACAATATCGAAAAGAACCAGGACCTGGTGAAGAACCTGAAAGGACACCTGATGCTTACGCATGGCGATATCGATAACAATGTGCATCCCGCCAATACCATGCGCGTAGTGAATGCGCTGATCAGGGCCAACAAGCGCTTCGAACTATTGATCCTGCCTGGCCAGCGTCATGGCTTTGGGGATATGACCGAATACTTCTTCTGGCGCATGGCTGATTATTTCACGCTCTACCTGATGGGAGATACCACTGAAAGGCCAGTGGATATGGAAGAGATGAACCGGGAGCTGGAACAGGGCGGACAGAAAGGAGGTGCTGTTAGAAGAGCGCCTGCCGATACGGAATGGTAAAAACAGAATTCGATAAAAATGGAAACCCTCTGAAATTGTCAGAGGGTTTTTTATTTGGGGATCACCAAAACTTACAATACATTTACGAATAGGATAGAATAGTACAGATTAAAGATTGTTTGCGTATGCAGAATATTTATGAGCAGGTCAGGGAGCTGGAAAATATCCAGGGCCTGTCGAAGCACGAACAACTGGTGCAGGGTATCATCAACGCCATTAACGATAAACTCATTCAGCGTGGGGATATGCTCCCATCGGTGAATAATCTGATCAAAGAACTGGGCTTTGCCCGGGAGACCATTGCTAAAGGCTACAAGGAACTGGTAAGCAGGGGCATCGTTGAATCCAAGAACCGTATTGGGTTCTACGTGGCTACAGAGAATACGGAAAGCAGTCTTCGCATCGCGCTTATCATCTTCGCTTTTGATAGTTTCCAGGAAGTATTTTACAAGACCTTCCGCGATAACCTGGAGCAACCTGCCCATATCGATATCTTTTTCCATCACAATAATATAGATGTACTGGAGAGCATCGTGGCCAATGTGAAAGGCAAATACGGCATGTATGTGGTGGCACCGATCCCGCATAAGCGAACTGCCGGGATCCTGGGTACCTTGCCGATGAATAAATTCCTGATGATCGACAGGTACCAGCCACTACAAGAAGAGTTCTCCTATGTAGTGCAGGAGTTTGAGAAATCGTCCTTTGCTGCATTTTCGGAACTGGCTCCTGCCATCAGGAAATTCAAAGGGATGATCCATTATCACAGGCCGGCCTCGGATACGCCCATCGAGATCCTCGATGCTTATAAAAAGTTCGTGAAAAGTTTCAAGATCAATAGTGTTATCAGAACTGAATATATTCCCGGTTCCATCGAAAAAGGATACGTGTATTTCACCATCAACAATGCAGAGCTCTGGCAGATGCTGAAAGATGCAAAGGCCAGGGGCTTCAGATTGGGCAAGGATGTAGGGATCCTGTCGCATAATGATGAGGTGGTGAAAGAGATCATTTTCGATGGTATCACCACCTATTCAACAGATTTCTCGGTCATGGCCGAAAAAGCTGCAGAGTTTGTATTGAGCCGTGAACTGACACAGGAAGTGATTCCGACCGTTCTCCTCCGCAGGGGATCTTTATGATTGCTTTGATATGAATCCTACAATATTACTCAGCTTCCTGTTCGTAACGGTTGCCGCTGCCTTTGTTTCCATTTACGTTACACGGAAGAAAAAGCAACAACAAACCCCGGTTGGGTTTTATC
>JAGIAP010000101.1:0-12199 GCA_017744805.1 Chitinophagaceae bacterium | reverse complement strand
GGTTTTATCTGGGCAACCGAAGCCTGGGCTTCTGGATGATCGGGAGTTCCATGTTCCTCTCCAATATGAGCGCCAATCAATTCATTGGGGAAAACGAATTCGTATACAGCACCAATATGTCTGTTATGGCATGGGGCATGAGCTCCGTATTGGCCATGCTGATAGTGGCTGAATTCCTCATGCCGATGTACCTGCGCATCGGGGCCGTTACCACTCCTGATTTTCTCGCCAGAAGATTTGATGCGCAAACACAGCGCATCGTGTCTGTGATCTTCCTGCTGGGCTATTTTGTGAACCTGATCCCGACAGTATTGTATGGATGCGCCGTTGCCATCAATGGCATTTTCCATATCGATCAGGTTTTGGGCATCAGTTATTTTTCATCCATTCAACTGATAGTGCTGGTTGTGGGTGTGATCGGTTGTTTGTACAATGTATTGGGAGGGCTGCGGGCCATCACCATCACCGATGTGGTGCAGGGAGTAGGCATGCTGATCGGCGGTATTCTCATCCTGTACTATGGGTTCAGAACGCTGGGAAATGGTGATGTATTGAATGGCGCCAAGTCGATCCTGTCTACCAACAAGGAACACCTGAATGCGATCGGAGAACCGGGGGATGTATTACCATTCAGTACCATTTTCTCGGGCATGTTGCTGATCAATATCTATTACTGGGGTATGGAGCAGTATATCGTGCAGGAGGCCCTGGCATCGAAGAACCTAGCGGAAAGCCAGAAGGGGATCTCACTTGCCGCCCTGGGTAAATTGTTTGCTCCGATCCTGCTGAATGTACCCGGACTGATCGCTGTGCATTTGTATCCCAGCCTGGAGAATACTGCTACTGCGTTCCCGCGGCTGGTCAGTGATATCCTTCCTCCGGTTTTTATCGGACTGGTAGCGGCAGTGGTTTTCGGCGGGGCGCTCAGTACTTTCAATGCCGGGCTCAACAGCACCGGTACCCTGTTCACCATGAATCTTTTCAAGCCCTTCCTTGAAAGGAATGGGCAGATCGCCGATGAAAGAAAGTTGCTCCGTTATGGAAAAACACTGCAGATCAGTGTTACAGCCATCGCCATCATCTTCTCTCCCTATATCATGTATTTCGATGGCGGGTTTTACAATTACCTGCAGAAAGTATCGAGCTTTTTCAGTGTGCCCGTATTCACCATAATGGTAGTAGGATTGCTCACCAGGAAAGTGCCGCCAATCGCTGCAAAACTTGGCATCCTCTTCTTTGTAACGGTGTACACTGCCACACAGTTCCTGTTCGATACGGGTCTACATTACCTGCATGTACTGGCGATACTCTTCGTGGTCACTGCCGTGATCATGTTGCTGATCGGTTATTTCCGGCCCATGGCTACTCCCTTCTCCATGCCCGGGCAGGCGGCCGTGAATATCGTTCCCTGGAAAAACCGGTACATATATTATGTGTTGCTTCTTTTGCTGATGGTGGGAATGTTCATCCTTTTCTCTCCATTGGGAATTGCAAACTGATAAACCATTCATCTAATCATTGAACCAACTAATATGACAAACAAAGGCCTGATAGCAATGGTATTCTACTGCTTGTTCTTTGTTACTTTACAGGCGCAGGTCCGGCAGGTGCTGGAGATCCCCATCGGCCCCAACAGCAGGATCGTTTATCAACTCGATAAGGGAGAATACAGCGTGATCTGGAAAGGGAAGACGGTTGTGGAGCATGCCTATGCCTGTTACCAATCTGATCGTTCAGGTGATAGTCGTCGTGCAGGAAAAGTAAAATATACGGTGGGTGAAATGAGAACGAACCTGGGAAAGGCCAAACTGTATGATCTCAGTTTTCCCAATGATCCATCACTCACACAACTCTTCTATGTGCTGCCAGGGAAGGATCAGTTCATTACACAATTGATCGTACGGAGCACTACGCCTGTGTATGCCGTTACTGCATTTGCAGCCGATAAACTTCACTGGGAACAAAGCGGCGATAACCGGGCCTTATTCGTCCCATTCGATAATGATATGTGGGCAAGATACAATGCCATGCCGCTTGCGGGCGCCAGCTTCAATGGCAGCGAGGTAGGCGCTGTTTATAATGCCGACAATAACACAGGTGTTGTGATGGGCTCACTGGAGCAAGATAACTGGAAAACGGGATTCCTGTTGAGAGCGAATGGAGAGAACAGGGGAATCGAATTACGTTCAGGCTTCACCGATAGTACCATTACACATGATGTGATCCCGCATGGAAAAGTATTGCCTTTGAACGGCAGGGTGGAGTCTCCCAAACTGTTGGTCAGTTTTTGTAACGACTGGCGCGATGGTATGGAAGCCTTTGCCCGGCAGAACCAAAAGCTGCATGGCCGCGTTATCGCTAACTGGAACCGCCCCACACCCATGGGTTGGAACAGTTGGGGCGTGTTGAAAGACAAACTCCGTTTTGAACAGGCCATCAGGGTAGTGGATTTCTTTGCAGACAGTATACCGGGTTTCAGAACAGCCGACAAGACCTTGTTCATAGACCTCGATGCATTCTGGGATAATATGACCACCAACGGCATCGATGGGGATATAAGCAAGCTGAAAGAATTTGTAGGCCATTGCCGGAAAAATGGATTCAAGCCTGGTATCTACTGGACCCCGTTCACGGACTGGGGAAAGTCCGATCGCAAAGTGGAAGGGTCTGCTTACTCTTATGTGGAAACCTGGACCAAACAAAATGGGCGAATGCTGGATATCGATGGGGGAAGAGCAATGGATCCCACGCATCCTGCTACCAGGGAGCGCATTGTTCATACCATCAATAAAATGAAAGCGCTGGGCTTTGAAATGATCAAGATCGATTTCCTGGGCCATGGCGCACAGGAAGCCGATCATTTCTTTGACCCCGCAGTCACCACCGGCATGCAGGCGTTCAGGCAGGGTATGCAGTTTCTCGACAGTGTGCTCGATAACAGGATGTTGGTGTATGCAGCCATTTCTCCCAATATTGCCACAGCACGCTATGTGCATATGCGCCGCATTGCCTGCGATGCCTGGAGCAGCCTTGATAACACGGAATATACCCTGAACAGTTCCGGTTATGGATGGTGGCAGAGTTTCCTCTACGATTTCATGGATGCCGATCATATTGTTTTTGCCGATGAGAAAGACGGCGTGAACCGTGCAAGGCTGGCATCTGCCCTGGTGACCGGCTCCCTGATCACCGGAGATGATTATTCCACCAATGGCAAATGGTCTGCCACTGCAAAGAACTTATTGCAGAACAAAGACCTCCTGGCTATGAAGAACAGCATCAAAAATTTTCGCCCACTCCGCGCCAATACAGGTACCAGGGGAGTAGAGCAGTTCTACCAGTTGAAAGATGGAAAACTATATCTGGCATTTTTCAATTTTGGCAATTCTGATCAGCAGATCAATTTACCGCAGTGGCTGCTGAATACAGTGAAAGGTGGCCAATGTAAAGAACTTTTCTCAGGCGAAGCGGGTACCCTGAAGGCTGGGGCCGGCTTCTTCGTTCCTGCATCAGATGCCCGTATTTACCAGGTCAGTACAGGTAAATAAATATCGATTTTACCAGCCCTGGCAACCGGTAAGCCTTGTTGCCAGGACATTGGGGGCAATGGCTCAAGTTTTTTTGGAAGATCGGATATTTCCCATATCTTAGTGGTATAGTATAGAATAGTATAGATGGAGCGACCACCGTAAATACTATAGATACCAAGCAGGGGAGCAGCCCTTGCTTCACTAACCAACAATTGCTTAAATATGAAAATCAGATCTGCTTGCTTACGCCCCCCGAGGCGTTTGCCCTACCCCTTTCTGGCATTTCTTCTTTTTTTCTTTTCCCTCTTTTCATTTTCCCTGCATGCCGATGCCCAATCGAACGGCGCCCTGACTGGCTATGTGCTTGACAGCACAACCAGGCAGCCCATCAATGGCGTATCTGTTGTGATCAAGGGTACCAGGCAGGGAACAAGTACGGACAAATCCGGCGTTTTTCAGTTAGACATCTCCGGTAGTCAAGCTTTGCTTGAGTTCTCCTTTGTTGGATATAGATCCAAAGAACTGGTAGTGATGAAGGGCAGGCCCGTAACCATTTATCTTACTACCATCGTGGACACTTTCGGGGCAGTAGTGGTGACTGCCTTTGGTCGTAAGGAACGAAGGGAAGCAGTGGTGGGCTCGGTAACCAGTATTCAGCCAGGCGAGTTGAAGATCCCTGCCAGTAACCTCACTAATGCACTGGCAGGAAAGGTGGCCGGTGTGATCGCTTTCCAGCGCGGAGGTCAGCCGGGTATGGACAATTCACAATTCTTCATTCGCGGCGTTACTACATTGGGATATAGCAATAGCCCTCTCATTCTTATCGACAATATCGAATTGTCCTCCAGTGACCTGGCCAGGTTGCAGGTGGATGATATCGCCAGCTTTTCCATTTTGAAAGATGCGAGCGCTGCTGCACTGTACGGCTCAAGAGGCGCCAATGGTGTGATCCTGGTGACCACCAAAGAAGGAAAGGCAGGAAAGGCCAAAGTGGAGTTACGCGTAGAAACTGCCGTGTCTTCCCCTACCAAAAGTATCAAGCTGGCTGATCCTGTTACCTATATGAAGATGTACAATGAAGCCCTGGTGACAAGACCGCCATATCCCGGTCCGAAATATTCCCAGAACCAGATCATCGGTACACAAAAGACCCTCGATGGTGAGGGAGGCATTTATCCTTTGCTGTATCCGGCAGTAGACTGGATGAAGGAGATCTTCAAGGAAAATACCCAAACCTATCGCGCCAATTTCAATGTGAGCGGAGGCAATGCGCAGGCAAAATATTATATATCGGGCTCCTATTCCAGGGATAATGGTATCCTCAAAATGAACCCGGTGAATAATTTCAATTCAGGCATGCGTTTCGAGAACTATCAGCTCCGTGCCAATACCAGTCTTAAACTGACGTCCACCACGGAAGTGGGCGTTCGTCTCTGGGGCAATTTCAACGAATACATGGGGCCCATCAGCAGCCAGGGCGGCGGTTTTGCAACGGACCTCTATTCCCAGGTGCTGCACTCCACGCCGGTTGGTTTTCCTGCATTCTGGCAACCGGACAGTGCCAACAGGAATACAAAGCATATCCTTTTCGGGAACAGGCTGCTCAATGGAAATCTCCAGACCAATCCTTACGCTTCATTGATGTATGGGTACAAGACATTCTCCGAATCCCGGATCGCTGCACAATTTGAAGTGAGCCAGAACCTCAGGTTCATCACGCCGGGACTTACCTTCTTCGGTATGTTCAGCACCAACCGTTATTCTTATTTCGATGTAAGGCGTAACTACAAGCCATTCTATTACGACGCTTCCGGCTTTGACGAGAAAACAGGGGAATACCGGCTTACCTGGCTCAACAACCAGCCCGGCTCTGCGCAGGAATACCTGGATTATAATGAAGGCAACAAATGGCTGAACACCTTTCTCTATATGCTCGGTCGCGTGGATTATTCACGCACCTTCGGAGACCACACTGTTGGCGGCTCCATTGTTGGTACGCGCCAGCAGACACTGAATGGCAATGCCGGCAACCTCCAGGCCTCCTTACCGCTCCGTAACCTGGGTATATCAGGAAGGGCAAGCTACTCATATGACAACCGCTACTTCGCTGAATTCAACTTCGGATACAATGGTTCCGAAAAATTCGCTCCCGATCATCGTTTTGGATTCTTCCCTACCATCGGCGCAGGCTGGCTGGTAAGCAACGAGAAATTCTGGAATGGGAAGGTCAGCACTATCATCACCAGGCTGAAACTCCGCGGAAGTTATGGTTTGGTGGGTAACGACAATATCGGCGATACCAGAACGCAGCGTTTCTTCTACCTGAGCAATGTAACGCCAAATGCCGGCCCCCGTGCCTGGTTCGGTACCAATAACTCCGTTACCATGGCCGGACCGGTGGTAAAGGCCTATCCGAATCCTGATGTGACCTGGGAAACAGCCCGTAAGTCGAACCTCGCCGTAGAGCTCACCCTCTTCGATAAACTTAACCTGGTAGCGGAAGTATATCATGAAGACAGGACAGATATCCTGATCAAGCGTGGATACATCCCCGTTTCTGCAGGGATTGAAAGCACTGCCAACGATAACCTGAATGCCAACCTCGGTAAGGCAAGGGCGGAAGGTTTCGATTTTAGTGTGAACTATCGCCATGATATCAATAAGCAACTCTGGGTGTCCGTACTGGGGAATTTCACCGCTACACGAAACAAGGTGATAAAATGGGAAGAGCCTCAATATCCCTATGCCTGGAGATATTATGCCGGCCATATGATCGATCAGCCTTTTGGATATATTGCTGAAAGGCTTTTTGTGGATGATAATGAGGCGAAGAATGCTCCCACTCAATTATTCGGTAACAGCTTTCCACAGGGAGGTGATATCAAATACCGCGATATCAATCAGGACGGGGTGATCAACCAGGACGACCAGGTTCCTATCGGTCTTCCTTCCACGCCTCAGATCATTTATGGATTCGGGTTCTCGGTTGGGTATAAGAATTTCGATCTGAGTGCCTTCTTCCAGGGATCTGCCAGGTCCACCTTCTTCATCGATCCCACTGCCGATGTGAATTTCGACTGGGGTATTTTCGGGACAGCGCCATTCGCCAAAAATGCACAGATCCTGGATGCCTATGCGAAGGATCACTGGAGCGAAGAGAACCAGGACCTTTATGCGCTCTGGCCGCGACTGGCAACCTATGAAGTGGCCAACAATACACAGCGCAGCACCTGGTGGCTCCGCAACGGTTCATTCGTTCGTCTCAAATCAGTGGAAGCAGGATATACATTCCCCAAAAGATGGACCAATTCCATTTACCTGAACAATGTGCGCTTGTACTTCAGCGGATTGAACCTGCTTACGTTCAGCAGCTTCAAGTTGTGGGACCCTGAACTGGCGGGAAATGGCTTTGCTTACCCCGTGCAGAAAGTGTTCAATGTGGGATTGAAAATAGATTTATAACCCTGATCTGCAAACGAAATTACCCGAACGATTCAAAAAAGAGGATATGAAAATTATCATCAAGATATTACTGATTGGTTGCGCCCTCGGAACATTCCAGGGTTGTAAGAAGTACCTGGATGTAGTGCCGGACAATGTGGCCACCATCAATAGTTCCTTCAGCAATGCCAATGAGACCCAGGCCTACCTTTTCGGCTGCTATGCCAACCTGCAGGCCCTGGCTGATATTCGCAGGAACTCCGGCTTCACCGGCTCCGGTGAGATCCTGTTCCCCATCAATATGCAGGACCAGACCACACTCGGTGGCGCAGGTGGCGATGCCGGTTTCGATCTCATGCGCGGATTACAGAACAGTCTCAATCCCATCCATAATTTCTGGGATGGCTACAATATGGGACTGAAGATGTATGAGAGCATCCGTATGTGCAATACCTTTCTCGAAAATGTGCATATCCCGCTGGATGTGCAGCCATACGACAGAAAGCGCTGGACTGCCGAAGCCAAATTCCTGAAAGCCTACTATCATTACTGGTTGCTCAGAATGTATGGGCCCATCATCATTGCAGACAAAGCCCTGCCCATCAACTCCACTTCAGAGGTGGTGCGTGAGAAACAGCAATCGCTCGATTCCTGCTTCAATTATGTAGTGAAAATATTGGACGAAGCCATCATTGATCTGCCACCGGCCATTCAGAATGCTGCGGCAGAAGCAGGCAGGATCACCAGCGCCATTGCATTGTCAGTAAAAGCAGAAGTGCTGGCAACGCAGGCCAGTCCGCTCTTCAATGGTAATCCGGATTATCAGGGTTTCAAGGGAAAGAACGGAGAACAACTTTGGCCAGCCACCTATGATGCTTCCAAATGGGAGCGCGCTGCAGAGGCTTGCAAAGTGGCTATCCAGGCGGCTGAGGCTGCAGGTGCCAAACCCTATGAGCTCCGACTGCAGGGAAATATCGTGAGTGCATCTGATAAAACCAAACAATTGCTCACCCTGCAGGGAGCATTCGTGGATGGATGGAATACAGAGCAGGTATGGACGCTGAACCCGAATTTCGGATGGCAGTATATGGCCATGCCCCGCGTAACGGCTGATGCAGCAGGTAACGTATTTGCCGTCTACTCCAATTTCTCCGTTCCCATTGCAGAGAGCGAGATCTTCTATTCAAATAATGGCGTTCCCATCAATGAGGATATCAACTACGATTTTCCCAACCGATACCTCCTGGCCACCGGTGATGAAGCCCATAAATACTATATCAAACAGGACTATACCACGGCACGTGGCAATTTCAACCGCGAGCCCCGCTATTATTCAAGCGTAGCTTTCGATGGCGCTGTTTGGTTCGGTTCAGGCAATACCAACGACAATAATCCCAATTATGTGAATGCAGTGAACGGATATGCCTCTCCGCCTGACCGTACCCGTTATAATGCCACTGGTTACTGGGCCAAGAAACTGGTGCACTATCAATCCGTGCCTGGTCAGAATACCGTATGGCAGACATATCCCTGGACTTTCATCCGTTTGAGCGGTCTCTGGTTACTGTATGCGGAGTGCCTGAATGAAGCAGGCAATCACCCGGAGGCCATCAGTTGGCTGGACAAAGTGCGGACCAGGGCTGGTCTGCAGGGAGTGATCACTTCATGGGCGCAATATTCACGCGTGCCTTCCAAACCAACTACAAAAGAAGGGCTTCGCTCCATCATCCACCAGGAAAGAAGGATCGAGCTCTCGTTTGAAGGACAGGCAGGATGGGATCTACGCCGCTGGAAAGAACTGCAGACCGTATTGAGCAAACCATTCCAGGGCTGGACGGTTTTCAACCGCACTGTAGCAGGTTATTATCAGTTGAGCAATGTATATCAGCCGGCATTCGGACTGAGGGATTATCTTTTCCCCATTCAACAGTATGACCTGCTTACCAATCCCAATCTTGTTCAAACCCCATACTGGTAAACCCATCACGAATTGCTTAAATTATGAGTATGACAATCCGCAATAAAAAATATTCAGCAGCACTGCTCACGGCAACCCTGGCCGTTCTGTTTGTTGCCTGCTCCAAAGTGGAGGATTACAAGGAGGTTGTTTCCGGCGATAAGACCAGGCCCGGCGTTGTTACCAATGTAAAAGTAGACAATGGCCCAGGTTCCGCCATCATCACCTACGATCTTCCCAACTCGGACAATATCCTGTATGTACAGGCCACCTACAAGATCAACGACAGGATCACCCGCAATTCCAAATCCTCTTATTATTCCGATACCATCCGGGTAGATGGCTTTGCGAAAGGACAGGAGTATACTGTTACCCTCACTACCGTGAGCAGGGCCAATATCAGCTCCGATCCGGTGGAAGTGAAGGTGAATCCCGGTACGCCGCCCTACCTGGCCGCCCTGCCTTCCATCATCACAAAAGCCGATTTCGGAGGGATTAATATTTCCGTGAAGAACCCTTCCAAATCGGATATCGGTATCATCGCCATTACAAAGGATCCGGTTACCAAACAATTCGAGATCATCAACCAGAATTATACCAGCCAGGCAGAACTTTCGTATAGCCTTCGGGGTTATGATACCGTCGACCGGGAATTCGGTTTCTATATCACAGACCGCTGGGAGAATATTTCCGATACCGTGTACACTACCGTGAAACCCATCTTCGAACAACAGATGGATAAATCGAAGTTCAGCAGGTACCTCCTGGGAACTGATGTGAAAACCGGATTCAACTGGGAGATAGAGAACCTCTGGAATGGCAATACCGGTTCCCCGGGTTATCATACCGAGCAACCCATTCAGCCACTGGTATGGCCTGCAGTGATCACATTCGATATGGGTAAAGCCAGCAAGCTGAGCCGTTATACCATCTGGGACCGCGCCATCGATGGCAGTGGCAACTGGCTCTGGCAGGCAGGCGCACCAAAAACATGGACACTCTGGGGAAGGGAAAGCAATCCTGTTGATGAGACCATGCCTTACGGACCAGGCGCTCCGGGTGTTGGACAAACATCTGCCAATGGATGGATCAATCTTGGCACTTTTGTATTGCCCGATAAGCCTTCCGGGTTGCCCAATCCACAATACAGCAATGAAGACCTCGAGTTCTGGAACGCAGGATTCAGTTACAATTTCAGCCTGGACCTTCCCAAAGTGAGGTATATCAGGTTCCAGTGCCTGGAGAATGCATCACTGACCAATAATTTTTTCAATATTACCGAACTTACGTTCTGGGGCGACCCCAGGTAAACCATAAACGCTGCTATATGCAAAGAAAATATTCATATCTTCTCTGGATCTCAGGCCTGGTTTACCTGCTGGCCTGCACCCAAAAGATCGATGATTTCAGGGGATTTCTCAACAACGAGGAAATAAAATATCCCGGCGCCATCACAAAGGCTTTTACCAGGGGAGGCGACAACCGGCTGGGTATTGGCTGGTCACCCAGTTCGGATCCCAGCATCACCAAATACAGGATATTCTGGAACAATTACCGTGATTCTGTGGAAGTAGCTGCCAATACGCATAGTTCCGGCGATACTATTTACACCATCATAGATCACCTGCAGGAGTACACTTACTCCCTGTTCGTGTACTCGCTGGATGCAAAGGGGAACCGCTCCGTTCCCATCGAGATCCCCAATGCCAGGGTGTATGGCCTCAATTACCGTCAGAGCCTGATGAACAGGGCCTTCAATGCAGTAGAGCCTTACAAATTGCTCAATGAAGATGGTTCCCGCCTGCAACTGAACTTTCTTACCGCAGTTCCGGAAAATACGGTTACCTATATCCGTTACACCAATACTTCAAACCTAATGAAGGAATTGCCATTGCTTCCTTCACAGAGCTCTATCGTGATCGAAGATTTCAAATACGGCACCAAAGTGGCTTTTCAATCTAAATACACACCAGATGATAAGGCCCTGGATTCTTTTCTCACCACCATCGTAGATACTTTTCCGAAGATCCAATTCGGGATCGTGAAAGCGGACAAAAGCCTCTTCCAGGTAGTGAACCTCCCCAATGATGTGCAGCCCTGGGATGCAGGCACCAGCGTGGCCCGGTTATGGGATGGTTCTACCTCTCCCCAGGGGTGGCCCGATATATGGCATTCCAATGGAGATAAACCGTTGCCGCATCATTTCACTTTCGATATGGGGAAAGCATATGATAGCCTCCGTACCATCGAAGTGATCGGTCGTAACTGTTGTCATAATCCGGTGGATTACGAGATCTGGGGCATCGAAGATATCACCAACGCGGCCACTACCTTACCTGGTAATGATCCGGGATGGAAGGCAGAAGCCATTTCCAAAGGATGGGTATTGCTGAAGGAAGTAGTGCGTTCGGATGATGGGGTGGGACCTTACACACTCACACTGTCCGATCAAACACCGAAGATGCGCTATATCCGTTTCCGCATCAAGAAGGTGGCCAGCAATGAAAGCGCTTATAGCAATCTCACTGAAGTGACCATCGGCTATAAGAAATAGATGGATCTGACCCTGTGTCCCAAAAAATGAAGTATGAAACGAACGATTGGAATCTCTCTTTCTCTTTTTCTTTTTTCGCAAACTGTTTCTGCTCAGCAGCCGCCCTTGCAGATCTGGTTCGATCAACCAGCGGCGCAATGGGAGGAAGCACTTCCTCTCGGTAATGGCCGCTTGGGCATGACGCCCGATGGAGGAATAGAAAAAGAGAAAATAGTATTGAACGATATCACTCTCTGGTCTGGCAGCCCGCAGGATGCCAATAATTACGAAGCCTACAAACAGTTGCCTGCTATCCGTAAATTGTTATCCGAAGGAAAGAATGACGAGGCGCAGAAGCTGATAGATAAAAGTTTCATTTGCCTGGGGCCCGGCTCCGGAGGCGCACAGTGGGGGTGTTTCCAGATGCTCGCCGATCTCAATATTACTTATAGATATACAGGAGCCGCAGCAACGGCCCATGACTACCGCCGCTGGCTTTCACTGGATAGCGCCATAGCTACCACCAGTTTTACAATTGATGGTGTCCGTTATACCCGTGAATATTTTACCAGTTTTGGGGATGATGTGGACCTCATACGTATCAGTGCCAGTGAAAAAGGGAAACTGAATTTTTCGGTAGGGATCAGTCGCCCGGAAAGGGGGGAGAGCTCCATTTCCGGTCAGGCATTGTTGTTAGCCGGACAGTTGCACAATGGCACTGACGGAAAGGGCATGCAA
>JAGIAP010000100.1:7026-16344 GCA_017744805.1 Chitinophagaceae bacterium | reverse complement strand
AGGTAACTCCAACCTCATGATCAATAACTTCGATAAAGTGATCGCTCACATCTCGAATTATTTTTCAGTGAATATCGGAGACCTCGTTTTCACCGGTACCCCCGCAGGCGTAGGTGAATGCGTTGTTGGCGATGAGCTCGAAGCCTTCATCGAAGATGAAAGCATGTTGAACCTCGAGATCAAATAACAGTTATAGATCACTACAAGGAAAAAGCCGTTCCGCTTCTGCGGGAGGGCTTTTTTTATGTTTTATGCTCCCCAAACTAACAATCGTTATTGTTTTTATTACTTTTGCCCGATATACCGCTTAAGACTATATGACCAGTATTGAAACCATGATGAAAGCCTATCGCCTGATGTGCACTGCCAGGGCGATGGCCGAAAAATATGAAGCTAACAGACAGGTTTGTAAATATGTGCATTCCACTTCCCGCGGGCATGAGGCCATTCAACTGGCCACTGCCTTCCAGTTACTTCCCTGCGACTTTGTAAGCCCTTATTACCGTGATGAGAGCATCCTCCTGGGCCTCGGGTTCACGCCCTACCAGTTGATGCTGCAATTGCTGGCAAAGCGAGACGATATCTTTACCGGAGGCAGGGAATATTACAGTCACCCCAACTACCGGGGCAACGATAAACCTACCATCATCCACCAGAGCAGCGCTACCGGCATGCAGGCCATCCCTACCACCGGTGTGGCACAGGGGCTGCAGTTCCTTGAACAGGTGCATGCCAGTTCATTGCCCGTAGGCCCCGCAGGTGAACTGCCCATCGTGGTTTGTTCCCTCGGCGATGCCAGCGTAACCGAAGGCGAAGTGAGCGAAGCCTTTCAGTTTGCCGTACTTAAAAAATTACCCATCATCTTCCTCGTTCAAGATAATAACTGGGGCATCTCCGTTAGTTCCGAAGAAGCACGCGCCATGGATGCCTACGATTATGCAGGAGGCTTCCCGGGCATGGGACGCGTACGCATAGACGGTAGTAACTTCGAAGAGAGCTACGATAATATGCGTCGCATCATCCAGTACGTACGCCAGCACCGCGGGCCTTACCTGGTGCAGGCCAAAGTGCCATTGCTCGGGCACCATACCAGCGGGGTAAGAAAAGAGTTCTATCGTTCAGAGGACGACTGGAACCAGCACCTGCAGGATGATCCCGGCCCCAAGCTCCGCAAGAGGCTGCTGGAGAATAGTGTGTCCGACCTGGACCTGCAACAGATCGAAACGGATACCGCACAGTTCGTGGACAATCAGTTCGCCCTGGCCGTTCAGAGCCCTGATCCTGATCCTGCCACTGTATCCGACCATGTATTTGCCCCAACGCCCGTTACCGGAGAAAGGGGCAACAGGAATGGCAATGGGAGCGGTGATAAGATCATCATGGTGGACGCTGCGCTGTTTGCCATCAGGGAGCTGATGGAAGATTTCCCCGAAGCCGTGTTGTACGGGCAGGATGTAGGCAGAAGGCTGGGAGGAGTGTTCCGTGAGGCCGCCACACTGGCCGAACAATTTGGTGACAACCGGGTCTTCAATACTGCCATCCAGGAGGCCTATATCATTGGCTCTACCGTGGGAATGAGCGCAGTAGGGCTGAAGCCCATCGTGGAGGTCCAGTTTGCCGATTATATCTACCCCGGCCTTAACCAATTAGTAACAGAGATTTCAAAATCATCTTACCTTAGTTGTGGTAAATTTCCGGTGCAAACCGTGATCCGCATTCCGATAGGTGCCTATGGAGGCGGTGGCCCTTATCACAGCGGTAGCATCGAGACCACCCTTTTATCCATCAAAGGCATCAAGATAGCCTATCCTTCCAACGCAGCCGACATGAAAGGGCTGATGAAAGCAGCCTTCCTGGATCCCAACCCAACTGTAATGCTGGAGCATAAAGGTTTGTACTGGAGCAAAGTTCCCGGAACAGACGAAGCAAAAGCGTATGAGCCTTCCCGTGATTATGTACTGCCTTTTGGCAAAGGACTGATAGTAGCAGAAGCTGATGCAGCAAAAGTGAATGAAGGCAACTCCTGCTGCATTGTGACATACGGCATGGGTGTTTACTGGGCAAAAGCAGCAGCTAAGAAATTCCCCGGTCAGGTAGAGATCATCGATCTCAGAACCCTGTTCCCGCTGGATGAAGAGCTGGTGTACAGCACAGTGAAGAAGCATGGAAAATGCCTGGTGCTTACAGAGGAACAGCAGAACAATTCCTTTGCGGAAGCACTGGCCGGAAGGATATCCCGCAACTGTTTCCAATGGCTGGATGCACCTGTTGAGGTGATGGGCGCACTCAACCTGCCCGCAGTACCCATGAATATGGTGCTCGAGCAGGCGATGTTGCCGAACCCCGAAAAGGTTGCAAGCTGCATAAATCAGTTATTGATCGGTTGATAATGGCATCCTGTAATGATATACTACCCAATTAGTTGATAAAGACTAGATAAGTATATTAGCTTTCCAATTCATACATCCCAAACATTGGCCGCTCGTAAAATTTTAACAATGCCAATCGCATAAAAAGTACCTTATTTACGTAAAGTATCGTACTTAACCACCTCTCGCCGCCATGAAGAACAAATACCTGAAAGGTGCCCACCTTTCCGAAAGGAAGGTCAGGGAACTTATTAAATTATTCTGCGATGATCTGACAGCCACACAGATCGCCAGCATTACAGGCATCAGCCGCATCACGGTGAATGCCTATTTCAAGCTTATTCGTACGCATATCGCCCGGTTCTGCGAAGAACAGAACCCATTGCATGTTGCGAAAGCTGCACTGGCTTTTATCCCCTCAGACAATGCTATCCCTGGTCTTGAAAGTCCCGAAAGCGGGACCAGAAAACCTTTCTATGGGATCTATAGAAAGGAAGATCATATCCATGCAGACAAACTGCCTGAGCTCGAAAGCGAATGGCTTACTGATTGGATAAAAGGACGTGTTGAAGAAGGAACGGATATCGCTGAAAAGCATCAACTCCATTTGTACAAGGGGATCGCTGATTTCAACAATATCAGATTGCATCGGCTCAATGGCAGTATTGGTAACAAAAGCCAGGATGAGATCGATCTTTTCTGGGGCATGTTGAAATCCAGGCTCGTGAAATTCCGCGGGCTCAATGGAGGCACTTTGTACCTGCACGTAAAAGAAACTGAATTCAGATACAATTATCGTTCAGCAGATATCTATGAAATGCTGCTTGACATATTGCATCAGGAACCATTGCATACATCAAAAACAATGGTTGCCAGGGAAAGCATTCCGGGAAAATAATAATTCGCAACCACCCGGTGTATTGGTTGCTGCATTCGAATTTTCTCATGTGACACGCAGTTCCGGTTCCCCGGAACTGCCTATTTCAATTATCAGATCAATAATTGAAGGGTTAATATGGATATTGATGCACTTCGTCCATTTTAACTATTTGCACGAAGCTATTTTATCTAATTTTCGTCCGTATAATTCCTGCACCCCGCATTATACCTGAACCTTCTCCTGTACTGTATTCGAAATAACTGTATTTATATATTTCTCCGGGGATTTCCCTTATGCTACTTCTGACGCAACTCATCCCTGGATCATTAACCTAGTTGCGGTATAGAATTTTTCTCATGTGACTCGCAGGTGGTTTCTACCACCTGCTTTTTTATGCCTCTCAATTTCCTGAAATTCGGAATTGTGTATCCAACCCAACAAAAAAGTAGGAATTATATGTTACAATAGAGTGACTGAAAACAGGGATTGGATGGCGGAAATGGCCGCTTAAGATCGCATATTCATGTGATTTTGGCCAAATGGCAGTGTAGGTTAGGAACGATCGTTGCAATTTTGTTGTCAACGTGAATCACCAACAAACCTATTAGTCATGAACACAATGCACGCAGCTATCCAACAATTGAACCAGGTAGTGCCAGATTCTGAAATGGCATGGAAGCAATTTTTCCAGGAATATTTTCCGGATAAGATATCCCCTGATTACAAATCAAGATTCCTGGTAAAGAAGGGACATCAACTCATTTCGCTGGCAGTAAGTGAGATCAGGTATTTCTATCTGCGCGATAAGCTCACCTTTGCGAAGATGTCAGACAACAAGGATCATATCCTCGACTACACCATCACTGAGATCGAAAAACTGATCTGTCCTGAGCGTTTCTTCCGCGTAAGCCGCCAGTTCATCATCAGCCATGAGGCCATCGAAAAAGTACTCGTAAGCACGCATGGTAAACTGAGAGTGGAAGTAAAGCCCCTGCATCCGGAACCGATCATCATCAGCCGGGAGAGGGTCCCTACTTTCAAAACCTGGATGGGAGAATAATATTTCATCACACCGGCCTGCACCCGGCCGGTAGGATTTTTTATTGAACAGTGAACTATGCTAAAACAAATCACAACAATCATGTTGCTTTCAACAACCGTTGGATTGCTGATGCTATCCTGTAAAAAGGATAAGGGTGATAATACTGGCGGGGAGCCGGAAGATCCCTTCCTTTCCCAACCGGTAGCCAACCAGTTGAAAGTTTACTTCGATAAATCCACCGTTGATTTTGTGAGATACGATTCCGGCTTCGTGCTCCTCCAAAGACAGGGTACCGGTATCCAATACCTGAAGCGGTTCGTGAAAGGGAAGCAGCTCCTCAAGATCGATATAGACGAACTTGTGGAAGGCAATTACAAACTCACCATGTATGTGAACCTCAAATTGAAGAACGAGGATAAGATCGTATGGCGACAGTTCCGCATTCAGAAAGATATTGTGCTCAGCAGGGCAGGCGTTGTGATCAAGGGCCCCGATAATGAATTGAAAAAAGAATGGAGATCCTATGTGGTGATCTCCGATGCAGAAAGAAGCTATCATGTGACAGTGCCCATAGATTGCGCAGACCCCTACTTCGAAGTGCTGGTGAACGATCCGCAATGGAATTATATCTACGTGGAAAGAGCTGCCTACAAAAAAACATCGGCAGACAGCAAGACCCTGATCGATGATATGGCTTTCGAATGTGATAATGGTTGTGTGGATGGAAATGGCTTCATCATCGATAAGGAAACATTCAAAGAATGGTCTGCAAAGGTATCTGCCAGTCAATGGAACAATGCAGAGCTGGGTGTGCTGCTGATCAACCAGGAAACAGGCAAAGAGCGCCAGGTTTGGCATTATTACGATATCCCTGATCTTCAATAATTGGCCTCGCCAACTAATGTTCGTATGCAAAAATTAATTGAATAAAACAACGGTATTAATATGTTTTTGTTGTAATTTCAGTCAGTTGCTTGTCCGCTTTTTAAGATTCGTTTTAAAAAGTGCGTTTAATATTAGATAATCTCCAAAAACTAATTGTCAACGATGGCAAGCAACCAGGGTTTATACCATCCTTCTTTTGAGCGTGATGCCTGTGGTATCGGTTTCGTAGCCAATATCAAAGGGCATAAATCCCACCAGCATATTTCCGATGCCCTCACGGTTCTCGAGAATATGGAGCATCGCGGGGCCTGTGGTTGCGAAAGCAACACCGGCGACGGTGCAGGTATCATGATCCAGATACCGCATGAATTCTTTTTCGATGAATGTATCCGCCTCGGCGTTCCCCTGCCTGCTTTCGGGAGATATGGCGTTGGTGTGATCTTCTTCCCCCGTGAGATCAGGCTGCGTGAAGAGTGCAGGGATATCTTCAACCGGTCTGCAGAAAAACTCGGCCTTGAAGTGATCGCCTACCGGAAAGTGCCTGTAAACCCCGATGGGATCGGAGCCACAGCCCTCAGCGTGGAGCCGGAGATGGAACATGTATTCATCGCCTGCCCGGATCATATCACCAATCCTGACGAGTTCGAACGTAAACTATTCGTGCTGCGCAACTACGCCAGCCATACCATCAACAATACAGTAAAGCGCGATGCCATCGGTTTTTACATCGCTTCCCTTTCTTACAAGACCGTCGTTTATAAAGGTCAGCTTACCAGTAATCAGGTTCGTGGTTATTTCCCCGATCTCAGCAATAAAAGAGTGGTGAGCGCCTTCGGCCTGGTGCATTCCCGCTTTGCTACCAATACATTCCCCAGTTGGAAGCTGGCCCAGCCTTTCCGTTATATCGCTCATAACGGTGAGATCAATACGCTGCAGGGCAATCTCAACTGGCTCAAGACCTCCGAGAAAGGGTTCACCTCCAATCTCTTTACCAAGGAAGAGATGGAAATGTTGCTGCCCATCGTAACGGAAGGCCAATCGGATTCTGCCTGCCTGGACAATATGATCGAGCTGCTCACGCTCTCTGGTCGCTCACTCCCGCATGTGATGATGATGCTCATCCCTGAAGCCTGGGATGGCAATGAGGATATGGACCCTGTGAAGAAGGCCTTCTATGAATTCCATGCGGCCATGATGGAGCCCTGGGATGGCCCCGCTTCCATCTCTTTCACCGATGGTAAAATGATCGGCGCCACGCTGGACCGCAACGGTCTCCGCCCATCCCGCTACTGCGTTACTTCAGACGACCGTGTGATCATGGCCTCTGAAACAGGCGCATTGCCGGTGCATCCTACCCTCATCAAAGAGAAAGGAAGGCTGCAGCCTGGTAAAATGTTCGTGGTGGATATGGAACAGGGCCGCATCATCAGCGATGATGAGCTGAAAGGGAATATCTGCTCTCAAAAGCCCTATGCAGAATGGCTCAACAAATACAAGATCCGGCTGAACGAACTGCCGGAGCCACGCGTGATGTTCACGCACCTGGAGCATGAGCAGGTGTTCAAATACCAGAAAGCATTCGGGTATTCCACGGAAGACCTGGAAACACTGATCGCGCCCATGGCCCTCGATGGCAAAGAGCCCATCGGCTCTATGGGAACAGACGTGCCCCTGGCTGTTCTCAGCGATCAGCCACAACACCTCAGCAGTTACTTCAAGCAGTTATTTGCTCAGGTCACCAATCCGCCCATCGATCCCATCCGCGAAAGGATGGTGATGAGCCTGGCCACCTTTGTAGGCAATAACGGCAATCTCCTGCAGGAGGATCCGCTTAGCTGCCACACCGTAGCATTGAAACATCCCGTGCTCACCAATCATGAGCTCGAAAAGATACGCAGTATCGATACCGGCATCTTCCAGGCCAAAACACTGCAATGTTATTTCAGGGCGGATGGAAAGCCCGGCAGGCTGAAAGCCGCACTGGACCGTATCTGCCGCTATGCAGTGGATGCGGTGGAAGATGGGTTCGAAGTATTGGTATTGCAGGATCGCGCCATCGACTCCGATCACGCACCCATCCCCTCACTGTTAGCCACAGCCGCAGTTCACCACCACCTGATCCGCAAAGGCCTCCGTGGACAGGTAGGCATCGTAGTGGAAGCAGGCGATGTTTGGGAAGTGCATCATTTCGCCTGTTTGTTAGGGTTCGGCGCTACGGCCATCAACCCGTATCTCGCACTCAGCTCTATCCGCGACATGAAATTGTCCGGCAAGCTGGAATCCAACCTGGATGCCGAATACCTGAAAAAGAATTATATCAAGGCCGTGAATGAAGGGCTGCTGAAAGTGTTCTCCAAAATGGGCATCAGCACCTTGCAATCTTATCAGGGTGCGCAGATCTTCGAGATCATTGGCGTGAACCGTGAAGTGGTTGACAAATATTTCACCGGCGCTACCAGTCGCATCGAAGGTATGGGCCTGGATGAAATAGCCAAAGAAGCATTGGCCAAGCACCTGTTCTCATTCAGCAAAAAGAATGTACCGGTAGACCGCCTGATGGCTGGCGGGGTTTACCAGTGGAAACGTAAAGGGGAATTCCATCTTTTCAATCCACAGACCATCCACCTGCTTCAGTACTCTACCAGGATGAATGAATACAATACCTTCAAAAAATATTCAAAACTGGTGAATGAACAGGCTGAGAAAGCGGCGACGCTGCGCGGCCTTTTCAGGTTCAAGAGAACACGCCCTGCCATCTCCATCGATGAAGTGGAGCCGGCAGAGAATTTCTATCGTCGCTTTGCAACCGGGGCCATGAGCTTCGGGTCCATTTCCTGGGAAGCGCATACCACACTGGCCATTGCCATGAATCGTCTTGGCGGTAAGAGCAATACCGGTGAGGGAGGAGAAGATGAGGCAAGATATATCCCGTTGAAGAATGGCGATACCATGAGAAGTGCTATCAAGCAGGTGGCGTCTGCCCGATTCGGTGTTACCAGTTACTATCTTACTGAAGCGGATGAGCTGCAGATCAAGATGGCGCAGGGCGCCAAGCCAGGTGAAGGTGGACAATTGCCTGGTCATAAAGTGGACGAGTGGATCGGTAAAACCCGTCACTCCACACCGGGCGTTGGTTTGATCTCTCCGCCACCACACCACGATATCTATTCTATCGAAGACCTGGCACAACTGATCTTCGATCTGAAGAACGCCAACCGCGCTGCCCGCATCAATGTGAAGCTGGTATCCAAAGCGGGTGTAGGCACCATCGCAGCGGGCGTTGCCAAGGCAAAGGCCGATGTGATATTGGTATCAGGCCATGATGGCGGAACAGGTGCATCGCCACTCAGCTCCATCAAACATGCAGGCCTTCCCTGGGAGCTCGGTCTGGCCGAATCCCATCAAACGCTCGTTAAAAATAAACTCCGCAGCAGGGTAGTGTTACAGGCTGATGGACAGATGAAGACGGGGCGCGATATTGCCATCGCCACCTTACTCGGTGCCGAAGAGTGGGGCGTAGCCACCGCTGCGCTGGTAGTAGAAGGTTGTATCATGATGCGCAAATGCCATCTGAATACCTGTCCTGTGGGCGTAGCTACGCAAGACCCTGAGCTTCGCAAACGCTTCACCGGCGATGCAGACCATGTAGTGAATTTCTTCAAATTCCTGGTACAGGAGCTTCGCGAGATCATGGCCGAGCTCGGTTACAGGACCGTGAATGAAATGGTAGGTCAGGTGGAGAACCTGGAAATGCGCGACAATATCACGCATTGGAAATACAGCAAGCTGGATCTTTCACCCATCCTGTACAAGGAGCCCGCTTCTCCATTCACAGGTCTCTATCATATGGAAGACCAGGATCATGGTCTGGCGGAAGTGCTGGATTGGCAATTGCTGAAAGCGGCCAAACCTGCCATTGATTCACGTGAACGAGTAACCGCTTCTTTCCCCGTCAGGAATATAGATCGTACCATCGGAACCATTCTCTCCAACGAGATCACCAAGATCTACAAGGCGGAGGGGTTGCCGGAGGATACCATTCATTTCAACTTCACCGGAACGGCCGGGCAGAGCTTCGGTGCTTTCAATACAAAAGGCGTAACACTGGAACTGGAAGGTGATGCCAACGATTACTTTGGTAA
>JAGIAP010000100.1:6576-7016 GCA_017744805.1 Chitinophagaceae bacterium | reverse complement strand
CTGCGCCAAACTGATCGTGTATCCGCATCGGCAGGGCAGCTTTGTACCGGAAGAGAATATCATCATCGGCAATACGGCCTTTTATGGCGCTACTTCCGGTGAAGCGTATATCCGCGGAAAAGCCGGTGAGCGTTTCTGTGTGCGCAACTCAGGCGCTGAAGTGGTAGTGGAAGGAACGGGCGATCACGGTTGTGAATATATGACCGGTGGCCGCGTGGTGATCCTCGGTGAAACAGGCCGCAACTTTGCAGCCGGCATGAGCGGTGGTATCGCTTATGTGTATGATGTAAAAGGACTGTTCCCCGGGCGTGTGAACCGCGAGATGGTGGAACTGGATCCGCTGGATCAGGATGATATCAAATGGCTGCAGGATATGATCACAAGGCATTATGCTTATACCGGCAGTACGGTAACAAAATTTGTGTTGGACGACCTGGAGA
>JAGIAP010000100.1:0-6566 GCA_017744805.1 Chitinophagaceae bacterium | reverse complement strand
GTAAAACCTTCCTGATCCTAAACAATCACTACTCACCTCGTCAACGATTTTTAATATGGCAAAGCCAACAGGTTTTTTGGAATTCACCCGCGCTCTTCCCGGAAAGACCGCTGTGGAGCAGCGCTTGAAACACTACGATGAATTTGTGGAGCGCTATTCCGATGGGCAGCTCAACCAGCAGTCTGCCCGTTGCATGAACTGCGGTGTTCCTTTTTGTCATAGCGGTTGCCCGCTGGGCAATGTGATCCCCGAGTTCAATGATGCCGTGTATCATAAGAACTGGCTGGAAGCTTACGAGATCCTTACTTCCACCAATAATTTCCCGGAGTTCACCGGTCGTATTTGTCCGGCTCCCTGTGAGTCTGCCTGTGTATTGGGCATCAATCAGCCACCGGTAGCGATAGAGGAAATAGAAAAGCATATCATCGAGATCGCATTCGATAAAGGATTTGTAAAGCCACGCATTCCCAATGTGCGCACCGGTAAGAAAGTAGCGGTGGTGGGCTCTGGCCCTGCAGGAATGGCGGCCGCTGCGCAACTGAACTATGCCGGTCATTCCGTTACCGTGTATGAGCGGGATGACCAGCCCGGTGGCTTGCTGCGTTATGGCATCCCCGATTTCAAACTGGAGAAATCCCTCATCGATAGACGGATCAAATTACTGGAAGAAGAAGGGATCACCTTCAGGTGCAATGCTAACATAGGCGTCAACGTTAGTATCAATGATCTGCTGCGCGAATACCAGGCCATCGTTCTTGCCTGTGGCTCTACCAAGCCCCGCGACCTGGAAGTGCCTGGTCGTGAGCTGGATGGTGTGCATTTTGCCATGCAGTTCCTCAAGCAACAGAATAAGCGCAATGCGGGCAGGGATCCCCTGGCCAATGCGCATATCGAAAGCAATATTTTCAGCAAAGACCTGCTGGCCACCGGAAAGAATGTAGTAGTGATCGGTGGTGGGGATACGGGCTCCGATTGCGTGGGCACCTCCAACCGGCATGGGGCAAAATCCATTTACCAGTTCGAGCTGATGCCGATGCCCCCGGAAAAGCGCACGGCCTATATGCCCTGGCCCAGCTATCCCATGACGCTGAAAACAAGTACTTCCCATGAAGAAGGGGTGCAACGTCAATGGGCTATCGCCACCAAAGCATTCATTGGTGATGCGCAGGGTAAATTGAAAGCGCTCAGCATCGTTGACCTGGAGTGGAAGATCACGGAAGAAGGAAGGCCTGCACAGTTTGTTGAGATCCCCGGAACCGAAAGGCAGATCCCCTGCGAGCTGGCCCTGCTGGCCATGGGATTTGTTCATCCGGAACATACAGGACTGATCGGGGAACTGGGAGTTGAGCTGGATAACAGGGGCAATGTGCATGCTACAGAAAAAGACTATCAAACAAATATCCAGAAGATCTTTGCGGCGGGCGATGTGAGAAGAGGCCAAAGCCTGGTGGTATGGGCCATCAGTGAAGGGCGTGAAGCAGCGCGCAGAGTGGATGAGTTCCTCATGGGATCCTCACTCCTGGAGAGCAAAGACCAGAATACAGTGCTTGCTACTTTATAGCTAACCTATGTATCGTAATGTTTTAGTGTGGGACGGCCTGAAAGGGCCGTTTCTTTTTTCTGAACAAAGGTCATTGGCGGGGACGCGAGCGACGGGCGCCTTCGGCCTGATGGCTTTTGCGGATCCGGCTCAGGCTGTCCGTATGAATGCCGAGAAAAGAAGCAATGTATTTGAGCGGGATATTCAATAACAATTCTGGTTGCCGCTCCAGCAACAACTGGTATCTTTTTTCAGCCGGCAAACAGATCATCTCTATCTGGTTCTGTTGTACCCAATCGAGCAGGCGCATCATCTGCGCCAGTTCTATCTTGTACAATTCCGGCGCGTATTTTTTGATGGTGTTGAGCGCATGACTGTCCCATTCCAAAAGCTCAGCATCAGTAAGGGTTTCCAGGCCGCAGGTAGAGACCCAGTTAGAGAATACCAGTTGCGGGGCAGAAAGGAAATCGCGACTATTGACCAGTCCCAATGTATGATCATTCCCCTCTTCGATCCTGAACAGCCGTACGATGCCACTGTTGAGAAAGTAAAATTTATGTACCCTTTCATCCTGTGCCATCAGGATCTCTTTCGCTTTCGCGGTCCTCTGTACGGTGTATTGCCTGATCAGCGCCATTTCCCGACGGTTCAGCTCTATATTCCGGCTGCGTAGCCAATTCAATACTGGTTCAAAAGGATTCATGATTGGTGATTAATGATGAAGGTAAGTTATGAAAAAACTGACCTATGTCGGAAAAGTGGGAGTGGTACCCCGCAAATTAGTATGCGGAGCTGGCAGCATTTACATTTGTATTGACCCTGCTGCACGATCTGCGTATGAAATATTAGCCATGAAACAAGATGAAAGAATTTATGCCCCCGTTACCTGGAAAGAGCCTGTGGTATTGGTGGTGACCATTGCCATCACCGAGTTCATTTATGCCATGCCCCAGTTGGTGCATTTCCATTTCCCCGGATCGGTATTCAGGGAGGTGATGATGGATTTCCTCTTCATGGCCCTGGCCTGTATCCCGGGCTGGTGGCTGCATTTCAGGGTGTTCAGGTTTTTGAACTGGCAAACCAGGGTATTGCTGCATGTGCTTACGGCGGCGGTATACTACGGCGTTTGGCTGCTGGGGTATGTGTTCTACAACCGGTCTGTCGGGATCCCTGTGATGACCGGCAGCCAGGTATTGCAAAACCTCTGGCATAATATACTTTTCTATGTGCAGGCCTTTTCTTTCCTGCATCTCTTTCACTACTTCAGGCAAAGGGAAGAGCAGAACAGGCGCGAAAAAGAATTGCGTAAGATCGCCTATGAAACGGAGATCGCTCATCTCAAGGCACAGATACAACCTCATTTTCTTTTCAATACCCTCAATAGTATCAGTGGATCGGTGCCTGCACAGCAGGAGTTCACGCGCGAGCTGATCGCCAGGCTGGCGGATGTGTTCCGGTATGCGCTGATGGCTTCGCAGGAAGATAAGGTCACGCTGCGGCAGGAGATGGAATTTATCAGGACCTACCTATCGCTGGAGCAGCATCGCTTTGGTGAGCGTCTCCGGGTGGTAGTGCATTTGGAAGAGGGGCTTGAAGAGGTGATGGTGCCATCTATGTTGTTCCAGCCCCTGGTGGAAAATGCCCTGAAGCATGGGATCGAACCTTCGGTGGAAGGAGGGGTGATCGTATTGTCGCTCACCCGGCAAAGCCATCGATTGATGGTAAGGGTGAGTAATACGGGTTTGGTGCAGATGAAAGACCTGCGCCAGATGTTCAAGACAAGGGGAGTGGGGCTACGGAATATCGAGGCCCGGCTCCGGAAATTGTACAACGAAGACCTGGAAGTTACCCGGGTAGATGATTGCTTGCATTTCACTTTTTATATCCCAATCAATGTAAAAATGCCTTCCCGGGCTTATCCGGTATCCGCTTCCCCGGCGGTATCATTCAATGTAATAAGCCCCGCATTCAATAATAATGGCATTTGAAAAAATAGTTGAAAAAAACTTTTTTTAGACGACATGCAATTAGAGCATGTTTTTGCTTTTCTCTATTGAAAAATCTATAGAATTCAACTGTGATCATTGTTTTCATGCAGTAAAAACTAATAAATGTTAATATTATTTATATTTAGAATATAAATTGTGAGCTTGATTTGAAAGTGTTTTAATGGTATTTTTATATGAATAACACATATAGAAATATTCTTAATAACAACACTAAAATCAACTGGTATGAAAAAGATCACGATCAAATCGGTAGCTCCATTCCTTGTATTGGCAGGAGTGGCAGTAGCTGCCATATTCGTTCCTGCGCTTCCCGACTTCGTGGATACAAAGGGGCAATATAATGCCGCGGACATCACATGGGTGCTTGTTGCTGCGGCATTGGTGTTTTTGATGACCCCTGGCCTTGCCTTTTTCTATGGAGGCATGGTGCACAGGAAGAACGTGATCTCCACCATGATCAAGAGCGTAGCTGCCGCAGGCGTCGTTAGCGTACTATGGGTGTTGGTTGGGTACAGCCTTTGTTTTGGGCCCAGCATTGGTGGCGCCGGATTCATCGGTGATCCCACAGCCCATTTTTTCTTTAAAGGAGTAGCTTCGGGGGAACCCTGGGGCACCATTCCCCGTTCCTTGTTTGCTGTATTCCAATTGATGTTCGCGATCATCACGCCCGGCCTGGTGGTGGGCGCCGTGGCGGAACGTATCCGCTTCACGTCTTATATCCTTTTCATTGCACTCTTCAGCTTGTTGGTGTATGCGCCGCTGGCCCACTGGACCTGGAACGCCGAGGGCTTTCTCTTCAAGATGGGGGTGCTCGATTTTGCCGGTGGTACCGTAGTGCATATCTCTGCGGGCATGGCTGCGCTGGCTGGTGCGCTGGTATTGAAACGCCGCAAAGTTCACAAAGAACATAGAGAGATCCCTCCTGCAAATATCCCCTACGTATTGATCGGTACAGGCCTGCTCTGGTTTGGCTGGTTCGGATTCAATGCCGGCTCTGCCCTCGCTGCCAATGCCCTGGCTGTATCGGCCTTCTTCACTACCAATACTGCTGCCGCTGCTGCGGGCCTGAGCTGGATGTTCTTTGACGTGATCCGTGGAAAGAAGCCTTCTGTATTAGGTTTCTGCATCGGTGCAGTGGTGGGCCTCGTGGCCATTACGCCGGCTGCAGGGTTTGTAGCTGTGCCCCAAAGCATCACCATTGGTGTAGTGGCTGCACTGGTTTCCAATATTGCTGTTTTCTACAAACAAAAATCAACACTCGATGATACACTGGATGTATTCCCCTGTCATGGTGTAGGTGGTATGGTGGGTATGCTGTTGACAGGTGTATTTGCTACCAAAGCGGTGAATGGTGCTGGTGCTGACGGCCTCTGGCTGGGTAATGGCTCTTTCCTGTTCACGCAACTGAAAGGCATGCTGATTGCAGTTACCTATAGTTTCGTTGTATCTTATCTCATCTTCAAATTCATCAACTTCATTCTCCCTTTACGTGTCACTTCTGAAGAAGAAGAGCTCGGTCTCGATGCTACACAGCATAACGAGAAATACCTGCAGGGAACTTTGCTGGTGCACAGCAATGGAAATATCAAGGAAGAAGAACTTATTGAAACGGAAGCCCATTAAATAGAAAAAGGTACGGTGGTTGAACAGCGTCTGGAACACGCTGATCGCCGTACCCTTTTCCTTTAACACTTAAAATCTATCGCAATGTTACAAAAATTTTTTGCAACAGGCCTTGCTATGGCTTGTTTTATCCCTGCGATCGCACAGGAAGCCTCAGCTCCCACCACCTCGCCCGCAACGCAGGCTGCTTCCGCCCCGGAAGAACCTAAACCAGCAACTGTTATTTCCGGCTATGCTGATGTTTATTACAGGTACAATTTTGCAAAACCCACAAAGGCTGTGGGTTACAACAACTATACTTCTTTCACGGGCTCTCATAACAGTTTCGCATTGGGCATGGCTTCTCTGAAACTGGAGCATACTTCCGGAAAAGTAGGCATCGTGGCCGATCTCGGATTTGGTACACGTGCAGAAGAATTTGCCTACAACGATAAAGGCACATTACTGGCTGCCGTAAAACAACTCTATATTTCTTATTCCCCTACCGACTGGCTGAAACTCACGGCCGGCTCCTGGGGAACACATGTCGGATACGAAGTTCTTGACCCATATCTTAACCGCAACTACAGCATGAGCTATATGTTTACCAATGGTCCTTTCTCCCATACAGGTCTGAAGGCGGAACTGACCAAAGGTAAACATGGTTTCATGATCGGTGTAGCCAATGCAACGGATTATCGTATCCCTCCGGATGATCAGATCAATAAGAAATTCATCATCGCCCAGTATAGCATTGCGCCCACCGAGGACCTGAAATTCTACCTGAACTATGTTGGTGGCAAACAGCCGGATACCACAAAAGTGAACCAGGTGGATCTGGTGGCCACTGCAAAGATCAGCGACAAGTTCAATATCGGTTTCAATGCCACTTACAATAGCACCAAATTGTGGGATGGTACCAAAAATGAAGACTCGAAAAAATGGTGGGGATCTGCACTCTACCTGAACCTGGATCCCAAACCCTGGTTTGGCCTCACGCTTCGTGGAGAATATTTCGATGATAAGGACCGGTTGAAAGTGTATGCGGCATCCCCTGAAGGAGGCTCTGTATTTGCCACTACGCTCTCTGCCAATTTCAAGGTAGATGGGTTCACCTTCATTCCTGAGATCAGGTTCGATAATGCGAACAAGGATCTTTTTTACGATAAAGACCTTACGCCAACAAAATCGACCACCAGTTTCCTGGTGGCCGCGATCTATAAATTTTAGAAAGGAGAATCAACGATACAAAATAGAAACTGCAACAGCTTCTTGACGAACAACCACTACTTACTGCTTAAAATCTCTTGTGTTGTTTTGTTAAGAATGAAAGGTGCCGGGGTTTCCGGCGCCTTTTCTGTTGGTGCGCCCGGCACGGGCGCAAACTTTAGGGTGCAAGTCCCGAACGCGCCCTG